>NZ_JBKHAQ010000015.1:0-38349 GCF_046542825.1 Rhodosalinus sp. | reverse complement strand
CTTCGCGCGCGTGCACGTTCGACAGATGCACCTCGACCACCGCGATGGCGACGGAGGCGATCGCATCGCGCAACGCGACGGAGGTATGCGTGTAGGCGCCGGCGTTCAGGACGACGCCGTCGGCCTCGTTGTCGGCCGCCTGGATGCGGTCGATCAGGACGCCTTCGTGATTGCTCTGCGTCGTCTCGATCTCGAGCCCGTGGCGCGCGCCGTGGGCGCGGCACATCCGCTCGATCTCGTCCAGCGTGACACGCCCGTAGACATCGGGCTCGCGCTGGCCGAGGCGGTTCAGGTTCGGTCCGTTCAGGATCAGGACAAGGGGCATCGATTGACGTCCGGTCGTTCGCAGGTCTGCTTAGCCGCGCGCATCGCAGCCTGTCCAGCGCGATGGGCCGCGACAGGCCGGCAGCCGAGGTTTTCAAGGCACATGCCGGGTTTGTGCGGAAGACCTCAGCCGTCATTATTTAACATAATATTGATTATGCGACTGTCTCTTGCGGCATCGCGCTCCACGCGCCGCGTCAGCCTCGCCGCATCCTTGCACCGGCGAGATGCCACGCCATCGCGCCGGCCTCGTAGATCAGGCTGCGCAATCGCGGCGCGCTGTCCTCATAGCTCGCCAGCGGGCTGAGTGGCAGCGCCTCGGGACGATCTTCCAGCAGAGCCTCCGCAGCCGCCCTCCCCAGCATGGTGCCCGGGGCGATGCCGCGGCCGGAATAGCCGAAGACCGCCAATGCGCCGCGGCCCGGCTCGAGGACCTTCGGGATGTGGTCGCCGGTCACGGCGATGCGTCCGGTCCACTCGTGCTCGAAGCGCGCGCCGGCCAGCGCGGGATAGAGCGCGGCCAGCTTGCGCCGCGCCCAGCCATGATGCAGCCCGCGCGCCAGCCCGTCTGCCCGTCCCATGCCGCCGAGGATCACGCGGCCCGCTGCGTCGCGGCGGAAGGAGGTCATCACCGTTCCGGTGTCCCAGGCGCCTTCGCCGCCGGGCAGAACCTCCGCGATCCGGTCCTCGGGCAGCGGTTCGGTCGCGAGTTGGAAGAAATGCAGAACCGCCAGGCGCGGCAGGTCACCGCCACGCGGCGCGCGGTGATAGCCGTTGGTGGCGAAGAGCAGATGCCGCGCCGCGACCCGGCCGCCCTGCCCCGTGACCAGTCGCCAGACACCGTTTTCGTATTGCGTTTCCGTGACCTGAGAGGTTTCGTGAAGCCGCGCGCCCGCCTCCTGCGCGGCGCGTGCAAGCCCGCGTGCATAGGCCAGCGGCTGGATCGTGCCCGCGCGCGCATCGTGCAGCGCGCCTTGCACGGCGGGGCTGCCGGTGCGGGCGCGCGCCTCTGCGGCCGACAGGAGCGTTACCGGCGCGCCGGCGGCCAGGCCCTGAGCGTGGCGACGGCGCAGATCCTCCATCCCGGCGTGCCCATGGGCGCAGTGCAGCGTACCCGCGCGCACCGGCTCGCAGGCGATGCCATGCCGCTCGATCAGGTCGAAGACCGCGTCGGGCCCCTGCCCCATGGCCGTGTTGAAGCGCCGGCCCGCGTCCTCGCCCATCAGGTCGATCAGGTCGCCCGGCGGCAGCCAGAGCCCGGCATTGACCAGACCGACGTTGCGGCCCGACCCACCCGCGCCGAAGCGGTCGGCTTCCAGCAGCACGACCCGAGCGCCGCGTTCCGCCGCGTGCAGCGCCGCCGAAAGCCCGGTATAGCCGCCGCCGACGATGGCGAGATCGGCGCTGACCTCGTGCTCCAGCGGCGGCGCCGCGATCTGCTCGGCCGCACTCGTTTCCCACAGGTTACCCAAGAAAGGCTCCGCGCAACACCCTTGCGCGGCAGGAAACACCGCCCGATGCAGCAGTGCAAGGGCGCGCATGCCACCTCGAGAGCGGCGCGCAAGCCATTGTCAGAAAGGGATTATCCCAGCGCGTAGCCCGCGCCGCGCACCGTGCGCACGAGATCCGGGCCGCCGTGCTGGCAGAGCGCCTTGCGCAGCCGGCCGATATGCACGTCCACGGTCCGGGTATCGACGTAGATATCACGCCCCCAGACACGGTCGAGAAGCTGCTCGCGCGTCCAGACGCGGCCCGGCTTTTCCATGAAGGTGGCCAGCAGGCGGAACTCGGTCGGCCCCAGCTTGAGCGGCTTGTCGCCCCGGAAGACCTTGTGAGTTTCGGCGTCGAGCAGGACATCGTCATAGATCAGCTGCTGCCCGACCGAGGCCGGCCGCGTGCGGCGCAGCTGCGCGCGCACCCGCGCCATCAGCTCCATCACCGAATAGGGTTTGACCACATAGTCGTCGGCCCCGGTCTCCAGCCCGCGCACGCGATCCACCTCTTCCGACCGGGCCGAGAGCATGATGACCGGAACGCCCCGGGTTTCGGGGCGCGACTTGATCTGGCGGCAGACCTCGATGCCGGAGACGTTGGGCAGCATCCAGTCCAGCACGATGAGGTCGGGCGCCTCTTCCTCGACGAGCAGCAGCGCCTCTTCGCCGTTCGCGGCACGGGCCACGCGGAACCCCTCGGCTTCAAGGTTGTAGGAAAGGACTTCGCGTTGTGCGTGTTCGTCCTCGACGACCAGGACGACGGGCTGATCGGCTGGCATGGTCTCAGTCTCCGGCCTCGTCCGCATCGGGCGCGAGCCTGGGGTCGAGCGAGGTCTTGTCGGCCTTGGGCCGCTGCTCGCGCGGGGGCTCTCCGCTGACGAGGAAGATCACCTGCTCGGCGATCGAGGTCACATGGTCGCCCATGCGCTCGATGTTCTTGGCGATGAAGTGCAGATGCATGCAGGCGGTGATGTTGCGCGGATCCTCCATCATGAAGGTCAGGAACTCGCGGAAGATGGCATTGTACATCTGGTCCACATCGGCGTCGCGATGGATAACGTCGCGCGCAAGCCGCTCGTCGCGCTGGATGTAGGCGTCGAGCGCGTCCTTGAGCATCAGCTCCACCTCGCGCGCCATGCGCCGGAGCGCGGCGGGCGCGCCCGGGATGGTCTGCATCTGGATCAGGACGCCGGTGCGCTTGGCCATGTTCTTGGACAGGTCGCCGATGCGCTCGAGGTTGCCGGCGATCTTCATCACGGCAAGGATCAGGCGCAGGTCGCCCGCGGTGGGCGCGCGCAGGGCGATCAGGCGCGCGGTTTCCTCGTTGATCTGTTCCTCCAGGCTGTCGATCACTGCGTCGTCATGCCGGACCTGCTCGGCCAGCGCCTCGTCGCGTGTCTCGAGCGAACTGGCGGCATGCATGATCGCGGCCTCGACCAGTCCGCCCATCTTCATGATGCGCGCCTGTATGGCCTCGAGGTCGCGGTCATAGACCGAGGTGATATGCGGCGTTTCCTGCATCTTGGTCCTTATCCGATCCGACCGGTGATGTAGCTTTCGGTGCGCGGATCCTCGGGGTTGGTGAAGATCTTCGAGGTCTCGCCGTATTCCACGAGGTTTCCGAGGTGGAAGAAGGCGGTCTTCTGGCTGACGCGCGCGGCCTGCTGCATCGAATGGGTGACGATCACCACCGAATAGGTCTGCCGCAGCTCGTCGATCAGCTCCTCGATCTGCGCGGTGGCGATCGGGTCGAGCGCCGAGGCCGGCTCGTCCATCAGCAGCACCTCCGGCTCGGTCGCCACGGCGCGGGCGATGCAGAGCCGCTGCTGCTGGCCGCCCGAGAGGCCGGTGCCGGAGGCCTGAAGCCGGTCCTTGGCCTCGTCCCAGAGTGCGGCCCGGCGCAGCGCGCGTTCCACGATCTCGTCGAGATCCGCCTTGGTCCGCGCCATGCCGTGTATCTTGGGGCCATAGGCCACGTTGTCGTAGATTGACTTCGGAAACGGGTTGGGCTTCTGGAACACCATGCCGACGCGCGCGCGCAGCTGCACCGGGTCGAGGTTCCTGTCGTAGATGTCCTCGCCGTCGAGCAGGATCGTGCCCTCGACGCGGGCGATGTCGATGGTGTCGTTCATCCGGTTCAGGCAGCGCAGGAAGGTGGATTTCCCGCAGCCCGAGGGGCCGATGAAGGCGGTCACCGTCTTGTCCTCGATGTCTATGTCGACATCCCTGAGGGCCTGTGTGTCGCCATAATAGACCTGCACGTTTCGGGACGAGATCTTGATGTCGTGCTGCTGCAAGGCTTGCTCCGCGTGGCTTTGGACGTCGTACATGCCGGCTCTCCTTATCACCATTTCCGTTCGAACCTGTTGCGCAGGTAGATTGCCAGGGCGTTCATGGTGATCAGGAACGTGAGCAGCACAATGATTGCGGCCGAGGTCCGGCTGACAAAACCACGCTCCGGGCTGTCCGCCCAGATGAAGATCTGCGTCGGCAGCGCCGTGGCGCTGTCGAAGGGCGACGCGGGCGCGGAAGTGATGAAGGCATTCATCCCGATCAGCAGCAGCGGGGCGGTTTCCCCCAGCGCCTGCGCAAGACCGATGATCGTGCCGGTCAGGATGCCCGGCATCGCCAGCGGCAGGACGTGCTGGAAGACCACCTGGTGCTTCGAGGCGCCCACGCCGAGCGCCGCCTCGCGGATCGAGGGCGGCACCGCCTTGAGCGCCGCGCGGGTGGCGATGATGATGGTGGGAAGCGTCATCAAGGCCAGCGTGAGGCCGCCCACAAAGGGCGCGGATCGCGGCAGTCCGAACCAGTTGATGAAGACCGCCAGCGCGAGCAGGCCGAAAACGACCGAGGGCACCGCCGCCAGATTGTTGATGTTGACCTCGATGAAGTCGCTGACGCGGTTCTTGGGCGCGAATTCCTCCAGGTAGATCGCCGCGCCGATGCCGAGCGGAAAGGAGATCAGGAAGCAGGTCAGCAGCGCCCAGAAGGAGCCCACCAGCGCCCCCTTCAGGCCGGCAAGCTCCGGAAAGCGCGAATCGGCCTCTGTGACGAGCGCTGTGTTCAGCGGCGTCGAGACGATCCCCAGTTCGTCCAGCCGGTCGAACCGTTCGATCGCGGCGTCGTTGACGCGCCGGTTCTCCTCGGGCGTGTCGCGCCCGACCAGTCCCTTGGCAAGCTGGTCGTAGGGGTCCGATACCGGCACCTTCAGGCTGATCGTCTCGCCGATCAGCGAGGGGTCTTCCACCACGATGTCGCGCAGGGTGAACTGCGCCCCGTTCGACAGGATCGACGAGACCTCGCGCGCCGCGGCGACATCGGACATGTCCACATCGGGGAAATACTGCCCCATGGAGTCGCTCAGAACGTCGCGGAACGCGCCGCTGCGCGGGTCGTCCTCGCTGACCTTCTCGGGATCGACATAGACCTCGATCTCGACATGGGTCTGGGTGAAGGCGTGGTAGCCCGTGGCGACGATCGAGAAGAGCAGGATGCCCAGCATCAGCAGGGCAAAGGAGATCGCGGCCAGCCCCAGTGCCTGCAGCATGACCTGCTTGCGGTTGCGCCGCGCGAGGCTCTTCTGCACGACGGCTGCGGTGCCGTAGACGGGGCGCGCGCGGGCGTTTTCGTTGGTGATGTCGGTCATCTCTGCGCGGACCTCAGTCGTAGATTTCACGGTACTTGCGGACGATCCGCAAGGCGAAGACGTTGATGATCAGCGTCGCGACGAACAGCACCATGCCAAGCGCGAAGGCCGCCAGCGTCTTGGGGTCGTCGAACGACGTATCGCCGATCAGCAGGGTCACGATCTGCACGGTCACCGCCGTCACGCTGTCGAGCGGATTGATGGTCATCCTCGCGATCAGGCCGGCGGCCATCACGACGATCATCGTCTCGCCGATGGCCCGGCTGACCGCCAGCAGGATGCCGCCGACGATGCCGGGGATGGCCGCGGGGAACAGCACGTTCAGCATCATTTCCGCCCGCGTCGCCCCCAGCGCCAGCGCCCCGTCGCGCAGGCTTTGCGGCACCGCCGAGAGCGCATCGTCGGCGAAGGACGAGATGAAGGGGATCAGCATGACGCCCATCACGCTGCCCGCCGCGAGCGCGGTGTTGGAGGCCACGTCGAGGCCCAGGCTCTGGCCCCAGGTGCGCAGCGCCGGAGCCACCACGAGGATGGCGAAGAAGCCGTAGACGACCGTCGGCACGCCGGCGAGGATCTCGAGCACCGGCTTGACCCCCGCGCGCAGCTTTCGCGGCGCGAATTCGTTGAGGTAGATGCCCGTCAGCAGGCCCACCGGCACCGCCACAAGCAGCGCGACGGAGGCGATCACGATGGTGCCCAGGAACACCGGCACTGCGCCGAACGCACCCTCGGCCGCGATCTGGTCCTCGCGGATCGGGATCTGCGGCTCCCAGTTCAGGCCGAACAGGAATTCCGTGAACGGGACGAGCTGGAAGAACTTGATCGTCTCGAAGGTCAGCGCAAAGACGATGCCCACCGTGGTGAAGATCGCCACCGTCGCGCAGAAGATCATCAGCCCCGAGGTGATCCGCTCCACCCGCTGCCGCGCGCGGAACTCGGCCGCGACCCTGCTGCGCGCGAAGGCGATCAGCCCGGCGGACAGCAGGACCACGACGACGACCAGAAGCCAGGAGGAGATCGCGCGGTAGCGCACCAGCCGGTCCGCCGCCTCCAGCTTCCAGTCCTCGGGCGTTCCGAAGACGCGGCCCCCGGCGATCGACCGGATCTCGGCGCCGATGAGCTGGATCTGCCCCGATCCCATCCCGTCAAGAACGCCCTCGGGCAGGGATGCCATGAGGACCCAGTGGATCACGGCGCCTTCGACGGCGAGCCAGATCAATACGAGCACCAGCACCGGCACGAGTATCAGAAGCAACGAGAAGAGCGCGTGAAAGCTTTCCAGCGAATGCAGCCGGGTGCCCCCGGCGCGGATCGCACGGGCGGCCTGAAGATTGATCGCATAACCGACGACGGCGGCCAGCAGCAGGATGACGAAGGGGGCGAGTGTCATGGGCACCGACCTGAAAAAACTGGTGACCGCCCGGCACGGGGCCGGGCGGTCTGATGCAGTGGGAGCCGACTTATTCGATCGGATCCATGGTGACCGCGTCGGCCACGCGCTCGCGCAGTTCGTCGCGGGCGTCTTCGGAGAGCGGAACCAGGCCGCGCTCTTCGAGGTAGCCGCCGGGCGCCAGCGCGTCCTCGGACATGTACTCTTCGAGGAACTCGTTGAAGCCCGGGATCACGCCGCGGTGCGCGTTCTTGATGTAGAAGAACAGCGGACGCGAGATCGGGTAGGAGCCGTCGGCGATGGTTTCCGACATGGGCTCGACGCCTTCGATCGTGACGGCCTTCAGCGTGTCCTGGTTCTCGAACAGGAAGGAGTAGCCGAAGATGCCCATCGCGTCGGAGTTGGCCTGCAGGCGCTGAACGATCAGGTTGTCGTTCTCGCCGGCCTCGATGAAGGGGCCGTCGGTGCGCATGCGCGAGCAGTTCTCCTCGACCCAGTCCTCGCCGTACTCGCCGTCCTTGACGTAGTCGAGCTCCATGCAGCCTTCCCACATCGCCAGTTCGACGAAGGCGTCACGGGTGCCCGAGGTCGGCGGGGGGCCCAGAACCTCGATCTCGGTCTCCGGGAAGTCGGAGTTGATCTCGTCCCAGGTGGTGTAGGGGTTTTCGACCCACTCGCCGTCGACCGGCACCATGGCGCCCAGCGCCAGGTAGATCTCTTCCAGCGTGAGATCCCAGTCGAAGTCGTTGTCGCGCGAGATGGCGATCGACAGGCCGTCCGAGCCGATGCGCGCCTCGGTGATGTCGGTGACGCCGCCCTCGACGCAGAGCTCGTATTCGGACGCCTTCATGCGGCGCGAGGCGCCGGTGATGTCGGCATAGTCCTCGCCGATGCCGCCGCAGAAGATCTGCATGCCGCCGCCCGTGCCGGTCGATTCGACGATCGGCGAGGGGAAGTCGGTGTTGTTTGCGAACTGCTCGGCAACAGCCTGCGTGTAGGGGAACACGGTGGACGAGCCGACGCGGCGGATCTCGTCGCGCGCCGAGGCTGCGGTCGCGCCGATGGCGGCGATCGCCAGCGCGGAGGCAGAAAGTTTCACGAAGCTCATGGATTACTCCCAGGTTCTGTTGAGGACCGCGGCAGCGCGATCTCGCCCCGGCACTAGGCCGCCTGCACTATGCTTTTGTGACGCATTTGTAACAGTTTTGCGACATGTCTGTTTTCCGGGCGCTGCGCGCGCCACTGCCGTGGCGTCAGACCGTTCGGCCGCGCCTCAGTCCACCGGCAGGACGACGCTGAAGGTGCTGCCCGCGCTTGGCGCGCTCTCGATTCGCAGCCGCCCGCGGTGGCGATTCACGATGTGCTTGACGATGGCGAGGCCCAGCCCCGTGCCCCCCATCTCGCGCGAGCGGTGGTTGTCGACGCGATAGAATCGCTCGGTCAGCCGCGGCAGGTGGATCTCGGAGATGCCCGGCCCGGTGTCGGAGACACGCACGCAGACGCCGGTGGCGCGCAGGCGCGGCTCGTAGGCGGGCGGATCCATCGACAGGCGCACCTCGCAGCCCCGTCCGCCATACTTGATCGCGTTCTCCACGAGATTGCCGAACACCTGCCGAAGCTGGTCCGGGTCGCCCGGGATCTCGGGGCCGTCCTCGCCCGCAGGCAGCGCATCCACCAGCGTCACGCCGGCCTCGGCCGCAAGCGGTGCGAGACCGTTGAGGCACGACCGCAGCAGCCCGCCCAGCGCAACACGTTCCGCCGGGCGCATCCGCTCGTCGGCCTCCACCCGGCTCAGCGACAGCAGGTCGCCCACCAGCCGGTTCATCCGTCCCGCTTCGGCCTCCATGATGCCCAGAAACCGCTCGCGCGCCTGGGGGTCCTCGCGCGCGGGTCCCTTCAGCGTCTCGATGAATCCCATCAGCGCGGTCAGCGGCGTGCGCAACTCGTGGCTGACGTTGGCCACGAAATCCCGCCGCATCTGGCCCGCCTTTTCCATCGGCGTGACGTCCTCGAGGATCACGAGCACGCCGCGCCCCTGCAGCGCCCCCTCGCGCAGCTGCGCCGGCGCCACCGTCGCGCGAAACACCAGATCCTGCCCGCGGTCGTGGGTCAGGACATCCGCCTGCCGGCGCTGGCCTTCGCGCAGGCCCCCCTCGATCGCGTCGAGCAGTCCGGGCTGTCGCAGCGCCGTGATGAAATGCCGCCCCTCGATCCCCTCGCCGAAGAGCCGCACGGCGGCTTCGTTGGCGGTCTCGATGCGCTCGTTCGGGCCGATGGCAACGGCGGGCATCGGCAGGGCAGCGACGAGCGAGGCGACGACAGGCTGGGACATGAGGAGGACCACGCAGGGAAAAGGCCGCGGTGCCGGCCGCGGCGCGCAGCGTAGATTTCAGAGCCCGCGGCGCTTGTAAAGCGTGCTCAGCCCGCCCTCGCCTCTGCCGCGCCCGCCTCTGCCGCCCGCGCCAGCGCCGCGCTCAGGGCCTCGAGATCCTCCAGCCCCACCGAAAGCCGAAAGGTTCCCTCCGATATCCCCAGCGCCGCGCGCCCCTCGGCCGTGAGCCCGCGGTGCGACGAGCTTGCCGGATGCGACAGCGTGCTGCCGGCGTCGCCCAGCGTCGGGGCAAGCGGCAGGCCCGCCTGCCCCGCCGCGCGGGCGAAGGCATCCGCCGCCGCCCGCCCGCCCGCGATCTCGAAACTCACCATGTTGCAGAAGCGCCCCCGCAGCAGCGCCGCCGCGCGCGCGGCGTCCGGATGGTCGGCGCGCCCCGGGTAGAGCACCTTCTGCACCCCCGGCATCCCGGCGATCCGGTCGGCCAGCGCCGCCGCCGTCGCCTCCGCCCTGTCGTAGCGCAGATCGAAGCTCAACAGGCCCCGCTCCGCCAGCCAGCAGTCGAAGGGGCTCGCCGTCAGCCCCAGCGTCACCGCGAAGCGCTCCATCCGCTCCGCCAGGCCCGCGTCGCGCGCGCCCACCCAGCCCAGCGTCGCGTCCGCGTGCCCCGCCAGCAGCTTGGTCACCGAATGGATGACGATGTCGGCCCCGTATTCGAAGGGCCGCAGCGCCCGCGGGGTGGTAAAGGTGTTGTCCACCGCCAGAAGCACGCCGCGCTCCCGCGCCAGCGCCGCGATTCCCTCCAGGTCGGCCACCCGCAGCATCGGGTTCGAGACCGTCTCGATCAGGATCATCCGCGTCTCGGGCCGCAATGCCGCGGCAACCGCCGCCGCATCCGTCGCATCCGCGAAACCGGCCGCCACCCCAAGCCGCGGCAGATCCTCCCGCAGCAGGCGCAGCGAGCGGCCATAGAGCTGGTCGCTGCCCACGACGTGGTCGCCCGCCGCCAGCAGCCCCATCAGCGCGGCCGCCACCGCGGCCATGCCCGAGCCGGTCACAAGTCCCGCCTCGCAGCCCTCCATCGCCGCGATCCGCGCGGCCAGCGCCGCCGCGTTGGGATGGCCCTCGCGCGCATAGGTATGACCCTGCACGCGCCCCTCGTACTGCGCATCAAGCGCCGTGGGGCTCTCGGCCGCATAGACCACGGAGGGCTGGATCGGCGCCGCCACCGGCGCGCTCACCCCTGTGGTCACCGGAAAGGGCCGCATCAGGCCCGGTCTCTGTTCTGCCATCGCACACCTGCACCGGGTCCGCCCGGTCCTTCCTCTTGCCCCAAATACCCTCGGGGGGTGAGGCGGCGAAAGCCGCCGAGGGGGGCGGACAGCCCCCCTGCCCCGTGCGCCGCTCAGACCGCCGTCAGGCCCGCGCGATAGCGGCGCATGTTCTCCTGGTAATGCAACGCGGACCACTTCAGCCCCTCGATGGCCGTGTCGTCCAGCGCCCGCACCACCTTGCCCGGCGCGCCCATGACAAGGCTGCCGTCGGGGATCTCCTTGCCCTCCGTGATCAGCGCGCCCGCCCCGATCAGGCAGTTCCTGCCGATCCGCGCGCCGTTGAGCACGATCGCGCCCATGCCGATCAGCGAGTTTTCCCCGATCGTGCAGCCGTGCAGCATGACCTTGTGCCCGATGGTGCAGCCCGGCCCGATCACCAGCGGATAGCCCATGTCGGTGTGGGCGACGCAGTTCTCCTGCACGTTCGAGCCTGCGCCCACGGTGATGGGTTCGTTGTCGCCCCTGAGCGTGCAGCCGAACCAGACCGAGGCGCCCTCTTCCACGATCACGCGACCGATCAGCCTGGCGTCGGGCGCGACCCAGGTGTCCCCGGCGATCTCGGGGGCAACGCCGTCCAAAGCGTAAAGCGTCATGTCGTCTCCTCGAATTCGGCCTGCAGGCGGCGGACGTGGTCGGTCAGCCCCGGCTGCTGCAGCCGGCGCAGGCGGGTGGCGGTCACGATCACGCGCAGCTTCTCCTCGGTGGCGTCGAGATCGTCGTTGACGAGGACGAAATCGTAGCCGTCCCAGTGGCTGATCTCGTCCCAGCTCTTCTGCATTCGCCGGGCGATGGTCTCGGAGGTGTCCTTGGCCCGCGTCTCCAGCCGCCGGCGCAACTCGCCGATCGAGGGCGGCAGCAGGAAGATCGACAGCGTGTGCACCCCGAGCGCCGAGTTGCGGATCTGCTGCGCACCCTGCCAGTCGATGTCGAAGAGCACGTCGCGCCCCGCGTCGATGGCCGCCTCGACGGGCGCGCGCGGCGAGCCGTAGAAATGGCCGAAGACATGCGCGTGCTCCAGCATCTCGCCGCTGGCGACCTGTGCCTTGAAGCGCGCCTCGTCGAGAAAGCGATAGTCCTGCCCGTCCACCTCGCCCGCGCGCGGCGGCCGCGTGGTGGCCGAGACGGAAAAGACGATCGAGGAATCCCAGTCCCGCAGGCGCCGCGCCAGCGTGGACTTGCCCGCGCCCGAGGGCGAGGAGAGGATGATCAGAAGGCCGCGCCGCGTCGCCATGTTCCTCACTCCACGTTCTGGACCTGTTCGCGCATCCGGTCCACCGCCGCCTTGATCTCCAGCCCGATGGCGGTGAGCGCGGTGTCGCCGGACTTCGCGCAGAGCGTGTTGGCCTCGCGGTTGAACTCCTGAGTCAGAAAATCGAGCTTGCGGCCCACCGCGCCGCCGGCGGCGAGCAGCGCCCGCGCCGCGGCGACATGCGCGGCCAGCCGGTCAAGCTCTTCCGTCACGTCGGATTTCACGGCGATCAGCGCAAGCTCCTGCGCGATGCGTCCCTCGTCCACCTCGACCGCCGCGCGCAGGCGCAGGAGTGCCGCCCGAAGCGTGTCGCCCGCAGCACCGGCGCGCGCCGAGGCTGCGGCCGCGGCCTCGCCCGCCAGCCGCTCCACCGTGTCGATCTCGCGCCGCAGCGCCGCGTCGATCGCGCGGCCCTCTTCCGCCCGCATGGCGAGGAAGGCCTCCAGGACCGGCTCGACATCCGCAAGAAGCGCCGCGCGCAGGGCGGCCGGATCGGCCTCGGGCGCGGTCTCGCGCAACACGCCGCGCAGCGCCAGCAGGTCGGTCGCCCGCACCGGCGCGAGTTCCAGACCTTGCGCCGCGGCGCGCGCCTCCACGGCGGCGACCGCCTGCAGCACCCCGTCGAGGCGCGCGGGGTCGAGTTGCGCCGCCTCCACCTCGGGGCTGCGCGCCATGCGCAGGTTCAGCGTGACATTGCCGCGGCTCACCACCTCCTGCAGCCGCGCGCGCAGGCCGGCCTCGAGCCCGTCGATCCCCTCGGGAAGGCGCAGGCGCAGGTCCAGGCCGCGCCCGTTGACCGCGCGCAGCTCCCAGTTCCAGGTCTGTCCCAGCCCGGCGCCCCGCCCCGAGGCGAAGCCCGTCATCGAGCGGATCACGGCCACCCTCCCCTGCTCCGACCGCGCCAGCTATGCCAGGCGAGGGGGCGGGGGCAACCCCCGGCAGGTTAACCAATCGTTCCGATTTCCCTGCGAATTCGGCGAAAACCGTGCGAGATTAATGGCAGGGTAACCATTGTGAAGGCAGGGTTGACGTGCCGGCGCGCCCGCCGAGCCCGTGCCGCACGATGGCGGGGCGTTCGATGAGGGGCGAACTCATGCGCAAGGAGCATTGCGCGACGCGCCAGCCGGCGCGCGCAGCGACGACCGACCCAAAGGCCGGCAACGGAAAGGTGATCCGCATGGCAAGCTTCAGGGAGGCCCGGCGCTTCCGCGCCGTCGGACTGGTCGAGAATTACTGGCACGCGCTGCGCGGCGGCAGGCCCGTGCCCGCGCGCGCCGAAATCGATCCGCGCGGCATCGAGGATGCCCTGGAATACGCGTTCATCCTGGAGCGGATCGCGCCGCGGCAAGGCCGGCTGAGGATTGCCGGACGGCACCTGAGCGACCTCGCCGGCGCCGAGGCGCGGGGACTGCCGCTCTCCGCGCTCTTTGCCGGCGCGGCGCAAGAAACACTTGGAGGCGCAGTCGAAGCGGTCATGGACCGCCCGTCGATCGCCCGGCTGGCGCTCGAGGCACAGCCCGGCTTCGGGCGCCCGACGCTCGCCGGGCGGCTGCTGATGCTGCCCCTTCTGAGCGATGCGAACGAGGTCAGCCGGGTGCTAGGATGCCTGGAGACGGAAGGCCGGATCGGCCGCGCGCCCCGGCAGTTCACGATTGCCGAGGTGGCGCTGCGCGACATCGCCGCTGCGCCCAGGCCGGCCCGCGCACCTGCCCCGGGGCTGGCCGAACCCGGCCGCGGTTATGACGCGCCACCGCGCCGCGCTGCGCCGCATCTGCGGCTTGTAAAGCCGGACAGCGACGGCTGAGCGGCGCGGGACAAGGGCCTTGCAAGGCCCTTGAAGCGGTTTGCAAACCGCTTCCCCCGCGCCGGGATCAGACCGCCTTCCGCCGCCCCGGATCGCGGAGTTGCGTCAGTTCCTCCGACACGAGGAACGCCAGTTCGAGCGCCTGGCTGGCATTCAGCCGCGGGTCGCAGGCCGTGTGGTAGCGCGAGTGCAGGTCCGCCTCGGTCACCGCGCGCACCCCGCCGGTGCATTCGGTCACATCCTGCCCCGTCATCTCGAAATGCACCCCGCCAGGGATCGTGCCCTCGGCCCCGTGAACGGCAAAGAATTCCCGCACCTCGCGCAGCACCGCGTCGAAGGGGCGGGTCTTGTAGCCGCTGTCGGACTTGATCGTGTTGCCGTGCATCGGGTCGCAGACCCAGAGCACCTGCGCCCCCTCCTCCTCGACCGCTCGGATCAGTCTCGGCAGGTGCTCGCCCGCCTTGCCCGCCCCGAATCGTGCGATCAGCGTGAGCCGCCCGGCCTCGTTCGCCGGGTTCAGGGTTGCCAGCAGGCGCTTCAGATCGTCTACCGTCATCGACGGGCCGCACTTGAGCCCCACAGGGTTCATCACCCCGCGCGCGAATTCGACATGCGCGCCGTCGGGCTGGCGCGTCCGGTCGCCGATCCAGATCATGTGCCCGGAGCCGGCCAGCCACTTGCCGGAGGTCGAATCCCGCCGGCAGAGCGCCTCCTCGTATTCCAGCAGCAGCGCCTCGTGGCTGGTGTAGAACTCGACCGTCTGCAGCGAATGCGCCTGGTCGCCCGTCACGCCGGCCGCCTTGATGAAATCGAGCGTGTCGGAAATCCGTGACGCCATGGCACGATAGCGGGCGGCCTTCTCGCTTTCGGTGAAGCCCAGCGTCCACTGGTGCACCTGATGCACGTCGGCGTAGCCGCCCGTGGAGAAGGCGCGCAGCAGGTTCAACGTGGCGGCGGCCTGCGTATAGGCCTGCAGCATGCGCCGCGGGTCGGGCACCCGCGCCTCGGGCGTGAAGGCCAGGTCGTTGACGATGTCGCCGCGATAGGCGGGCAGCTCCATCCCGTCGATCACCTCGACCGGGGAGGAGCGCGGCTTGGCGAACTGGCCGGCCATCCGCCCCACCTTCACCACCGGCACCTTGGCACCGTAGGTCAGCACCACCGCCATCTGCAGCAGCACCTTGAAGGTATCGCGGATCAGGTCGGCGCTGAACTGCTCGAAGCTCTCTGCGCAGTCGCCGCCCTGCAGGAGAAAGGCCTCGCCGCGCGCCGCCTGTCCCAGCAGGGTCCTGAGCCGCCGCGCCTCGCCCGCGAAGACCAGCGGCGGATACTTCGACAGTTGCGCCTCGGCAGCCGTCAGCGCCTCCGCCTCCGGCCAGTCCGGCATCTGCACGCGGGGCTTCGCCCGCCAGCCCGACTTCACCCAGTCCGTCATCGTCACTCTCCTGCCGCTCGGGTGTCCTGCTTACCGCGGGGCATCGCGCGTTTCCAGACGGGAATTGCCCATCGCGCGGCCCTGCGCCGCCGACGCTGCGGGCCACCAGCAGCACCCGGCGCGGGCGCCTTAAGGCCCATTCAGCCCGCGGCACAGGCCCGGGCGCGCCCGCCCCTCTTTCAATGGTCCCCAAATACCCAATTGCCGCCGCGCGCGGCGGCGCGGGCGCCTCAGGCGCCCGCCAGCGCCCGCTTGCGGTTCGCGCGCAGCCGCGCGAAATCCTCGCCCGCGTGATAGCTCGACCGCGTGAGCGGGGTCGCCGAAACCATCAAAAACCCCTTGCCCCAGGCCGCCTTCTCGTAGGACGCGAACTCCTCGGGCGTCACGAAGCGGTCCACCGCGTGATGCTTCGGGGTGGGCTGCAGATACTGCCCGACGGTCAGGAAATCGACCTCGGCCGAGCGCATGTCGTCCATCACCTGCAGGACCTGCGCCCGCGTCTCGCCCAGGCCCACCATGAGGCCCGACTTGGTGAAGATCGACGGGTCCAGCTCCTTAACCCGCTGGAGCAGGCGCAGCGAATGGAAATAGCGCGCGCCGGGCCGGACCGAGGGGTAGAGCCCCGGCACCGTCTCGAGGTTGTGGTTGAAGACGTCCGGACGGGCGGCCACGACGGTCTCCAGCGCTTCCGGCCCGCAGCGCAGGAAATCGGGCGTCAGGATCTCGATCGTCGTGTCCGGCGCGCGGTGACGGATCGCGCGGATGGTCTGCGCGAAATGCCCCGCACCTCCATCGTCGAGGTCGTCGCGATCGACGCTCGTTACCACGACATGCGCGAGCCCCAGCTTGGCCACGGCATCGGCCACGCGCCCCGGCTCGAAGACGTCGAGCGCGTCGGGCCGCCCGGTCGCCACGTTGCAGAAGGTGCAGCCGCGGGTGCAGATCTCGCCCATGATCATCATGGTGGCGTGCCCCTGCGCCCAGCACTCGCCCACGTTGGGGCAGCCCGCCTCCTCGCATACCGTGGTGAGGCGATGCTCGCGCACGATGTCGCGGGTGGCATTGTAGCCGGGGCTGGCAGGCGCCTTGACGCGGATCCAGTCGGGCTTGCGAAGGCGAGGGGTGTCGGGCCGATGGGCCTTTTCCGGGTGGCGGACGGCGGGGTCGTTCAGATCGCGCATGTCGGGGCAACGCTCCTGTCTTTCTGGCCTGCCATGTAGCACGGGGGGCGGGGATCGTCACCCGTCACTGTTGCATCCCGGCCATTCGGCCGCGCCATCAGGCCCCTGCAAGCGCCGCCTCGACGGCGCGCAACGCGCGGCCCAATGCCGCGGTGCCGGGCCGGGTGAAGAAACTCTCGGTGTCGGGCGTCGCGGCATGGGCGCGCGGCGCGTGCAGCAGCAGCCCGTCGTTGGCCCAGAGGATCTCTTCCTCGGCAAGGCCCGGGCGGATCGCGCGCAGCCGGGCACGGGCCGGCCGGCGGGTGATGCCGCCCAGACCCACGAGCTGGCCCGCGCGCACCAGAATGGCCGGCGTGTCGAAGGCCGCCTCGATCGCGTGATGGACAAGCAGCACGTGCTGTGCGGGCAGAAGCTCTGTCGGCACGGTCGCTCCCAGCACGCCGCCGGGGATCAGCACGAGCCCTCCCTCGGCGCCGGTGACGGCCTCCCTCTGCACCGTGAGCACGCGCTGCAGGCCGCCGTCGAAGGTCTGCACCTCGTCGCCGGGGCGCAGCGCCTCCACCGGGCGCCAGCCGCGGTCGGTCTCGACCAGCGTGCCGGCGATCAGCCCGCTCTGTGCCGGTGCGGGCAGCGAGGCCGCTTGGGGCGTACCGGCGGCAATGGCAGGAACGAAGCTGGTTTCTGCGTGGTAAAGCATGGGAGGTACCTCTCTGGTCTCTGGTCTCTGCGCCGGATCGGCGGGCAGGCGATGAGACCAAGCAGGCGACCCGAGCGGGGCTCTCCCGTGGCGGGACTGCGGTGAAGAGTCGGCACCGGTGCGGTATACGCGACAGCTGACGCGAGGCGCCGCAACTGGCCGCAGCGGCGCAGCGCATCTTACGCTTCGTTTACCCCGACCGGTCGAAAGGGGTGGTCGCGGGTGGCCGCAGGCGGGCGCGATTCGGCTGGGTCCGCGATGTCAGGCGGCGCGGAGCGGCGCCACCCTGCCCCGCGCCTCTTCCAGCGCGGCCTCTCCCGCCTCGGCCAGCAGCCCCGCCAGTTCCGACGTCGCCGCGCTGTCGAGGCTGCCGCGTCGCTTCACGAGACCCACCTGGCGGGACGGCTCGGGCGCGGCGAACCGGCGCACCACCATGTCGGGCACGGCACGGCATTCGGCCGCAACGGCGAGTTCGGGGATCAGCGTGAGCCCGAAGCCCGCGCCCACCAGCCTGCAAAGCGTGGCGAGCGACGAGGCGCCCATGTTGATCTGCGCGTGCCCGCGACTGCGCCCGCAGACCTCCAGCGTCTGGTCGGTCAGACAGTGCCCGTCCTCGAGCAGCAGAAACTGCCCGTCGCCCAGCCCCTCGGGTCTGAGGGTCGCGGCTTCGTCCAGTCCGGCGAGCCGCGCCGCACTGCCGGCCAGCAGGAAGCGATCCTCGAAGAGCAGGTGTTCCTCCATGCCCTCCGCGCCTGCCGGCAGCGCCATGACGGCCACGTCCAGCGCCCCGCTGCGCAGCGACTCCAGCAGCTGCCCGGTCTTGCCCTCCTGCACCTGCACGTCGAGCGCGATGTCGCGCGCACGCAGACGGGCCAGTGCCTCGGGCAGGATGTAGGGCGCGATCGTCGGGATCATGCCCAGTCGCAACTGCCCGCGCAGCCCCTCGCGCCAGCGCGCGGCCAGCGCAAGGCCCTCGACGGCGCCCAGCACCCGCTCCGCGTGGTTCAGGATGACCCGGCCGAAGGGCGTCAGCACAAGCTCGCGCGTCTGCCGCTCGACCAGCGCCGCGCCCAGCGTGCGCTCCAGTTCCCGGATCTGCACCGAGAGCGCGGGCTGGCTCACATGCACCGCTTCGGCCGCGCGGCCGAAGTTGCGATGCTCGGCGAGCGCCTTGAAATAGGCGAGTTGGCGCAGCGTGATATTCATAATTTTTTCTTATCACATGATGACGAATTGGCAAGCTCGATCTATGTGGCACTAACGCGGGGTTTGGCGACAATACGAGTCGAATTGTCTCAACCGATCAGCGGACCGCCCGGCCCCAGCGTCTCGTCGTAGTGGCGTCGCAGCCGCTGCAGCGCGATGCGCAGCACGATCTTGCCCGAGCGCGCAGACCAGCCCATCCGCTTTTCGGCCGTTTCCAGCCCCTCGAGATAGCAGCAGCAGCGCAGCGCCACATCGCCCAGCCCCGGACCCAGTTCGCCCAGTGCGGTGGCGAGGCGCGCACGCGCCGCCGCGGGACCGCTCACGGCATCCGCACGCGGGGCGCCACCCGTCGTTCCCGCGGTCAGGAAACGGTCCCAGTCCTGGGTAGCCGCTTCGCAGAGCTGTGCAAGTTCGAAATCCTCGCGCAGCCGCTCACCGGCGGCGACAAGCGCCTCGGACAGAAACGGACGGCCCTGAGCATCGCGCCGGCGCGCCAGCGCCCGCAGCGGCGATTCGACCGGCCCGTAGCGGGGTGCCCGCGGCGCCTCGCGCGCCGGTGCATGGCCGAACGCCGCGGCGGCTTCGCCCAGCCCGGGCGCAACCTCGGCCCGCCGCGCGAGCGCCGTCCGCCCGGCCCCCGTGATCGAGTATTGTGCAACCCGCCCGGACTTGCGGCAGGCGATCCATTCCTTGAGCGCCAGGGCCTGCGCGAGCGCGGCGTCCAGCACCGCGGTGCGCAGGCTGGTGCCCTCGGGCGTCTCGCGCACCACCACCGCCTTTTCCATCCCTTCGGCCACGGCCAGCACCGCGCCGGGCTCCGCGAGCCGGCGCAGGATGCGCGCCGCCTCGCGATCGATGCAGGGCGGCAGCCGGCCCGCATCGCGCTGCCCCAGTCGGCGCAGACCGGCGTCGACGAGCGGGTCGTCGCGCCGCGCCTCCATGCGCCGGATCTGACGCATCACCGTCGAGGCGTGACAGCCGGCGCCCCGGGCGAGCTGCCGAATCGTCAGCCCTGCCTCGGTATGCTGATGGTAATGTCGCACGGCGACAGGCAGCCAGTCCGGCATGCCGGCGGCGGTCGCACCCGGTTCGCGCTTCCCCATTTCCCCTCCCCTGGGCGTGTGCCCCCACAAGCACACGATGAATCCACAGAGTTATCCACAACCTATGCGCGAAATCGTTACGCGAAAGTAAACGACCCGCGCCAAGACCGATCATTGTTTCGATTTCATAAACTTGAGTCAGCCGTCCGCACGCTGCCGGCAGGGCCGGCGCAACACTCGCCTGGGGTGTGCAACACTCCTGCCGGGACAGAACAGGGACGACCGATCATGCAGGACATCCAGACCCGCCTTGCGGCGCTGCGCCGACCCGCGCTCCTGATTCGTGCAGCCCGGATGGGACAGGCCGACTATCGCCGCGACCAGCATCTGCCGCGGCTTCTGGGCTACGGGGCGGTTCAGTCGCACGGGGCTGCCGCCCTGGCGCTCCTCGAACTCGAGGCAGACCTCGATGCGCGCCGCACCGCCGGAGACGCCGGCTGGTCCGCGGCGCGCCACGTCGAGGTGCTGATCGCGCTGATGGCAGAGGCGCGGCTGCTGCGCGCCGCGAGCGAAGCCGCTCAGGCGAAGGCGTCGGGCATCTCGGCCTTGCGGCCGGCCACATAGGCCGACAGCGCCTCGGCGATGCCCGGGTCGAGCGGCGGTGCCTCGTAGTGCGACAAGAGGCGCTCGACCCGCGCGGTGGCCAGCGCCTGCGTGTCGCGCGCGCCCTCTTCGTCCCAGGTCTCGAACGGCTTGTAGTCGAAAAGCTCGGTACGCCAGAAGGCGGACTTGAAGTGCTCCTGCGTGTGCGCGCAGCCAAGGTAGTGCCCGCCCGGTCCCACCTCGCGGATTGCGTCCATCGCCTGCGCCTTCAGGTCGGTGGGCACGCCGGCGGCCATCTTGTGCAGTACGCCCAGCTGGTCGGCGTCCATCACGAACTTCTCGAAGGAGGCGACAAGCCCGCCCTCCAGCCAGCCGCAGCTGTGCAGCATGAAGTTCACCCCGCCCAGAAGCGCGGCGTTCAGCGTCTGCGTCGTCTCGTAGGCGGCCTGCGCGTCGGGCAGCTTCGAGCCGCAGAGCCCGCCGCCGGAGCGGAACGGCAGGTTCATCCGCCGCGCAAGCTGCCCCGCACCATAGAGGATCTGGCTCGCCTCCGGCGTGCCGAAGGTGGGCGCGCCCGAGTTCATGTCGATCGAGGTGACGAAGGCGCCGAAGATCACCGGCGCGCCCCGGCGCACCAGCTGGGCATAGGCCACGCCCGCCATCACCTCGGCCAGCACCTGCGTCAGCGTCCCCGCGACCGAGACCGGCGCCATCGCGCCGCCGACGATGAAGGGCGAGACGATGCAGGCCTGGTTGTTCGCCGCATAGACCTCCAGCGCGCCCATCATCACGTCGTCGAAGGTGAGCGGCGAGTTGACGTTGATGAGCGAGGTCATGACGGTGTTGTCCTGCACCGTCTCGGCGCCGAACAGCAGCTCGCACATCCGCACGCAGTCCTGCGCGCGCGAGGGTTCCGTCACGGACCCCATGAAGGGCTTGTCCGAAAGCTGGATGTGCGCCAGCAGCATGTCGAGATGGCGCTTGTTCACGGGGATGTCGGTGGGCTCGCAGACCGTGCCGCCCGAGTGGTGCAGCCACTTCGACATGTAGCCCAGCTTCACGAAGTTGCGGAAATCCTCCATCGTGGCATAGCGCCGCCCGCCCGCGGCCGAGCGCACGAAGGGCGGCCCGTAGACCGGCGCGCAGACCATCGTGTCGCCGCCGATCTCCACCGATTTCTCCGGGTTGCGCGCAAGCTGGGTGAAGCGTGCGGGCGCATGGGCGCAGAGCTGCCGCGCCAGCCCGCGCGGGATACGCACCCGCTCGCCCTGCACGTCGGCGCCGGCCTCCCGCCAACGGTCGAGCGCGGCGGGGTTCGACACGAAGTTGACGCCGATCTCCTCCAGCACCGTCTCGGCGTTGGCCTCGATGATCTCCAGCGCCTCGGCGTTGAGGATGTCGAAGACGGGAATGCCGCGCTCGATGAAGCGCGCGGTCTCGACGCGATGCGCGGTGCGCTCGGCACGCCGCGCCGCGCCGCCGCCCGTCCGTGCCCGCCTGCGGCCAGCCGCTTCGCCCATGTCGCACCTCGCGCTGTCTGATCCCGGTGTCCGGCTGTCTACCGCGCTGCCCCGGCGCGTCAGCGACGATTTGCGGCCATCCTCGTCCGAAAGCGACATGGGCCGCGCGGTCCCCGCTGCTTCCTCTTGCCCGAAATACCCTCGGGGGGTGAGGCGGCGCCAGCCGCCGAGGGGGGCGGACAGCCCCCCTGCCCCGTGTCACGTCCCCGCGCTTGCGCCCGAAGCCCGCGCGCCTTACGGAGCGGGCCATGGACCATGCCACCCAGCACGACCGCCTGCTGATCGTCGATTTCGGCAGCCAGGTCACCCAGCTCATCGCGCGCCGCCTGCGCGAGCTGAATACCTATTGCGAGATCCACCCGTTCCAGAAGGTGACCGAGGCCTTCCTGCGCGACTTCGCGCCGAAGGCGGTGATCCTGTCGGGCGGGCCGGCCTCGGTGCCCGACGCGGGCAGCCCCCGCCCGCCTCGGGCCGTCTTCGAGCTGGGCGTGCCGGTGCTGGGCATCTGCTACGGCCAGCAGGTGATGATGCAGATGCTGGGCGGCCGGGTGGAGCGCGGCGAGGGCACGGCAGAGTTCGGCCGCGCCATGGTCAACGCCACCGGCAAGCCGCTCGACCTGCTGGAGGGCTGGTTCGCGAAAGGCCCCGAGCAGGTCTGGATGAGCCATGGCGACCACGTCGCAGCCCTTGCCCCGGGCTTCGAGGTCTTCGGCACCAGCCCCGGCGCACCCTTCGCCATCACCGCCGACCCTGCGCGGCATTTCTACGCCGTGCAGTTCCACCCCGAGGTGCACCACACGCCGAACGGGCGGCAGCTCTACGCCAATTTCCTGCGCATCGCGGGCTTCACCGGCGACTGGACCATGGGCGCTTACCGCGACGAGGCGATCGCCAGGATCCGCGAGCAGGTGGGCGAGGCGAAGGTGATCTGCGGCCTCTCGGGCGGCGTGGACAGTTCGGTCGCCGCCGTGCTGATCCACGAGGCGATCGGCGACCAGCTCACCTGCGTCTTCGTCGATCACGGCCTGCTGCGCGAGGGCGAGGCGCAGGAAGTCACGGGCATGTTCCGCGATGCCTACAACATCCCGCTCATCCACGCCGAGGAGCAGGACCGCTTCCTCGACGCGCTCGAGGGCGTCTCCGACCCCGAGGAGAAGCGCAAGACCATCGGGCGGCTCTTCATCGACGTCTTCCAGGAGCACGCAGGACGGATCGAGGGGGCGGCGTTCCTGGCGCAGGGCACGCTCTACCCCGACGTGATCGAATCGGTCAGCTTCTCCGGCGGGCCGTCGGTCACGATCAAGAGCCACCACAACGTGGGCGGCCTGCCGGAAAAGATGGGCTTGAGGCTCGTCGAGCCGCTGCGCGAGCTTTTCAAGGACGAGGTGCGCGCGCTCGGCCGCGAGCTGGGCCTGCCCGAGCGCTTCATCGGGCGCCACCCCTTCCCCGGCCCGGGCCTCGCCATCCGCTGCCCCGGCGAGATCACCCGCGACAAGCTCGCCATCCTGCGCCGGGCCGATGCGGTCTATATCGACCAGATCCGCCGCCACGGGCTCTACGACGAGATCTGGCAGGCCTTTGCGGCGCTCCTGCCGGTCCGCACGGTGGGCGTGATGGGCGACGGGCGCACCTACGACTACGCCTGTGCGCTCCGCGCGGTAACAAGCGTGGACGGCATGACGGCGGACGTCTATCCCTTCACCCACGACTTCCTGACAGAGACGGCGACGCGGATCATCAACGAGGTGCGCGGGATCAACCGCGTGACCTACGACATCACCTCCAAGCCGCCGGGCACCATCGAATGGGAATAGTGTTCCGGCCGCATTGAGTAACGGTTTTTTTATCAGGGCCTTGTAAGGCGCCCTTCATGGTCGAGGGCCTATGAGCAATGGCCTGCAAGCCCGCTTGATGCACCGGCACGGGCCGCGGTGTTCACCTTCGGACCCGGTCCCGCCGCATTCCAGGCGCCGGCCGATCAGCCTTGCTGTCAGCGCCGGCCTGGCGCGTGGCCCAGCAGGCACAGGATCTCGACCGCCGCATGCGCGCCCGCCACCGCCGTTGCGCCCGTTGTGTCGAAGGGCGGCGAGACCTCGACCACGTCGCCGCCGCGCAGGTCGATGCCCGCAAGCCCCTGAAGGATCGCCGCCGCCTGCCAGCTTGCCAGCCCGCCCCAGACCGGCGTGCCGGTGCCCGGCGCGAAGGCCGGGTCGAGCGCGTCGATATCGAAGCTCAGGTAGACGGGCCCCTCGCCCAGGATGCGGCGAGCCTTGCGCGCGACCTCCTCGGGGCCGTTCCTGTGCACCTCTGGCGCGTCGATGATGGCGATGCCGAGCGGGTCGGGATTGTGCGTGCGGATGCCGATCTGGACCGAGCGGGCGGGGTCGATCAGCCCGCGCTTGACCGCCTTGTAGAACATCGTGCCGTGATCGTTCCGGCCCGCGTCGTCATCGGCCCATGTGTCGGTGTGCGCGTCGAACTGCAACAGCGCCAGTGGCCCGAACTTCGCCGCGTAAGCCTCCAGGATCGGCAGGGTAATCGAGTGATCGCCGCCCAGCGCCAGGCTCGCCGCGCCGGCATCGAGGATGCCCGCGATATGCGCGCGCAGCGCCGCCGGAAACTCGGCCGGCCGGGCGTAGTCGAAGGCCAGATCGCCATGGTCGGCGATGGCCAGTTCCTCCATCGGGTTCCAGCCGCCCCAGCCATAGGGCGGGTCGTAGGTCATGAGCGCGCTTGCCTCGCGGATCGCGCGGGGGCCAAGCCGCGTGCCGGGGCGGTTGGTCACCGCCTGGTCGAAGGGCACGCCGGTCACGGCCACGTCCACGCCGCGCAGGTCCTTGGTATAGCGTCGCCGCAGGAACGAGGTCGCGCCGGCGAAGGTATTCTCGAAGCTCGCGCCCTTCAGATCCTCGCGGGTGAAGGCGTGGTCGATCTGCCTGCCTGCATCCTCCAGCGCCATGCGCGTCACTCCACCGGCAGCGCCCGCTCGACGAGGCGGGCATAGAGGCTCGCGCCCACCGGCGCGATCTCGTCGTTGAAATCATAGGCCGGGTGGTGGCACATCGGCGTCTCGCCCTGCCCCACCAGCAGATAGGCGCCGGGCCGCGCCTCCAGCAGATAGGCGAAGTCTTCCGCGCCCATGCTGGGCTCGGTCTCGGTGTCCACCGCATCGCCCACGATGTCGCGCGCGACCTCCGCCGCGAAGGCGGTCTCGCGCGGGTGGTTGACGGTGGCTGGATACCACCGGTCGTAGGCCAGATCGGCCGTCACGCCATGCGCCGCGGCAGCCCCCTCGATCACCGCGCGCACCCGGTCCTCGGCCCAGTCGCGCCAGTGAGGGTCGAAGCTGCGCACGGTGCCGGCCAGCATCGCGGTGCCGGGGATCACGTTGGTCGTGGTGCCGGCCTGCACCTGCGTGAGCGCGATGCGCAGCTCGGCGCGCGGATCGGCCTCCGACGGCAGGGCGCGCAGCGCCTGCGCGGCGGCCAGCGCCGCAGGAATCGGGTCCAGCGCCTCGTGCGGGCGGGCCGCGTGCCCGCCCTTCCCGCGGAAGGTCACGCGGTAGTCGTCCACCGCCGCCATGATCGGGCCGGCGCGCGTGGCCACATGCCCGACGGGCAAGCCGGGGCGATTGTGCAGCGCGTAGACTTCGCGCAGCTCGAAACGGTCGGGCACGCCCTCCTCCACCATGACGCCGCCGCCGCCGCCATCCTCTTCGGCGGGCTGGAAGATCACCACCGCGCGGCCCGCGAAATTGCGCGTCTCGGCGAGGTATTTCGCCGCGCCCAGCAGCATCGCGGTATGCCCGTCGTGGCCGCAGGCATGCGCCCGCCCCGCCACGGTCGAGGACCAGTCCGCACCGCTTTCGTCCGGCATGGGCAGCGCGTCCATGTCCGCGCGCAGGCCGAGCGCGGGCCCCGCAGCCCGGCCCTGGATCACGCCCACCACGCCGGTCCGCGCGATTCCCTCGTGCACCTCGTCCACGCCGAAGGCGCGCAACTGCGCGGCCACGAAGCGCGCCGTTTCGTGGCAGTCGAAGCCGATTTCCGGGTGCGCGTGCAGATGCCGCCGCCAGCCGGCCATGTCTGGGGCCAGCGCGGCGATACGGTTGATGACGGGCATGGACTCCCCCTGTGTCGCGGGCCAGTCTCCCCTTCAAACAGCAAGACGGGATAGGCCGCAATGCCCGACGATCCATTCCCCGGCCTCGCGGGTCTCGACCGCCTGCGGGCCGTCATGGCCCGCCTGCGCGACCCCGAGGCGGGCTGCCCCTGGGATATCGAACAGGACTTCGCCAGCATCGCGCCCTACACCATCGAGGAGGCCTACGAGGTCGCCGACGCCATCGAGCGCGAGGCCTGGGACGAACTGGAAGGTGAGCTTGGCGACCTGCTGCTGCAGGTGGTCTATCACGCGCAGATGGCCGAGGAGGCCGCGCTCTTCGACTTCGAGTCCGTGGCGCAGAAGATCGCCGACAAGATGGTGGCCCGGCACCCGCATGTCTTCGGCGAGGAAAGCCGCGAGAAATCGGCCGCGCAGCAGACCCGCGACTGGGAGGCGGTGAAGGCCGCCGAGCGCGCGGCAAAGGCCCGCGGTGGTGTGCTGGACGACGTGGCTCTCGGCCTGCCCGCCCTGATGCGCGCGGTGAAACTGCAGAAGCGCGCGGCGCGGGTAGGATTCGACTGGCCCCACGCAGGGGAGGTGCTGGACAAGATCGCCGAGGAGGCGGCGGAGCTGACCGAGGCGCGCGACCGCCTGGGCCCCGCGGAGATCGCGGAGGAGTTCGGCGACCTGCTTTTCGTCATGGCCAATCTCGCCCGGCACTTGCGAGTGGACCCCGAAGAGGCGCTGCGCGGCGCCAACGCCAAGTTCACGCGGCGTTTCCGCGCGATAGAGGCCGCGCTTCGGGCACAAGGCAAGCGGCCCGAGGAGTCGGACCTGGCCGAGATGGACGCGCTCTGGGAGGCGGCGAAGCGCGCCGAGCGCGCGGGGTGATTGCGCCGCCCGCCCGCCTCTGCCACTTGTGACGCGCAGCACGACAGGACAGCCATGCCGCCCCGCCGCATCATCATCGACACCGACCCGGGACAGGACGACGCGGTCGCCATCCTGCTCGCGCTGGCCAGCCCCGAGGAGATCGAGGTGCTGGGGATCACGGCGGTGGCGGGCAACGTGCCCCTGCCGCTGACCGCCCGAAATGCCCGGATCACCTGCGAACTGGCCGGGCGGCCGGACATCCGTGTCTTCGCCGGCTGCGACCGCCCGCTGGAGCGCCCGCTGGTCACCGCCGAGCATGTGCACGGCCGCACCGGCCTCGACGGCCCCGAACTGCCAGAGCCGCGCATGGCGCTGCAAGAGGCGCATGCAGTCGATTTCATCGTCGAGACGCTGCGCCGGGAGCCTGTGGGCTCCGTCACGCTCTGCCCGCTCGGGCCGCTCACCAATATCGCCACCGCCTTCCGGCGCGCGCCCGACATCGTGGCGCGCGTGGCCGGGATCGTGCTGATGGGCGGGGCCTATTTCGAGGTCGGCAACATCACGCCTGCGGCAGAATTCAACATCTACGTCGACCCGCAGGCCGCCGAGATCGTTTTCAAATCCGGCGCACCGATCACGGTCATGCCGCTCGACGTGACGCACAAGGCGCTGGTGACGACGGCGCGCAACGACGCCTTCCGCGCGCTCGGCACGCCGGTGGGCCAGGCCGTCGCGCAGATGACCGATTTCTTCGAGCGTTTCGACAGGGAGAAATACGGCTCCGAGGGTGCGCCGCTGCACGACCCCTGCGTGACGGCCTGGCTGATCCGGCCGGAGCTCTTCTCGGGGCGCCTCGTCAACGTGGAGATCGAGACCGGGTCGGAGCTGACGCTGGGCATGACGGTCGCCGACTGGTGGGGCGTGACGGACCGCGCGCCCAACGCGACCTTCATGGGTGATGTCGACGCCGACGGCTTCTTCACCCTGCTCACCGAGCGGCTCGCGCGGCTATGAGCGCAGCACTGCACCTGGCACGGCCCGAGGATCTGGAGCGCGTGCTGCCGCTGGTGGCGGCGATGCACCAGGAACAGGGGCTGGCGCCGGACGACGCGCACCGCCGCGCCGCGCTGGCGCCGCTGCTCGAAGGCTCGCCGCACGGCGCCGTCTATCTGATCGGTCCCCGTGGCGCGCCCATAGGCTATCTCGTGGTGACCTTCGGCTGGTCGGTGGAGTTCGGCGGGCTCGACGCCAACGTCGACGAACTCTACGTCCGGCGCGCCGTGCGGGGCCGGGGCATCGCGGGCGACGCGCTCGACGCGCTGGCGCGGGCCCTGCGCGAGGCGGGCGTGCGCGCATTGCACCTCGAGGTCGACCGCGAGGACGCCGTGGCGCGGCGGCTCTGCACCCGCGCGCATTTCGCCCCGCGCGACCGCTGCATGCTGATGTCGCGGAAACTGTGAACGGGCAAGCGGTTTGAAACCGCTTGCAAGCCGCTTCCAAGCGGCTTGCAAGGGCCTTCCCAAGGCCCTTGCGCGGACGCCTCTGCGCCGTCTGCCGATCGCTCCATGCCGGCAGGCTCCCGCGCCGGGCTGGCACGGCTTCGGCGCTGCGCCTATATGCGGGACATGACACTCGCGATCCCCTTCGACAACAGCTATGCGGCCCTGCCGCCGAGCCTCTTCACCCGGATCGACCCGACCCCTGTGAAGGCGCCGCGGCTTCTGGCCTTCAACCATGCTCTGGCCGAGGAGTTGGGAATCGTCCCCGGAGACGAGGCAGAACTGGCCCGCGTCTTCGCGGGCAACGAGGTGCCGGAGGGCGCCACTCCGATCGCCCAGCGCTACGCCGGCCACCAGTTCGGGCAGTTCAACCCACAGCTGGGCGACGGGCGCGCGCATCTGCTGGGCGAGGTGGTGGACAGGCATGGCCGCCGCCGCGACATCCAGCTCAAGGGGTCGGGGCGCACGCCCTATTCCCGCATGGGCGACGGACGCGCCTGGATGGGGCCCGTGCTGCGCGAATACGTGGTGTCCGAGGCGATGCATGCGCTGGGCATCCCCACGACCCGCGCCCTCGCCGTGGTGGCCACGGGCGAGCCGGTGGTGCGCGAGGCGGTGCTGCCGGGCGCCGTGCTCACCCGCGTCGCCGCCAGCCACATCCGGGTGGGCACCTTCCAGATCTTCGCGGCCCGGGGGGACATGGACGCCCTGAAGGCGCTCTACGAGCACACGGTGGCGCGTCACTACCCGGAGGCCGACGGGCCGAAGGCCCTGCTCGACGCGGTGATCGCGGCACAGGCGCGGCTGGTGGCGCAGTGGATGAGCGTAGGCTTCATCCACGGCGTGATGAACACCGACAACTGCGCCGTTTCCGGCGAGACGATCGACTACGGTCCCTGTGCCTTCGTCGACGACTATCACCCCGAGACGGTGTTCTCCTCGATCGACCGGATGGGCCGCTATGCCTATGCCAACCAACCCGACATCGCTGTGTGGAACATGGCGCAGTTCGCAACCGCGCTGGTGCCGCTGATGCCGGACGCCGAGCGGGCGGTTGAGGAGTTCACGCAGTCTGTCCATGCCATGCCGGCGCTGCTGCGTGCCGAATGGCTGGCGCGCTTCCGCGCCAAGCTGGGACTGGCGACCGGGGACGCGGACGACGCCGCTCTGGTCTCGGACCTGCTCGACATCATGGCGGCGCAGGGCGCGGATTTCACCAACACCTTCCGGGGGCTGGCCGAGGGCACGGCGCGGCGCGAGTTTTCCGACCCCGCACCCTTCGACGCCTGGGAGGCGAAATGGCGCCGCAGGCTCGAGGCCGAGGACGGCGACCCGGAGGCACGGATGCTGGCCGCGAACCCCGCCGTCATCCCGCGCAACCACCGCATCGAGCACATGATCGAGGCCGCGGTCGGCGGTGACATGGGACCCTTCGAGACCTTGATGCGGACGCTGGCGACACCCTACGAGACGCCCGAGGTGGCGCTGCTCACCACCCCGCCGCGCCCGGAGGAGCGGGTCGAGGCGACCTTCTGCGGCACCTGAGGCGGCGCAAGGTCCCGTCGCTGTCGGAGAGCGAAGCCCGCGCTTCGGCACTGCCGCCGTGGGGGCTTCGCGCCCCCACACCCCCGCGGGGTATTTCGAGCAAGAGGAAGGAAACGGTGCGGCCTGTTTCCCCTGGATGCGCGCAGGCATGCGGCGGTGGCGCCGGGGCCGGGTCAATCCTTCGCGCGCACCCTTTGCAGGAGCGGCATGAGGTCGGCCATCTCGGGACCGCGCTCGCGGCCTGTCAGCGCCTTGCGCAGCGGCATGAAGAGCGCCTTGCCCTTGCGGCCGGTCCTCTCCTTGACCGCACCGGTCCAGTCGCCCCAGGTTTCGGGCCCGTAGGGCGGATCGGGCAGGAGCGCCACGGCCTCGGCCACGAACTCCGCGTCCTCGGGCGCGATCGCGGGCTCCGCGCCGTCGCGGCAGAGCGCCCACCAGCCGGCGAGGTCTGCGCGCGTCTCGATGTTCTCGCGGGCGACGGTCCAGAACCGCTCGGCCAGCGCGTCGGGCACGCCCAGCGCCGCGATCTCTCCCTGCACGGCCTCGAAGGGCAGCGCGTGCAGGTGGCGCGCGGTCAGGGGAAAGAGATCGGCCGCGTCGAACCTGGTGGGTGCCGCGCCGAACTTCGACAGGTCGAATCCTTCGGCCAGCCGGTCGAGGTCGTCCGTCAGCTCGACCGGATCCGAGGAGCCCAGCCGCGCCATCAGGCTCAGGAGCGCGGCCGGTTCCACCCCCTGCGCCCGCAGGTCGCGCAGCGCCAGCGTGCCCAGCCGCTTCGACAGCGCCTCGCCCTGCGGGCCGGTCAGCAGCGAGTGATGCGCAAAGCGCGGGCAGCGGCCGCCCAGCGCCGCGATGATCTGGATCTGCGTGGCGGTATTGGTGACGTGGTCCGCGCCGCGCACCACGTCCGTCACGCCCATCTCGGTATCGTCGACGACCGAGGCGAGCGTGTAGAGCACCTGTCCATCGGCGCGGATCAGCACCGGGTCCGAAACCGAGGCCGCGTCGATCGACCGGGGACCGAGGATGCCGTCCTGCCACTCGATGCGCTCGTGGTCGAGCCGGAAGCGCCAGTGCCCTGGCCCGCGCGCGGCGCGCAGGCGGTCCTTCTCGTCCTCCGACAGGGTCAGCGCGGCGCGGTCATAGACCGGCGGACGCCCCATGGCGAGCTGCTTGCGGCGCTTGAGTTCAAGCTCTTCCGGCGTCTCGAAGCATTCGTAGAGCCGGCCCATCCCGCGCAGCCGCTCTGCGGCCTCCTCGTAGCGGTGCAGGCGGGCCGACTGCCGCTCGATCCGGGCCCAGGTCAGGCCCAGCCAGGTCAGATCCTCCTTGATCGCCTCGACATATTCCTCCTTCGAGCGCTCCGGGTCGGTATCGTCGATGCGCAGGATGAAGGTGCCGCCCACCTTGCGCGCGATGAGATGGTTCATCAGCGCGGTCCGGAGGTTGCCCACATGCAGGTAGCCCGTGGGCGAGGGCGCGAAGCGGGTGGTGGTCATGGACGCAGCCTCCTGTCGGGGGCTTCCCGTGTCACAGGGGCCGCGTCTTGTCCAGCGCCTCGGTGGGTCCCTGCCCTCGCCCAGTCGCACCCGGCCGCGGCGATGCCCCCGGAGCAGCGCCGCCGGATCGGTGACGCAGGGCCCGGGGCTGCCGGGGATCGCGGGGTGGCGGAAGAGGCGCGGCTTCGCCGTCAGGGGCGGATGCCAGCCGAGGCCTTGCGGCGTGGCGCAAGGCGATGCGTGACCGACCGGCAGCATGCGCGATCCCCCGGCAGCCCCGAGCCCTGCCGCCGCGATCACCTCTGCGTGAGCCCACAGCGAGTCTGCGCCTTCGCACAAGGGCGCGCCGCCGAAGCCGCCTATCCTTGCCGCAGGGACAACATGTGGAGGATCCCGATGACCAATCCCAGTCTGACCCGGCGGCAGGCGATTGCCGGCGCCGCCGCCCTGCCGCTCGCCGCGGCCGCTGCGGGGCGTGCCGCCGCCTCGGCCCCGATGATGGGCAACGACATTCCGACCCACGCGCGCTTCACGCTGGGCGGCTTCGAGGTCACCACGCTGCTGGCGGGCACCCGCGTGGTGCCCGACCCGCAGACCATCTTCGGCCTCGACGTCTCCGAAGAGGCCTTTGCCGAGGCGTCGGAGGCGGCGATGATCCCCACCGACGCGAGCCGCTTCTACTTCACGCCGACGGTCGTGAACACGGGCTCGGAACTCATCCTCTTCGACACGGGGCTCTCACCCGCCGGCACGCTGGCCGCGCTCGAAGCCGCGGGATATTCCGCGGATCAGGTCGGGCATGTCGTCATCACCCACATGCACGGCGACCACATCGGCGGGTTGATGGACGGCGAGACCGAGACCTTCGCGGGCGCGCGTTACTTGACCGGGGCGACCGAACTCGATGCCTGGGACATGTCCGGCAACGAGACATTCGAGGCAAAGGTGCGCCCGCTGGCCGAGGCGGGCAAGATCGAGACGCTGGAGGACGGCGGCAGCGTGGCGCCGGGCGTCACCGCCATGGCGGCCTTCGGCCACACGCCCGGGCACATGGCCTACATGCTGGAAAGCGAGGGCCGGCAACTGCTGATCGCGGCCGATTTCGCCAACCACTACGTCTGGTCGCTGGCGCATCCCGACTGGGAGGTGCGCTTCGACATGGACAAGGAGGCCGCCGCCGCCACGCGCCGGCGCCTGTTGGGGATGCTGGCCGCGGACAGGGTGCCCTTCGTGGGCTACCACATGCCCTTCCCCGGCCTCGGCTACGTCGAGACGGCCGGCGACGGCTTCCGCTACATGCCGCACAGCTACCAGCTGACCATGTCGGAGTGATCGGCCCGACGCCCCGGGCCGCTCCTTCGGCCCGGGGCGCTGGCGGAACGCCGGGCCGTGCGCCCGGACGGTGAGCGAGCGGCGCACGCCCCGCGCCACCGGGACCACCCGGTGCAGCCTGAAGGCTGGAAAGACGGCCGCCGCCCCCTGCCCGCGCGCCGCGCTCTCGGGCGCGGGCCCGTGCATCACCTGCAGCGCGCCGCCCTCGTAGTCGGCCGGGTCGGACAGCTGCACCACGACCGTGAGCTTGCGCCGCCGGGCAAGCGGCCCGTCGCCCAGATCCGCGTGCCAGTCGAAATGCCCGCCCTCGCGCGCGGCATAGGTCGCCACCTGCGGGCTTTCGGCAAACTCGGTCAGGTCGAAGCCGAAGACGTCCCTGTTGGCCTCCCGCATCAGCGCGATCAGCCGCCCCATCATCCAGCCCGCGCGCCCGCCGCCTCGTCGAGCCAGGCAAGCCGCGCGCGCCGGATGTCGTGATCGCGTGCCGCTCCCGCCAGCCGCGCCTCCCGTTCCGGTGCGGTTTCGGCAAGCGCGAGGATCGCCCCGCATTCGGTAGTCTCAAAACCGCGACGGGAATGAAGCATGAGCATCGGCAAGGCCTGCAAGACGCCCCTGCCGTCACCCTGCCGGCCGCCAAAGCCTGTCGTGCGCGCAACACGCTTGCCGCGTTCGGCACGCCGCGGAAGCGGTGCACCGCAGGACCGGCCGCCTCGTGCAGGCCCGTCGCTCCGGTCCGGCGTGCAGGCCCAGGTCCTTGTGTCTTCCTGGACGAAAACACTTCGGGGAGTCGGAGGCCGACGGGGGCAGCGCCCCCTGATGCGCGTCGGGACCGCGCTACAGCCCCAACCGGTCGCGCAGGAAGGCCAGCGCCACGCTCAGCCCGTCGGGCGCGATCCCATGACCCGTGCCCTTCATGATGTGGGCATAGACCTCCTCCCAGCCGGCCTTCTGCAGCGCCTCGGCCGCCTCGGGCAACGACTGCACCGGCACGACGTCATCCGCATCGCCGTGCACCAGCAGGACGGGCGGGCGGACCCGCACCTCGTCGGCCAGCACCTCGGGCGCCAGCAGGCGGCCCGAAAAGCCCACCACGCCCGCGACGGCGTCCTCGCGCCGGGGCGCCACGTGCAACGCCATCATCGTGCCCTGGCTGAAGCCCACCAGCGCCACCTGTTCGGGCAGCAGGTCCTCGTCCACCATGACGCCGTCGAGAAAGGCGTTCAGGTCGTCGATCGCCGCGCGCATCCCCGTCTCCGCGGCCTCCTCGGAGGAGCCGTCGATCCAGGGGATCGGGAACCACTGGAAGCCCAGGGGCGAGGCGGCGCAGGTCTCGGGCGCGTCGGGCGCGACGAAGAGCGTGTCGGGCAGATGCGGCGCCATCGGCTCGGCAAGGCCCAGAAGGTCCGCCCCGTTCGCCCCGTAGCCATGCAGGAAGATCACCGCCGAGCGGGTCGACCCCGACTGCGGCTCCACCCGGCCGGCCTGCAATGCGCGCGTCATGCTCTTCCTTCCCTTGCTGCTTCGCCCCAAAGGGGCATCCCGCGCTCGCGGTATCGGGTCGCCCTCTCCAGGACAAGCGAGGACGGCACGGCCCTGCGAGCGCGGCGCCGACGACGCCGGTTTCGGTCCGGGTCTTCCCGAAGCACTCGGGCGCCCGCCGTGGGGTCGGCGGGAGCGCGCCCCCAGCTCTGCGCGCGGGTCATGCCACGCCCTCCCGATCCTTTGCGACACGGTAGTAGGCCCAGAGCGCGCGCGCCGCAACCGCGCGCCAGGGCGACCAGGCAGCCGCCATCTCGCGCAGCGCGCGCTCCTTCGGCCGCTCCGGCAGAGCGAAGAGCATCCGCGCGGACTCCTGCAGCGCAAGGTCGCCGGGCGCGAAGACGTCGGCCCGGCCCAGCGAGAACATCGCGTAGATCTCCGCCGTCCAGACGCCGATGCCCGGCACCTCGGTCAGCCGCTTCACGACCTCTTCCGTCGGGGTCTCGCGCAGCGCGGCATAGTCGATCCCTGCCGTCGCCAGCGCGCGGGCATAGCGGATCTTCTGCCGGCTGAGGCCCGCGGCGCGCAGCGCCTCGTCGTCGGCGCCCAGGATCGCGGCCGGCGCGGTCAGTCCGGCCGTCTCCATCCGGCCCCATATGGCGCGCGCGGCGGCCACGCTGACCTGCTGGCTCACGATCGCGCCCAGCAACTGGTCGAAGCCGTCCGGTCGCCGGCGCAGCGGCAAGGGGCCGGTCAGCTCCAACGCGCAGGCAAACCGCGGCTCGGTCTGCGCCAGCCACTCGGCGCCCTCGGCCACGCAGGCTTCGGTCTCGATGATGCGTCCGACCATGACGCCCCCTTTCGACGCGCGACCCTAGCGGGCGCCGCGCCGGCCGACCATGCCCGGCAGGACGCATTGCACGCACCGCATGTGAGACCTTGCCACCGCCCGTGCCAGGGTCTACCCCTCGGCGCATGACCGACGCGACAGCCCCCGCCGCCCTCGACGATACGCGCGCCAGGCGCAACGTGACCGTGCTGGTCGCCGCGCAGGCGATCCTTGGTGCGCAGATGCCGATGATCTTCACCATCGGCGGGCTGGCGGGCCAGTCGCTGGCGCCCAACCCCTGCTTCGCGACGCTGCCAATTTCGCTGATCGTGCTGGGATCGATGCTCTCGGCCACGCCGCTTTCGGCGGCGATGCAGCGCTGGGGCCGGCGGACCGGCTTCTTCCTCGGCGCCGCGGGCGGCGCGCTGGGCGGTCTGGTGGGTGCGATCGGCCTCTGGCAGGGGTCCTTCGCGATCTTCCTCGCCGGCAGCCTGCTGACCGGGCTCTACATGTCGGCGCACAACTTCTACCGTTTCGCTGCCGCGGACACCGCCTCCGACGCCTTCCGTCCGAAGGCGATCTCCTACGTCATGGCGGGCGGGCTTCTGGCCGCGATCATCGGCCCGCAACTGGTCAAGGTCACGAGCGACGCCTTCGTGATTCCCTTCCTCGGCACCTATATCGCCGTGATCGCGCTCAACCTGCTGGGCTCCCTCCTTTTCCTCGGCCTCGACATCCCCCGGCCGCCGCGCCCCTCCGAGGATGCGCCCAAGGGCCGCTCGCGGCGCGAGCTGATCACCACGCCCGCGATCGCCGTGGCGGTGATCTGCGCCACCGTTTCCTACGCGCTGATGAACCTGGTGATGACCTCCACGCCGCTTGCCGTGGTGGGCTGCGGCTATGGCGCCAACAATGCCGCCGACGTGGTCACCGCGCATGTGCTGGCGATGTATGTGCCCAGCTTCTTCACCGGCCACCTGATCGCGCGCTTCGGCACGCAGACGATCATGGCGACGGGCCTTGCCATCCTTGCCGCGGCGGGCGGCGTGGCGCTGATGGGGGTGGAGCTGGAGCACTTCTTCGTCGCGCTGGTGCTCTTGGGCATCGGCTGGAACTTCGGCTTCATCGGCGCCACCACCATGCTCGCCGGCCAGCACGAGCCGCACGAGCGCGGGCGGATGCAGGGCCTCAACGACCTGATCGTCTTCGGCGGCGTGACCTTCGCATCGCTCTCGTCCGGCGGGCTGATGAACTGCACCGGCGGCACGGCCGAGGCCGGCTGGACCGCCGTGAACCTCGCCATGGCGCCCTTCCTCGCGCTCGCCGGCGGTGCGCTGATCTGGCTCTGGCTCAGGCCGCAGGCACGGCCGATCTGACGCTGCGGGCTGCCGCCCGCACCGCCGCCGCAAGGCGGCCCCGGTGAAGGTGTCGCGCCGCAGGCGCGTCCGCCAGAGAACCGCCCGTCACCAGCGCCCCGCCGCCGCCGCGATCAGCGCCAGTCGCTCGCGAACGGGGGCTGGCCGGAGGCGCCCCGCCGCGACGCGCGCGGGATCGGCGGCGGCGCGTTGCAGAACCGCCTCGGCCGCTCGCACGTCGATGAGCGCGGCCCGCGCCGCCTTCGACACGCCCGCGCGCCGCGCGCGCGCACCCGCCAGACGCGCCAACCCCTCCCGCGCCAGCCGCGCCACCGCCTCGGGGCGCCCGTCGGGCAGCGGCAACCGCCCCCGCGCCTCCAACTCCGGCACCGCCATCAGCCAGGCCGCGAGGCCCTGGGCCTGTCCCGCCGCGCGGACCACTTCTTCCTGTGCCGGACCAAGCGCGCGCGCGGCCACCCAGTGCAGCGTCCCGGCGGTCGCGTCGAGATAGGCCCAAAGCGCCGTTGCGTCCGCGAAGGGCGCGCGCTCCAGATCCGCACGCCGGGCGGCCACCAGCCCGTCGAGCAGCCGCGCGCCCTCGGCATCCAGCGCGCGGGCCAGCGGGACAACCACCTCGTGCCGCCGGGCGGGCTGCCCCTCGGCGATCTCCTGCAGCGCCTCGCGCCACCACTGCAGGCGAATCTCGGCCAGCATGGGCTCCGACACGACCCAGGGCGCGCGGGCCACCTCGAGGTTGAAGGCATAGAGCGGAAAGAGCACCTTGCGGGCCGCGGGCGGCGCGGCCATGGTCGCGCGGAAGCGGTCCGGGTCGCCGCGCTCGACCAGCGCGGCGCAGGCCCCGATGTCGTCGCGCTCAGGCATCGTGCCGGACCCGTCCGGCCGGCATGTGTCGCGGCCTGAGCGCAGGAGGCTGGCGCGGGCCGGCGACCGACCCTGCGACCGCCGCCGGGGAACCGAAGGACGTGGCTCGCATCATCCGCAGTCAGGTAAGCGCCGCACGGCGCGGATCAATCACCCGCGTCGGGCGCAATGCGCCCGGTCCCGAGGCGCGTCTCACGGCGTGCAAGCCGAAACGGGCGCCGGCGCGTCGCGCAGCAGCTTCCAGGTGATCGCGTCGAGCAGCGCCTCGAAGCTCGCGTCGATGATGTTGGCCGAGACGCCCACGGTGGACCAGCGCCGCCCCTGCCCGTCCTCGCTGTCGATGATGACGCGGGTGACGGCCTCGGTCCCGCCCTGCGTGATGCGCACCTTGAAGTCCACCAGGCGCATGTCGTCGATCGCCGCCTGCCAGGGGCCCAGGTCCTTGGCCAGCGCCTTGGCCAGCGCGTTGACCGGGCCCCGGTCCGTGCCGGCGTCATCCAGCGACTCGCTGACCGAGAGCTTCTTCTCGCCGCCCACCTTCACCACGACGACGGCCTCCGACAGGCTGACCATCCGGTCGTACTTGTTCTTCCGCCGCTCGACGGTGACCTTGTAGCGCTTGACCTCGAAGAATTCGGGCAGACGGTCCAGCGCGCGCCGCGCGAGAATCTCGAAGCTCGCCTGCGCGGTGTCGTAGGAATATCCCTCCGCCTCGCGCGCCTTGACCTCTTCCAGGATGCGGGGCAGCGCGGGGTCGTCGCGGTCCACCGTCAGCCCCGCCTCGGCCAGCCGCCCGCGCAGGTTCGACAGCCCCGCCTGGTTCGACATCGGCACCACGCGGGCGTTGCCCACGCGGGCGGGATCGACGTGTTCGTAGGTGGCCGGGTCCTTGAGGATCGCGCTTGCGTGCAGCCCCGCCTTGTGCGCGAAGGCCGAGGCGCCGACATAGGCCGCCTGCTTTATCGGCACGCGGTTCAGGATCTCGTCCAGCATCCGGCTGGTGCGCGTGAGCCCCTCCAGCGCGGCATCGCTCACGCCCGTCTCGAAGCGGTCGGCCCAGGGCGCCTTGAGCTTCAGCGTGGGGATCAGCGCGGTCAGGTTGGAGTTGCCGCAGCGCTCGCCCAGCCCGTTGAGCGTGCCCTGCACCTGCCGCGCGCCGGCCTCGACCGCGGCAAGGCTGCCGGCGACCGCCGTCTCGGTGTCGTTGTGGGTATGGATGCCAAGGCGGTCGCCGGGGACGCCGCTTGCGATCACCGCTTCCACCACCCGGCCGATGACCGCAGGCAGCGTGCCGCCGTTCGTGTCGCACAGCACCACCCAGCGCGCGCCGCCCTCCAGCGCGGCCTGCAGGCAGGCGCGGGCATATCCGGGGTCGCTGGCGTGGCCGTCGAAGAAATGCTCGGCGTCGAAGATCGCCTCGCGCCCCTGTGCCACGACATGCGCGACCGAGCGGCGGATATTGTCGAGGTTCTCGTCGCGCGTGATGCCCAGCGCGCGCTCGACGTGGTAGTCATGCGCCTTGCCGACAAGGCAGACGGTGCCGGTGCCGGCGTTGAGCACGCCTGCAAGGATATCGTCGTTCTCCACCGAGCGGCCCGTGCGCTTGGTCATGCCGAAGGCGGTCATCCTCGCGCGGGTGGCAGGCGCCGAGGCGAAAAAGGCGCTGTCGGTCGGGTTCGCGCCCGGCCAGCCGCC
>NZ_JBKHAQ010000108.1:0-9575 GCF_046542825.1 Rhodosalinus sp. | reverse complement strand
GGACCAGGAAGAAGGGCGCGCGCGCGGCGGGTGATTGCGACGCGCGCGCGGTCTCAGCCGTCCTGCCGGATACGGGCGTTCTCGGGGTCGTAGGGGCTGTCGGGCTGCACCTCGGCGTCCCAGAGCGCGTCCAGCATCTTCACCTTGAGCTTCGTGCCCGGCACGGCGTGCTCCGGCCCGACGTAGCCCATGCCGATGGACTTGCCGAAGGCCACCGAATAGCCGCCCGAGGTCAGCCGCCCGACCCGCTCATTGCCCGCATAGAGCGCCTCGCGCCCCCAGGGATCGGCGTCCGGCGGCCCGTCGATCAGGACGGTCACGCATTTCGAGCGGATGCCGGTCGCCTCCATCGCCTGTTTGCCGCGGAAATCCTTCGACATGTCCACGAAGCGCGGCAGATCGGCCTCGAGCGGCGTGGCGTCGCGGCCCAGCTCGTGGCCGAAGGCGCGATAGCTCTTCTCCTGCCGCAGCCAGTTCTGCGCCCGTGCGCCGACGAGCCTCAGCCCGTGTTTCTCGCCCGCGCCTTCCAGAAGGTCGAAGAGGTAGTTCTGCATCTCCACCGGGTGATGCAGCTCCCACCCCAGTTCGCCGGTATAGGCCACGCGGATCGCGCGCACCGGGCACATGCCAAGCTCGATGTTCCGCATCGAAAGCCAGGGGAACCGCTTGTTGCCCAGCGCAGTGGCCGGGTCCGCATCCCTGACCACGTCGCGTAGCAGGTTCCGCGATTTCGGCCCCGCCACCGCGAAGACGCCCCACTGCGTGGTGACATCCTGCACCACGACCCAGTCGGCGGGACGCGCCGCGCACCAGTCCTGCGAGGCCTGCATCAGGTAGTCGTGGTCATAGGCCTGCCAGCCCCCCGCGGAGACGAGATAGTATTCGTCCTCGGCCAGCCGCACGATGGTGTATTCCGTGCGCGTCGTGCCCTGCGCGGTCAGCGCATAGGTCAGGTTGATGCGCCCCACCTTCGGCAGCCTGTTGCAGGTCATCCGGTCGAGAAAGGCGGTCGCGCCGGGGCCATAGACCCGCTGCTTGGCAAAGGCGGTGGCGTCGATCAGGCCCACGCCCTCGCGGATCGCCTTCGCCTCTTCCACGGCGTAGTGCCACCAGCCGCCGCGGCGGAAGCTGCGGGCGTCGTGGTCGAAGCTGTCGGGCGCGTCCACGGGGCCGAAGTAGTTCGGCCGCTCCCAGCCGTTGACCTGACCGAACTGCGCGCCGCGCGCCTTCAGCCGGTCGTAGCAGGGCGCGGTGCGCAGCGGGCGGCAGGCCGGGCGCTCCTCGTCCGGGTGGTGCAGGATATAGACGTGCTCGTAGGCCTCCTCGTTCTTGCGGGCGGCGTATTCCGTCGTCATCCAGTCGCCGTAGCGGCGCGGGTCGAGGCTGGCCATGTCGATCTCGGCCTCGCCCTCCACCATCAGGTCGGCCAGATACTTGCCCGTGCCGCCGGCCGCCGTGATGCCGAAGCTGAATCCCTCCGCGAGCCACATGTTGCGGAGCCCCGGCGCGGGGCCGACCAGCGGGTTGCCGTCGGGCGTGTAGCAGATCGGGCCGTTGTAGTCGTCCTTGAGGCCCACCGTCTCGGACGACGGGATGCGGTGGATCATGCTCATGTATTCCTCCTCGATCCGCTCCAGGTCGAGCGGGAAGAGGTCGGCGCGGAAACTGTCGGGCACGCCGTATTCGAAGCGCGCGGGCGCGCCCCGCTCGTAGGGGCCGAGGATCCAGCCGCCCCGCTCCTCGCGGACGTACCACTTGGCGTCTGCGTCGCGCAGGACGGGATGCTCGGGGTTCGACTTGCGCCACTCCACCAGTGCCGGGTCCGGCTCGGTGACGATGTACTGATGCTCGACCGGGATCGCCGGCATCCTGATGCCCAGAAGCCGCGCGGTGCGGGGGGCGTGGTTCCCGGTGGCGGTGACGACATGCTCGGCCCTGACCACGGCCTGTTCGTCCGTGGGCACAAGGTTGCCGCCCTTCTCTGCCATCCTCGTGCAGGTGACCTGCCAGTGATCGCCGCGCCAGGCGTAGCCGTCCACCTGCCACTTGCGCTCGATCGTCACGCCGCGCTGGCGCGCGCCCTTGGCCATCGCCTGCGTCACGTCGGCGGGGTTTATGTAGCCGTCCTCGGGGTGGTAGATCGCGCCCTTCAGATCCTCGGTCCGCACCAGGGGCCAGCGCGCCCTGATCTCGTCCGGGGTCATCCACTCGTAATGGATGCCCACCGTCTCGGCCGTCGAGGCGTATAGGCGGTATTCGTCCATCCGCGCGTCGGTCTGCGCCATGCGCAGGTTGCCCACCACGTAGAAGCCCGCGTTGAGGCCCGTCTCCTCCTCCAGCGTCTTGTAGAAGCGCACGGAGTAGTCGTGGATATGACTGACCGCATAGGACATGTTGAAGAGCGGAAGAAGGCCCGCCGCGTGCCAGGTCGAGCCGCTGGTCAGCTCGTCGCGTTCCAGCAGCATCACGTCCGACCAGCCGGCGCGCGCGAGATGATAGGCGATCGAGGTGCCGATCGCGCCGCCGCCCACGACCAGGGCCTTCACGTCCGTTTTCATGTCAGGGCCTTCCCTTCCTGCTTCGGCCCGTCCTTACTCTTGCAGCCGGGGGCGTCGCGCGACCGGCCCGACATGTGATTGCGGGAAAGCGACATGGCGGCGACACGCGGAAAGGTGCCGGTTGCGCGCGCACCTGCCCTTTCGCCCCACTGGCGCAGGTCCTATAAGGGCGCACCGCCCGCGCCGGAGAATCGCGGGTCCTTGGGGTTTGGCGCGCGGGGTCGACGAGCAGGCATGTTTGGACTGGCGAATCTGACCGGCATCTTTTCGCAGGACATGGCGATCGACCTTGGGACCGCGAACACGCTGGTCTACGTCAAGGGGCGCGGAATCATCCTGTCCGAACCCTCGGTGGTGGCCTATCACGTCAAGGACGGCGTCAAGAAGGTGCTCGCGGTGGGCGAGGACGCCAAGCTGATGCTGGGCCGCACCCCCGGCTCGATCGAGGCGATCCGACCGATGCGCGAGGGCGTCATCGCGGATTTCGACGTGGCCGAGGAGATGATCAAGCACTTCATCCGCAAGGTCCACAAGCGCTCGACCTTCTACAAGCCCAAGGTCATCGTCTGCGTGCCGCACGGCGCCACCCCGGTCGAGAAGCGGGCGATCCGGCAATCGGTGCTGTCAGCAGGCGCGCGCAAGGCGGGCCTGATCGCGGAGCCCATCGCGGCGGCCATCGGCGCGGGCATGCCGATCACCGACCCCACGGGCAGCATGGTGGTGGACATCGGCGGCGGCACGACCGAGGTCGCGGTGCTCAGCCTGGGCGACATCGTCTATGCCCGCTCGATCCGTGTGGGCGGCGACCGGATGGACGAGGCGATCGTCAGCTACCTGCGCCGGCAGCAGAACATCCTCGTGGGCGAGGCGACGGCCGAGCGCATCAAGACCTCGATCGGCACGGCGCGGATGCCCGACGACGGGCGCGGCGCCTCGATGCAGATCCGCGGCCGCGACCTGCTGAACGGCGTGCCCAAGGAGACCGAGATCAACCAGGCGCAGGTAGCCGAAGCACTGGCCGAGCCGGTGCAGGCGATCTGCGAGGCGGTGATGACCGCGCTGGAGGCCACGCCGCCCGACCTTGCCGCCGACATCGTGGACCGCGGCGTGATGCTGACCGGGGGCGGCGCGCTTCTGGGCGATCTGGACCTTGCCCTGCGCGAGCAGACCGGGCTTGCCGTGAGCATCGCCGACGAGTCGCTCAACTGCGTGGCGCTGGGCACCGGCAAGGCGCTCGAATACGAGAAACAGCTGCGCCACGCCATCGACTACGACAGTTGACGCGCCGCCACGGGCGGAGTTGATTTTGCCGTCGCGCCGGAAGCGGTTAGACAGGGTCAGGACGCACCGCGCGGCAGGGGACCACCGGGCTTGGCACGCGACAGGAACGGAACCGAGGATTACGCGACCCCGCTGAAGCGGCTTCTTCTGGCTATCGTTGTCCTTTGCCTGACCGCCATCTTCCTCGTCTGGCGCATCGACAGCCCGCGTGTCGAACGCTTCCGCGCACAGGTCGTGGACACGGTGGTGCCCAGCTTCGACTGGGCGATGGCACCGGTCACGGCCACGGTGAACCTTGCCCGCGACTTCCGCAGCTACCGGCGGATCCACGAACAGAACCGCGAATTGCGCCGCGAATTGCAGCAGATGCGCGCATGGAAGGAAGCGGCGCTGCAGCTCGAACAGGAAAACGCGCGCCTGCGCGATCTGAACAACCTCGCGCTCGATCCGCAGCTCACACACGTCACGGGCGTGGTCATGGCGGATTCGGGCTCGCCCTTCCGGCAGTCGGTGCTGATCAACGTGGGCGCGCACGACGGGATCGTCGACGGCTGGGCCGCGATGGACGGGCTGGGCCTTGTCGGCCGGATCTCGGGGGTCGGGCGCACGGTAAGCCGGGTGATCCTGCTGACCGACAGTTCCTCGCGCATTCCCGCGGTGATCCAGCCCTCTGGCCAGCGGGCCATGGTGGTGGGCGACAACAGCGCCGCGCCGCTTCTGGATTTCGTCGAAAACGCGGAGCAGGTGCGGCCCGGCGACAGGCTGATCTCGTCCGGGGACGGTGGCGTCTTCCCCCCCGGCCTGCTGATCGGGCAGGTGGCGCAGGACCCGCGCGGGCGGCTGCGCGTGCGCCTTGCGGCGGACTATTCCCGACTGGAGTTCCTGCGCGTGCTGCGCCACCACGGCACCCCGGCCGTCGATGGCCCCGGGGCGCTGATTCTGCCGGGCGACCTTGCCGAGGCAAACCCGGAGGAGCCTGGCGATGGCTGACGTGCAGGGAAACGCCCTCTGGCCGAAACGAGCCGTCTTCGTTGCGCTCTGCGTTGCGGTGATCTTCGTCGCGCTTCTGCCGCTCGACACCGGCGTCCCGCGCTGGGCGCCGCCCGATCTGCTGCTCGCGGTCTGCCTCGTCTGGGCGGCCCGGCGGCCCGACTATGTGCCTGTCCTGTCCATCGCCTTTGTCGCTCTGCTGGCCGACCTGCTGTATCAGCGGCCACCCGGCCTGCATGCCGTGCTGACCGTCCTGGGCTGCGAATACCTGAAGGCACGCGCACGGATGCTGCGCGATTCGGGCTTCTGGATCGAGTGGGCGACCGCCGGCGCGGTGGTGATCGTCATCACGGTGGCCTACCAGCTCACGCTGGGCCTGCTCGCCGTGCCGCAGCCCCCGCTCGCCCTCAGCATGATGCAGGCGGTCGGCACGATCGCGCTTTACCCTGCGGTCGTCGCAGGCTCGCATCTCTTCCTGGGGCTGCGGCGTCCCGCGGCCTCCGACCCCGGCGGCGCGAGGCTCGGATCATGAGACGCAGCCCGAAGGAGACCCAGACCAGCGTCCGCAAGATAAGCCGCCGCGGCCTGATCGTGGCCGGATTGCAAGCCGGCTTCATGGGCATCCTGGCCATGCGGCTGCGGCACATGCAGGTGGAAGAGGCAGACACCTTTCGCCTGCTGGCAGAGGAGAACCGGATCAACATCCGCCTGATCCCGCCGCGCCGTGGCCGCATCGTCGACCGGCAGGGCCAGCTCATCGCCGGCAACGAGCCATCCTATCGCATCACGATCGTCCGCGAGGACGCCGGCGACGTCGACGAGGCGCTGGCCCGGCTTGCCCGGCTCGTCCCGCTGACGGAAGAGGACCTGGAGCGCGTCCGCGCCGAGGCCGCGCGCTCCGCCCCTTTCCTGCCGGTCACGGTGGCCGACCGCGTCTCCTGGTCGGATATCAGCCGCGTTGCGGTCAATGCCCCGGCCCTTCCCGGCATCAACCCCGAGGTGGGACAGTCGCGCGTCTATCCGATGGGGCCCGATTTCGCGCATGTGGTGGGGTATGTGGGCCCGGTCAGCGAGCGCGATCTCGCCCGCTACGCCGACCCCGATCCGGTGCTGCGCATCCCCCGCTTCCAGGTGGGCAAGGTCGGCGTCGAGGCGCGCCACGAAGACGATCTGCGCGGCCGTGCCGGAACGCGACGGGTGGAGGTCAACGCCGTGGGCCGCGTCATGCGCGAACTCGACCGCCAGGGGGGCGAACCCGGTGCCGACATCCAGCTCACCGTGGATCACCGGCTTCAGGATTATGTGTGCGCGCGGCTGGGAACGGAAAGCGCAAGCGTGGTGGTGATGGACGTGGCCAATGGCGATCTGCTGTCGCTCGTCTCCGCCCCCTCCTACGATCCGAACCTGTTCGTCCGCGGCATCTCGGCCGACGACTACGCGGCACTGCGCGACAACGAGCGTCGCCCGCTGGCCTCGAAGACGGTGCAGGACGCCTACCCGCCCGGCTCGACCTTCAAGATGGTGACCGCACTCGCCGCGCTGGAGCAGGGCGAGATCACCCCGGACGAGACCGTGTGGTGCCCGGGTCACATGGAGGTGGGAGGCCGCCGCTTCCACTGCTGGAAACGGGCGGGCCACGGGCACATGGACCTCGAATCCGGCCTGCGCGAAAGCTGCGACGTCTATTTCTACGATCTCGCGCTGAAGGTCGGCATCGACAACATCGCGGCGATGTCTCGAAGGCTGGGGCTGGGCCAGACCTTCGACATCCCGATGTCCGCCGTGGCCGACGGGCTGGTGCCCGATCGCGAGTGGAAGGCGCGCACGCGTGGCACCCGGTGGCGCATCGGTGACTCGGTCAATGCCTCGATCGGCCAGGGCTATGTCCTGTCCACGCCATTGCAGCTTGCGGTGATGACGGCGCGCCTTGCCACGGGGCGCAGCATCGAGCCGCGGCTGGTGAAATCCGTGAACGGGGTCGAGACGCCGCCGCGCACCGGCACGCCGCTGGGGCTCAACGAGAACCACCTGCGCCGCATCCGGCAGGCGATGTATACCGCCACCAACCACCGGCGCGGCACCGCCTACAGCTCGCGCATCGTCGCCGAGGAGATGGCCATGGCCGGCAAGACCGGCACCAGCCAGGTCCGCAACATCACCGCCGCCGAACGGCGCGCCGGCGTGATCCGCAACGAGGACCTGCCGTGGAACCGGCGCGACCACGCGCTTTTCGTCAACTTCGCGCCCTTCGAGGCGCCGCGCATCGCCGTCTCTGTCGTGGTCGAGCACGGCGGCGGCGGATCGACGGCCGCCGCGCCCATCGCGCGCGACGTGACGCTGCAGGCGCTCTACGGCGGCGACCCGCCGCTCGAGGCCTATCCCGCCGCCGACCGCTCGCGCATCCGCGCCCAGCAGGAGCGTCTTCGGCGCGAGCGCGAGACCGACCGGGACGGGGGGCGCAGCCGCGCATGAGCTATCTCGAGTATAACGTCAAGACGGTGCCCTCGGGGCTTCGCAAGCTGCTGTTTCTCAACTGGCCGCTCGCGGTGACGCTGATCGCGGTGGCCGGGATCGGCGCCGTGATGCTCTACTCCGTGTCCGGCGGCAGCTTTTCGCGCTGGGCCGAGCCGCAGCTCGTCCGCTTCTCGGCGGCCTTCGTCCTGATGCTGATGGTGGCGATGGTGCCGATCTGGTTCTGGCGCAACATGTCCGCACTGGCCTACGCCGTCTGTCTCGCGCTGCTGGTCGCGGTGGAATTCGTGGGCGTCACCGGCCAGGGCGCGCAACGCTGGATCGACCTGGGCTTCATGCGGCTGCAGCCCTCGGAGCTTATGAAGATCGGGCTGGTGATGCTGCTGGCCGCATATTACGACTGGCTGCCGGTCGGCAAGGTCTCGCGCCCGCTGTGGGTGCTGGTGCCCGTGCTGATGGTGCTGCTGCCCACCGGGCTGGTCCTGATCCAGCCCGACCTCGGCACCGCGATCCTCTTGCTGACGGCCGGCGGGCTGGTGATGTTCATCGCCGGCGTCCACTGGGCCTATTTCGCGGGCGTCCTGGCCGCGGGCGCGGGCCTCGTGGCCGCGGTATTCCAGAGCCGCGGCACCGACTGGCAGCTGCTCAAGGACTACCAGTTCCGCCGCATCGATACCTTCCTCGACCCGGCGACCGACCCGCTGGGCGCGGGCTATCACATCACCCAGTCCAAGATCGCGCTTGGCTCCGGCGGCTGGACCGGGCGCGGGTTGATGCAGGGGACACAGACCCGGCTGAACTTCCTGCCCGAAAAGCACACCGATTTCATCTTCACCACGCTGGCGGAGGAACTGGGCTTCCTGGGCGGCATCACGCTCTTGCTGCTCTACGCGCTTGTCCTGCTGTTCTGCGTGGTCAGCGCGCTGCAGCACCGCGACCGCTTCGCTCAGATCCTGATCTTCGGGGTCGCGGTCACCTTCTTCCTCTTCTTCGCCGTCAACATGTCCATGGTCATGGGCCTTGCCCCGGTGGTGGGCGTGCCCCTGCCGCTGGTGTCCTACGGCGGCTCCGCGATGCTTGTGCTGATGCTGGGCTTCGGTCTGGTGCAGAGTGCCCATGTCCATCGCCCGCGCTGATTGCCGATCGCAGGAGGATCACCTTGCCCGTCACAGTTCTCTTCGCCGCGAAATCCGAACGCTGGAAGGAATACGAGCACCCGCTGCGCACCGCGCTCGCCGAGGCCGGCGTCGATGCGGAACTGGTCACCAGGGCCGCGCCCGAGACGGTAGACTACATCGTCTATTCCCCCAATTCCGGCATCGAAGACTTTCGCCCCTTCACCCGCCTCAAGGCGGTGCTGAACCTCTGGGCGGGGGTCGAGGACGTCGTCGGCAACCCCACGCTGAACGTGCCGCTCGCCCGCATGGTGGATGACGAGGGGCTGACGCAGGGCATGGTGGAATGGGTCACGGGTCATGTCCTGCGCCACCACCTCGGCATGGATGCGCATATCCTCGGGCAGGACGGCCTCTGGCGGGCCGGCGCGCCGCCCCTCGCCAGCGACCGCAGGGTCACGATCCTCGGCCTAGGCGCGCTGGGCGCGGCCTGCGGCAAGGCGCTTGCGGGGCTCGGGTTTCCCGTCACCGGCTGGAGCCGCAGCGAGAAGCGGATCGAAGGCATCGACTGCCTCTCGGGACCGCAAGGCGTCAACAGCGCGCTGGCCCGCGCCGACATCCTCGTGCTGCTCCTGCCGCTCACCGCGCAGACGGAGAACCTGATCGACGCCGCGCGCCTCGCCCGGCTGCCAGAAGGCGCAGTGCTGATCAACCCCGGCCGCGGCGCCCTGATCGACGACGCAGCCCTGATCGCGGCCCTCGACGCGGGCCACCTGGCCCACGCCACGCTCGACGTCTTCCGCGAGGAACCGCTGCCGCCGGACCACCCGTTCTGGCCGCATCCGAAGGTCACGGTGACGCCGCATATCGCGTCGGAAACCCGTGCTCCTTCCGCCGCCCGCGTGATCGCCGACAACATCCGCCGTGCCGAGGCCGGGGAACCGATGCGCCACCTCGTCGACCGCGAAAGGGGCTACTGAGCGCGGTGGTCCGCGCGCGCCGCGGCCAGGACGGTCTTCCTCTTGCCGAAAATACCCCGGGGGGCGTCGGCGCAGCCGACGGGGGGCAGCGCCCCCCTGCCGCACGAAGTGCCAGAGAGTGTCGCGCCGCAGGCGCGCCATTCAACGGATTCGCCGCAGGCGCGCCATTCAACGGTTCG
>NZ_JBKHAQ010000107.1:0-9592 GCF_046542825.1 Rhodosalinus sp. | reverse complement strand
TCCCAGTTGCGGTTGTCCACGCTGGCGACCGTCCCGGTGCGCATGATGCGCTTGACGTCATAGCCCTCGAGCGCGGTTTCCTCGGCTACCGCGCGTTCCAGCGCGATCTGGATCTCGGCCAGCGCGGGAACGGGCACCCAGACGGGCAGGTCGTCGTCCAGCACCCGGTCCTCCCGCAGATAGGCGTGGGCGAGCACGAAATCGCCCAGCCGCTGCGAGTTCCGCAGGCCCGCGCAATGCCCCACCATGATCCAGGCATGGGGACGCAGCACCGCGATGTGGTCCGTCGCCGTCTTGGCGTTCGAGGGGCCGACGCCGATGTTGACCAGCGTGATGCCCTGACCGTCGGGCCGCTTGAGATGATAGCTGGGCATTTGCGGCAGCTTGGCGGGCACGGGGAGTTCGGCCGCGGGATCGGTGATCTCGACGTCGCCCGTGGCGACGAAGCTCGTGTAGCCGCTGTCAGGATCGGCAAGCTTGGCACGCGCCACCGCTTCGAACTCGGAGACGTAGAACTGGTAGTTGGTGAAAAGGACGTGGTTCTGGAAATGCGCGGGATCCGTCGCCGTGTAGTGCCGCAGTCGCGCCAGCGAATAGTCCACCCGCTGCGCGGTGAAGGGCGCAAGCGGCCACTCGCCCGCCGGCCCGGCCTGGGCCACGCCGTTGACGATGTCGTCGTTGGTGCTGGCAAGATCGGGAACGTCGAAGACGTCGCGCAGCGGGAATTCGGCCGCGCCCTCCTGCGGCACCATCAGGCCGGGGCGGTCGGCGACGGCGAAATGCACCGGAATCGGGGTGGCCGAGGGGCCGATCTCCAGTGGCACGCCGTGGTTGCGCAGCAGAAGGTCGAACTGTTGATGCAGGTAGTGGGCGAAAAGGTCGGGGCGCGTGATCGTCGTGGCGTAGGTGCCCGGCGCCGCGACATGGCCGAAGCTCAGCCGGCTGTCCACCTCGGCGAAGCTTGTCGTGGTCAGCCGCACCTCCGGATAGAAGGCGCGATAGCGGTGGCCGGGGTGCCCGGAGGCCATGCAGGCTTCGAAGGCCGTTGCGAGGAAGTCCGTCGCGGCGCCGTAGAGTTCGCACAGGCAGTCGACCGCCGCCTCCGCATCGGTGAACCGGCGGGGCGCCGGAAGATCCGGGGTCACGGGGTCCGTCGCGGGCTGGGGCATGGGCGCTCCTGGATCGGCCCCTTGCGCGGGGTTGGCGCAAGTTGACAGCTTGGCCGGGCGCGATCAAGCTGCGCCAGCAGGGGAATGCACATGGATTACGACACGGTCGATCCGGCGGAGTTCGGCCGCGCGCTGCGGGGACTGGGTCTCAACATCCTCGTCCGCGACGTGGGCCGCAGCGCCGCTTTCCTGCAGGAGGTCTTCGGGATGCGCGCGCGCCGGCTGAGCGCCGATTTCGCCATCGTCGAATACGGCGACGCGCGCTTCCAGCTGCACGGGGACCACACCTATGGCGCCAACGCGCTGCTGGGGCTGCTGCCGGAGGCCGGGCCACGCGGTGGCGGACTGGAGCTGCGGCTCTACGACACCGACCCCGACGTTGCCGCGACGCGGGCGGAGACCGCGGGCGGCCATGTGCTCGCCCCGCCGCGCGACAAGCCGCACGGCCTGCGCGAGGCCGTGATCCTCGATCCCGACGGCTACGCCTGGCTGCCGTCGCGCCCACTGGACCCGAAGGAGATGCCGCAATGAACGCCCCGCACCATCCCGCCGCGGCCGACCTGCACGAGCTGCGCGCCGACCTGGCGGCCGCCTTTCGCTGGACCGCGCGGCTCGACATGCACGAAGGCGTCGCCAACCATTTCTCGGTCGCCATCGACACGGGCGGCACACGCGTCCTGATGAACCCCAACCAGATGCATTTCGCGCGCATCCGGGCCTCCGACCTGATCGAGGTCGACGCGACCGATCCCGCCACGCTGGACCGGCCGGACGCGCCCGACCCGACGGCCTGGGGCCTGCATGGCGCGATGCACCGCGAGCTGCCGCAGGCGCGCTGCGTGATGCATGTGCATTCGCCCTTTGCCACGGTCCTCGCCTGTCTTGACGACCCGACCCTGCCGCCGCTGGACCAGAACGCCTGCGCCTTCTTCGACCGGGTGGTGGTGGATCGCGACTATGGCGGGCTCGCCTTCGAGGAAGAGGGGGCGCGCTGTGCGGCGCTCTTCGACGACCCGAAGAAGAAGGTCATGCTGATGGGCAATCATGGCGTCATGGCGATCGGCGCGACCGTGGCCGAGACCTTTGACCGCCTCTATTATTTCGAGCGCGCGGCGGCGACCTACATCCGCGCGCTCTGGACGGGGCGGCCCCTGTCGGTTCTGCCAGACGAGGTGGCCGAAAAGACCGCGCAGGAGCTCGAATCCTACCCCGGCGGGTCGGGCCGGCACCTCGCCGAACTGCGCGCGCTGCTGGACGCGGAGGGATCCGACTACGCGGAGTGAGGCGGCGCCAAGGGGAAGAGGCGCCGCAAAGGGGAGAGGCAGCAGATGAAGGACACCGCGCTCTTGCCGGAGGGGCCAAGGCCCGCGGGCCAGGACCCGTCCGACCTGATGACGCTGAGCTATCGCAGCGTGGCGAAGGACGACTTCACCGAGCCCGGCATCGGGGGGATGGTCGCCCAGGCACGGCGCTTCAACGCGAGCGCGGGGATCACCGGGGTGCTGCTCTACGACGGACGCTATTTCCTGCAGATCCTGGAAGGGTCTCTGCAGCAGGTCACGCGTCTTTTCGCCTCGATCCGGCAGGACGGACGCCATTCCGAGGTTCTGCCTTTCGCGATCCGCTGGCTGACACGCCGCCGGTTCGACGACTGGTCGATGCGCCTGCTCGGACCGCTGGCCACGCGAGAGGTCGCTCCGGACCTCGCACGCATCGACGGAGCCGACCCGGAGCGCATCGACCGACTGGCGACGGATGTTCTTGGCCTGCTCCGTCGTTAAACCGCGGGGAGGAACTGCAGCGCCAGGTAGACGGCATAGGCCGCCAGCAGGGCTGCCCCCTCGCGCCGGCTGAGGCGCCAGCCGGTGACCGCGAAAAGCGTGAGCGCCAGCGCCGCGGCGAGCATCACCCAGATGTCGAGGCGCGCGATCTCGGCCGGGACAGGCAGCGGCGCGACAAGCGCGGTCACGCCAAGGATGCCGAGCACGTTGAAGATATTGGAGCCCAGGATATTGCCGAAGGCCACCGCCCCCTGCCGCCGCAGCGCCGCGACGACCGATGTCGCAAGCTCGGGCAGCGAGGTGCCGACCGCCACCAGCGTCAGGCCTATCACCGCCTCCGACAGCCCCGCGGCGCGGGCGATTTCCGTCGCGCCGTCCACCAGCAGCCCGGCGCCTAACACGACACCCGCGATACCGGCCGCCGTCAGCGACAGGCCCGCGACAAGGCCGAGGCCCGGCTGCTCGGGCACCTCCCCGGACAGCGCGGCGCCCGCGCCGCTCTCGGTCTTCCAGACCATCCAGGTATAGGCGGGCACCAGCGCCAACAGGCCCGCGCCGGTGAGGGTGCTGAAGGCGTCGGCCAGTACCAGCACGGTCAGCAGCAGGCTCACCGCGATCAACACCGCGCCATCGCGCAGAAAGCTTTTCCGCTCGACGACCATGGGCGACAGCATCGCGGCGATGCCGAGGATCAGCAGCACGTTGGCGATGTTGGAGCCCACGACGTTGCCCAGCGCGATGCCGGGCGCGCCCTCCAGCGCGGCACGCAGGCTGGCCACCAGTTCGGGCATCGAGGTGCCGAAGCCCACCAGCGTGAGCCCGATCATCAGCGTCGAGACGCCCAGCCGAACGGCGGCCGCCACCGCGCCCCGCACGAGGATCTCGCCCCCGCCCAGCAGCAGGACGAGCCCGCCCGCGATCAGTGCCCAGGTCTCCATCGAGGTCATGCCTTTCGCAGGGACGGTCCCGCCGGATCGGGCCGCAGCGCACCGCCCCCGCGCACCGGCGGCCTGAGATCGGAACGCGGCGGCGCGGTTCAAGGTGCGGCCGCGAAAAATCCCGCGCTCAGGGCGCCTTGCGGAAGGTGACGACCAGCATCGTGTCGTCGGCGTGCGGGCTGGGCGAGCCCGGCGCGTAGATGCGCTCGAGCGCCGTGGAAAGCCCCGTGATCCGCCCCCGAAGCGCGGTGAGCTTCGCCTCGAACCCGGCAGGGCCGAAGATACCGTCGTGCACCGTGAGCACGAAGAGCGCGCCGGGCGCGGCCACACGCAGCAACTCGTCCAGCGCCTCGGGGCCGACATGGCCGTGGGTGAAGGTGCCCGCGCTGACGACACCGGCATAGCGGCCCGCCCCGAGCGGCAGGCCCCGCAGCACGTCCGCCGCGATCAGCTCGCGATAGACGCCCTTGCCGCGCGCCACCTCCAGCATCCCGGGCGAGAGATCCGTGGCGTCCACCGGCCCGACGCCAAGCTTCGCCAGCGCCTCGCCCACCAGCCCGGTGCCGGCCCCCATGTCGAGCACCGGCCCGGCGCCGCCTGCCGCCGCATAGGCGGCGGCCACCACACCGGGCGAGCGATAGCCGTTCGCGGCGGCAAAGTCGTGGTCGTAGGTCTCTGCCCAGCCTTCGTAGAGCCGCTTCGCCGCCTGCGGCCCGTCCAGCCCGTAGGCGGCATCGACGTCGGGTGTCCTTTCGTCGGTCATGACCGCATCAAAACCCGACCCGCTCCCCGGCACAACCCGTTGACGGCGACGTCAAGTCATGCGCCATGGCACGGCGGGATCGCGGGGTGCGCGCTACTTCGGAACAGCCCGGCATGGGTCAGGGGCTTCGCTTCGTCCAGGCGGTGCCGCCAAGCATCCTGCCGATGACGGTCGGCACCGGCATGCGCGCCCGCCGGATCAGGCGGCGTCGAAGTCCAGCACCAGCTTCTCCGAGGTCGGCCGCGACTGACAGGCCAGCACGAAGCCTGCCTCCAGTTCCCAGGGCTCCAGCGAGTAGTTCACCGCCATCTCCGCGCTGCCCTCCTCGACCTTGCAGCGACAGGTGCAGCACATGCCGCCGCGGCAGGAATAGGGCAGTTCCAGCCCCTGCCGCTCGGCGGCCTCGAGCACGGTGTCGTCCTGCGGACCAACGGTAAAGACGCGGCGCGCGCCGTCCAGCACGACCTCGACCTGCACGCCCTTCTCGGCGGCGGCCTGCGCGGCCTCGGACCGCGTCGGGCGCGGTCCCTCGCCCTCGGTGAAGAAACGCTCGAAGTAAATTCGCTCGGCCGGCACGCCCTTGTCCGTCAGCGCCTCTGCCACGTCGTCGATCATGCCGCCGGGGCCGCAGAGAAAGATGCCGTCGGCCCCCTCGATATCCACCGCCCCGGCATTGGCCAGCCGCAGGATCCGCTCGCCGGTGATCCGCCCGTTCAGCAGCTCCACGTCCTGCGGCTCGCGGCTGAGCACGTGGATCAGCGTGAAACGATCGACGTAACGGTCCTTCAGCGCCTCGAGCGCGTCGCGGAACATGATGTGCTGCGTGTCGCGGTTGCCATAGATCAGCGTGACCTCGGCGCCCGCCGCCAGCCGCTCCGCCGCGATCGAGACCATCGGCGTGATGCCCGATCCGGCCGCGATCAGCACGATCTTCGCCTCGTCCTTCGGCACGAAGCGGCCCTCGGGCGGCATCACGCGGATCACCTGTCCCGGCTCCAGCCCCTGGCAGAAGGTGGAGAAGAGCCCACCCTCGACATGCTTGACCCCCACGGTAAGCGGCTTGCCCGGTGCCGAGGCGATGGAATAGGAGCGGCGCGCGTCCTGCCCCCCGACCTCGGCGCGGAGCGTCAGATACTGCCCGGGCTTCCAGGCGAAGGCGTCCCGCAATTCCTCGGGCACGGCAAAACTCACCGCGACGCTGTCGGGGGTCTCGTGGCGCACGTCGGCGATGGTCAGCTCGTGGAACATGTCGCTCCTCCTCAGAGGCACTTGAAGTAGTCGAAGGGCTCGGCGCAGGCGCGGCATCGGTAATGCGCCTTGCAGGGGGTCGAGCCGAACTCGGAAAGCCGCTCGGTCTCGGTCGCGCCGCAGCGCGGGCAGGCGACCGAGACGGACCCGAAGAGCGTGGCCTTGCCGCCACCCTCCACGGGCGGCGCGATGCCGTAGTCGCGCAGCTTCTCGCGCCCCTCCTCGGTGATCCAGTCGGTGGTCCAGGGCGGGCTCATCACCCGCTCCACCCGCGCCTCGAACCCCGCGTCGCGCAGCGCCTGCTCGACGGCGAACTCGATGGCCAGCGTCGCGGGGCAACCCGAGTAGGTCGGCGTGACGCCGGCCACGGCGGCCCCGTCCTCCAGTCGCACCCAGCGCAGGATGCCAAGGTCCGCGACGGTCACGCAGGGCACCTCCGGGTCGGGCACGGCGGCCGCGGCCTCCCAGGCGCGGGCCTGCTCCGGTGTCGCGGCCCCTGCCATCACCAGACCGCCCCCGGATGCGCGCGGTGCGTCACCTGCATCTCGGCCAGCATGTGGCCCAGCGCCTCGCCATGCCGCATCTCGCGCCCGCCGGCTTGCGGGAAGCGCACCTGCGGGATCTCCAGCCGCGCCTCGGCGAAGATCTCGCCGATCACCCGGTTCCACTCAGGCCGGATCGCCGCCCGGTCGGGCAGGGCATCCACGCCCGCTGCGGCCTCGGAGGTATGGAACAACTCGTCGGTGTAGCGGTGCAGCTCCTCGACCGCCTCCTGCATCCGCCGCGCGCTCTCCTCCGTGCCATCGCCCAGCCGGATCACCCACTCGCCGGCATGGCGAATGTGATAGGCCATCTCCTTCACCGCCTTGCCGGCGATGCCGCGCACCGTCTCGTCGGGGCTGCAGGCCAGCGCGGCCTTCCAGTAGGGCTCCATGAAACCCGCGAAATAGAGCTGGCGCAGCATCGTCTGGGCGAAATCGCCGTTCGGCCGCTCCACCAGCAGGCAGTTGCGATAGTCCGTCTCGTCCCGCAGATAGGCCAGCGCATCCTCGTCGCGCCCCTTGCCCTCGACCTCGCCCGCGTAGGTATAGAGCGTCCGCGACGTGCCGATCAGGTCGAGCGCCATGTTCGGCAGCGCCAGATCCTCCTCCAGCATGGGCGCATGACCGCACCACTCGCTCAGCCGGTGGCCCAGCACGAGGTGATCGTCGGCCAGCTCCAGAAGGGCCTCGAACAGCGCCATCACATGTGCCCCACGTCTTCGGGAATGTCGTAGAAGGTCGGGTGGCGATAGACCTTGCCCGCCGTCGGCTCGAAGTTCTCCGCCGCCTGATCCGGGTCCGAGGCCGTGATCGCCTTCGACGGCACCACCCAGATCGAGGTGCCCTCGCCCCGCCGCGTGTAGACGTCCCGCGCCGCGTTCAGCGCCATGACCTCATCCGTCGCATGCAGGCTGCCCACATGCTTGTGGCTCAGCCCGTTGCGGGGCCGGATGAACACTTCCCAAAGAGGCACTTCACCGCTCATCGCGCCCACTCCCTTCAATGGTCCCGAAATACCCCGGGGGTGCGGGGGCAGCGCCCCCGCCTTGCCGCCCGGATCCTGTCACTCCGCCGCGATCGGCGCCGCTTGCGCAGCCCGCGCCCGCCGCTTCTCGGCATGGGCCAGCGCCGCCTCGCGGACCCAGGCGCCGTTCTCCCAGGCCGCCTTGCGGTCGCGGATGCGGTCGCGGTTCATCACGCCGCCGCCCTTCACCACGCGCCAGAACTCGTCCCAGTCGATGGCGCCGAAATCGTAGCCGCCCTTCTCCTCGTTCCACTTCAGGTCCGGGTCGGGGAAGGTAAGGCCAAGGTACTCGCCCTGCGGCACGGTGGCGTCCACGAATTTCTGGCGCAGCGCGTCGTTCGAGAAGCGCTTGATCTTCCAGGCCATGTTCTGGTCGGAATGCTGGCTGTCGCTGTCGTGCGGGCCGAACATCATCAGCACCGGCCACCACCAGCGGTTCAGAGCCTCCTGCACCATCTCGCGCTGCGCGGGGGTTCCTTTCGCCAGCGTCATGACGATCTCGTAGCCCTGGCGCTGGTGAAAGCTCTCTTCCTTGCAGACGCGGATCATCGCACGGGCATAAGGCCCGTAGGAGCAGCGGCAGAGCGGGATCTGGTTCATGATCGCCGCACCGTCCACCAGCCAGCCGATGATGCCGATGTCGGCCCAGGTCAGCGTGGGATAGTTGAAGATCGAGGAATACTTCGCCTTGCCGGAGTGCAACTCCTCGGTCATCTCCTCGCGCGAGACGCCCAGCGTCTCGGCCGCCGAGTAGAGGTAGAGGCCATGGCCGCCCTCGTCCTGCACCTTCGCCAGGAGCGCCGCCTTGCGCTTGAGCGAGGGCGCGCGCGTGATCCAGTTGCCTTCGGGCAGCATGCCCACGATCTCGGAATGCGCGTGCTGGCCGATCTGCCGGATCAGCGTCTTGCGATAGCCCTCGGGCATCGCGTCGTTGGGCTCGATCTTTTCCTCGGCGTCGATCCGCTTCTGGAACGCCTCCAGGAACTCGGGGCTCTCGCCCGTCTTGCCGTCGGCTCCGATCAGTCCCTGTGCATACATCGCGCATCTCCTCCTTAAAAGCTCACGCGGAGTATATGTTACGAAATGACTTGCTCCAAGAGTTTTTTGTAACACTTGCGCAGAGGCTCGCCCATCTTCATGAAATGCCTCATGGATCGCGTTCTTCTCTCGCTCGGCCACGGCTACTCGGCCCGCGCGCTTGCCCGCCTGCTGACCCCGCAGGGCTGGCGAATCATCGGCACGACCCGCAGCCCGGAAAAGGCCGAACGCCTCGTGGCAGAGGGCGTCGAACCCCTGATCTGGCCCGGCGCCGACCTGCGCCCGGCGCTCGCGCAGGCCACGCATCTGCTGTCCTCGGTCGGACCCGACGCCGAAGGCGACCCGGTGCTCCGCACGGCGGGCGAGGCGATCGCCGCCGCCGCGCCGCAGTTCGCCTGGGCCGGATATCTTTCGACGACAGGCGTCTATGGCGATCATCAGGGCAACTGGGTGGACGAGACCACCCCTCCTGCCCCCGCCAAGGGCAGCAGCGCACGACGGCTGGAGGCGGAACGCGCCTGGGGCGCCGTTCCGGGGCTGCCGCTGCACGTCTTCCGCCTGTCCGGAATCTACGGGCCGGGGCGCAGCGCCCTCGACCGCCTGCGCGCCGGCACCGCGCGGCGAATCGTGAAGCAGGGGCAGGTCTTCAGCCGCATCCACGTCGACGACATCGCGCAAACCCTCGCGGCCTCGATCGCGCAGCCGGACGCGGGAGCCGTCTACAACCTGGCCGACGATCTTCCCGCCCCGCCGGAGGACGTGATCGAACACGCGGCCCGGCTGCTCGGCATGCCCGTGCCGCCCGCGATCCCCTTCGAGGAAGCGGAACTCTCGCCCATGGCCGCGAGCTTCTACGCCGAGTCCAGGCGGGTCCGGAACGCCCGGATCAAGGAGGCGCTGGGCGTGCGACTGCGGCACCCCGACTATCGCGCGGGACTCGCTGCGATCCTTGCAGTCGAGCGCACCGGCTGATCCCGGGCGCCAAGCGCCTTTCAAGGCGCTTGCAAGGGATTTCCAAATCCCTTGCCCGGCGCTCAGGCCCGGCGGCCGGCCACCTGTGCCACGCCCATCAGCGACAGCACCTTCGCT
>NZ_JBKHAQ010000014.1:0-38870 GCF_046542825.1 Rhodosalinus sp. | reverse complement strand
ATGCAGCTTTTCCGTCATGTGCGCTGATCTAGGCTGCGTCGCCGTGCTTGTCACGAGGTTACTGCCGCCAGTCGGGCGCACGCTTCTCGATGAAGGCCGAGATCCCCTCGGCGGTGTCGCGATCGAGCATGTTCTCGACCATTGCCGCGCCGGTGAAGTCATAGGCGGCACCGAGCGGCATTTCCCCTTGTTTGTAAAAGGCCTGCTTGCCGATCTTCACGGCCGATCCCAGCTTGGACGCCACCGTTTCGGCCAGCGCGCGCGTCTCTCCGGCCAGTGCCTCGGGCGGGACCACGCGGTTGACCAGGCCGATCTCGCGGGCGCGGGTGGCATCCGCGAATTCGCCCGTCACCAGCATCTCGAAGGCCTGTTTCGTGGGCACGTTGCGGCTGAGCGCAACCATGGGCGTGGAGCAGAAGAGGCCGATGTTCACCCCGTTGACGCCGAAGCGCGTGCCTTCCGCCGCGACAGCGAGGTCGCAGGAGGCGACCAGCTGGCAGCCCGCCGCGGTCGCGATGCCGTGCACCTGCGCGATCACCGGCTGCGGCATCTCGCGGATGGTCTGCATCATGGTCGAGCAGCGGCGGAAGAGATCGTCGAAATAGCTGGCGCCCCCATCCTCGGACTGGCGGCCGGCCTGCATCTCCTTCAGGTCGTGGCCGGCGCAGAACGCCTTGCCCGCGCCCGACAGGATCACCGCGCGAATCGCGCGGTCCTTCTTCAGCGCGTCGAAGGCGGCCTGCAACTCCGCCAGCATCCCGTCGGAGAGCGCGTTGAGCCGCTCGGGCGCGGTCATGGTCAGATGCGCGACGGCGCCGGCGTCCTCTCGGTGCAGCAGGGTCATCTTGTCCTCCTCTCAGGGCTGGGCCAAGTCTAGGCGTCGTGAGCGGCGGAGGAAAGCATGGCGAACGGACGGGGCGGGCTGGCGATGGATGCGGAGGGGCTTGCGGCCTTCATGGCGCGCGAGTTTCCGCAGGTGGCCGGAGATTTCGCGATCGAGCGGCTGGCGCCGCGCGAGATCGAGGTGCGGCTGCGGGTGGACGATCGACACCTGCGCCCCGGCGGCACCGTGTCGGGTCCGTCGATGTTCGCGCTGGCCGATGTCTCGGTCTATCTCGCCGTGCTGGCGATGATCGGGCCGCAGGCGCTGGCCGTGACCACCGGCTGCTCGATGGACTTCATGCGCAAGCCCGCCGCGGCCACCGACATGATCGCGCGCTGCCGTCTGCTGAAGCTTGGCCGCGCGCTGGCGGTGGGCGACGTGCTGCTCTACTCCGACGGCATGGAAGAGCCGGTGGCGCGGGCGACGATGACCTATTCGATCCCGCCCGCGCGCGGATGAGGCATGCTCCCCGGCCCTGACGGGCCGCGTCGCTCCTGCGGGGACCGATCGGCGGGTCGGCCGAAGGCCCGCGGCATGCGCGATTGACCCGGTCGGGGGGGCGTGCCATCCAGACCGGCGAGGGATGACGGGAGACGCTCGCCCATGAAGGTCATCATCTGCGGCGCGGGCCAGGTGGGCTGGCAGATCGCGCGCCACCTCTCGGGCGAGAAGAACGATGTCACCGTCGTGGACAACAATGCCGACCTGGTGCGCCGGGCGACCGATGCGCTCGACGTCCAGGGACTGGCCGGGCACGCCTCCTACCCCGACGTCCTGGAACGGGCCGGCGCGCGCGACGCCGACATGATCATTGCCGCCACCTACTCGGACGAGGTCAACATGGTGACCTGCCAGGTGGCGCACTCGGTCTTCTCGATCCCGCGCAAGATCGCGCGACTGCGGGCGCAGAGCTACCTGACGGCGATCTATTCGGACCTCTACCGGCGCGACCACCTGCCCATCGACGTGGTGATCAGCCCCGAGCGCGAGGTGGCCGATGCCGCGCTGCGCCTGGTCTCGGCGCCGGCGGCCTTCGACGCGGAGGGGCTCCTGGACGGAGGTGCGCAGCTGCTGGGGCTGCGCCTGACCGACAGCTGCCCGGTGGTCAACACGCCGCTGCGGCAACTGACCGATCTCTTCTCGACCCTGCGCGCCATCGTGGTGGGGGTGCGGCGCGAGGGCACGCTTTTCGCGCCCGAGCCGAACGACCAGCTCTTTCCCGGCGATGCCTGCTACGTCATCGCCCATGCCGAGGATGTCGAGCGCACGCTGGAGATCTTCGGCAAGTCCACCAAGCGGACCGAGCGGGTGGTGCTGGTGGGTGGCGGCAACGTGGGCCTGACCGTGGCGCGGGCGCTCGAGGACCGGGCCGAGCGCATCCGCGCCAAGGTGATCGAGCGTGACAGGGCGGCGGCGGAACGCGCGGCCGACGAACTGCAGCGGACCATCGTTCTGAACGGCGACGGCCTCGACGTGGGGCTGTTGCAGGAGGCCAACATCGCGCGCGCGGATGCCGTGCTCTGCGTCACCGACGATGACAAGACGAACATGCTGGTCGCCGTCAGGGCGAAGTCGCTGGGCTGTCCGATGGCCATCGTGCTGGTCAACGACCCCACGCTGGAGCCGCTGATGGGGTCGCTGGGGATCGACGCCTACATCAACCCGCGCGCCACGACCGTCAGTTCGATCCTGCGCCACATCCGCCACGGGCGGGTGCGGGACGTCTATTCCATCGGCGATGCAGAGGCCGAGGTGATCGAGGCAGAGGTGCTGTCGACCTCGCCGATCACGGGGCAGCGCATCCGCGACATCGACTTTCCCGAGGGCGTGCTGGTGGGCGCGGTGAAGAAGGGGGCGAAGATCGTCAAGCCCGAGGGCTCCACCCGCATCGACGAGGGCGACGTCATCGTGATCTTCGCCCTCGCCAAGGACGTGCCGGAAGTCGAGCGCCTGCTGCAGGTCTCGTTCGACTATTTCTGAGCCGATGCGCGCGCTCCGCCAGTTACCGCTCTTCCTTCTGCTGGCCGGCGGCGGTGCGCTGTCGATGCTGGTGCCGGCCGTGGTGGCGCTGGGGCGCGAGGAGTTCCATATCGCGCGCAGTTTCTTCTACGCGGGGCTGCTGGGCACGCTGATCGTCGCGCTGATCGCGGTGGCGCGGGCGGGCCGCCCGCCCGAGCGCGATTCGGCCCGCCAGCTTCTGGCGCTGCTCGCCGCCTTCGTCGTGTTGCCCGCGGGCCTTGCGGTGCCGTTCCACGAGGCCCTGCGCACCACCAGCTTTCTCAACGCCTATGTCGAGATGGTGTCCTGCCTGACGACCACGGGCGCCACGCTCTTCGCGCCCGAGCGGCTGTCGCCCGAATTGCACCTCTGGCGCGCGCAGGTGGCATGGATGGGCGGCTTCGTGATCTGGACGGCTGCGGCCGCGATCCTCGCGCCCCTCTCGCTGGGCGGCTTCGAGGTCACGGCCTCGGGCGAGCCCGGCCGCGCCGACGCGCGCCAGCCGGCGATGGCCGCCGCGACCCCGCAAATGCGCCTGGCCCGCGCCGCGCGCCGGCTCGCGCCGGTCTACGGCGCGCTCACGCTGGTGCTGTGGCTCTTCCTCATGGCACTGGGCGAGGCGCCGATCGCTGCGGCGATCCTTGCCATGTCCACGATCTCGACCTCGGGCATCACGGGCGAGGCAGGCGACATCGGCGTGATCTCCGGCTTCTGGACCGAAGCCGCGATCTTCGCCTTCCTGCTTTTCGCGCTCTCGCGCCTCACCTTCTCGTCGGACACGCTGACCACCGCGCGCACGCGGCTGACGCAGGACCCCGAGTTCCGGCTGGGCCTCATTCTGGTCGTGGCGGTTCCGGTCGTGCTCCTTGTGCGGCACTGGGCCGGCGCCTACGAGGTCGCGCGCGACCAGGATCTGACACAGGCGCTGCAGGCGCACTGGGGCGCGAGCTTCACCGTCCTGTCGTTCCTGACCACCACCGGCTTCGTCAGCTCGAACTGGGAGGAGGCGCAGGTGTGGTCCGGCCTTGGCACGCCGGGGCTGATCCTGATGGGACTGGCCATCATCGGCGGCGGCGTGGCCACCACCGCGGGCGGCGTGAAGCTCCTGCGCATCTATGCGCTCTACCTGCACGGTCTGCGGGAGATGGAGAAACTGGTGCACCCGTCCTCGGTCGGGCGCGCGGGCGGTTTCTCGCGCCGGTTGCGGCGGCAGGGGGCCTTCATCGCCTTCGTCTTCTTCATGCTCTTCGCGCTCAGCCTGACGCTGACCAGCCTCGCCTTCGCCGCACTCGGCAGCGGCTTCGAGGAGGCGATGGTACTGGCGGTTGCGGCGCTCACGACGACGGGTCCGCTGATCGTCTGGGCGCCGGAGACGCCCATCGCGCTGATCGAGCTGTCGCAGGGCGGCAAGCTGACCCTTGCCGGGGCGATGATCCTGGGCCGGTTCGAACTGCTGGCCATCGTCGCGCTGCTGTCGCCGGCCCTCTGGCGCCGGTGAGGCTTCGTCGATAATTTGGGGCTGGAAACTCCGCCGGTTGCATCCCATACTCCTGCCCCGGACACGATGCCGCATCGCGGCGCGCCGCGGGCGCCCGCGCAACGACAGGGACCATTTCCCGGCTGGCTGACAGATGCAGTCCTGCGGGAAGAAAAGGACAAAAAGGGACACCATATGGCCTCGGACCGCCAGAACCTGCAGGACACCTTCCTCAACCATGTGCGCAAGACGAAGGTGCCGGTGACGGTCTTCCTGATCAATGGCGTGAAACTGCAGGGTGTCATCACCTGGTTCGACAACTTCTGCGTGCTGCTGCGCCGCGACGGACAGTCGCAGCTGGTCTACAAGCACGCGATCTCGACGGTGATGCCCTCGCAGCCGATCAACCTTTACGACGGCGACGACAATAGCTGAGACGGATGACAGCGGCATCACGCGCGCGGCGGTCCTGCACCCCGACATCCGGACTGCGCGCGACAGCCGCGACCCCGCCCATGCCCTTGACGAGGCCGTGGCGCTTGCTGCGGCGCTGCCCGGGCTGGAGGTCGAATGGGCCGAGATCGTGCGCCTGCCCAGGGCACAGCCCGGCACGCTCCTCGGCTCCGGCAAGATCGACGAGATCGGCGAACGGCTGAAGGCCGACGGGATCGAGCTTGTGCTGATCGACGGCCCGGTCACGCCGGTGCAGCAGCGGAACCTCGAGCGCGCATGGAAGGTCAAGCTGCTGGACCGCACCGGCCTGATCCTGGAGATATTCTCGGACCGCGCCGCCACCCGCGAGGGTGTGCTGCAGGTCGAGATGGCCGCGCTTTCCTATCAGCGCACGCGGCTCGTGCGCGCCTGGACCCACCTGGAGCGGCAGAGGGGCGGTCTGGGCTTCGTGGGCGGCCCGGGCGAGACGCAGATCGAGGCCGACCGCCGCGCCATCGACGAACAGCTCGTCCGCCTGCGCCGCCAGCTCGACAAGGTGGTCAGGACCCGCACGCTGCATCGCGCGGCGCGCGCCAAGGTGCCCTATCCGGTCGTCGCGCTGGTGGGCTACACCAACGCCGGCAAGTCCACGCTCTTCAACCGCCTCACGGGGGCGGAGGTGATGGCAAAGGACATGCTCTTCGCCACGCTCGATCCCACGATGCGGGCGATCCGGCTGCCCGAGGGGCCCGAGGTGATCCTGTCGGACACGGTGGGCTTCATTTCCGATCTGCCGACCGAACTGGTCGCCGCCTTCCGCGCCACGCTGGAAGAGGTGCTGGAGGCGGACCTGATCCTGCACGTCCGCGACATCGCGCACCCAGAGACCGAGGAGCAGAAGCGCGACGTCGAGGCGATTCTCGGGGATCTGGGCGTGGTCGAGACGACGCCGCGGATCGAGGTGTGGAACAAGCTGGACCTGCTGCCTGCCGAGGACGCCACGGCGGCGCGCGCGACCGCCGACAGGCGGCCCGAGGTGCTGGCGATTTCGGCGCTTTCGGGCGAAGGCATGGCCGATCTGACCGCCGGCATCGCCCGCGCGCTCGAAGGCGAGCGGCGGGAGGAACAGCTGGACCTCGGCTTCGACGACGGGCGCCGCCGCGCCTGGCTCTTCGAGAAGGGCGTGGTGCTGGACGAGGCGCAGGACGAGGGCGGCTATCACCTCCGCGTGCGCTGGTCGCCCAGGCAGGCCGCGCAGTTCCGGGCGATGGCGCATTGAGCAAGGCCGCCCGGCGGGGCGGCTCATCGCCCCATGCGGGGCTCTTCGACCGCGTCGAAACCCGGTATCCCGAGCGGGTCGCGCGATCGCCCGGACCATTCAGGCAGACCGCTTGCGAGACGACCCGCCGGGCTGTCCCCGGCCTCGCGCGGCCGGTGGCTGGCGGCGGATCGAGTGGACCCCGGCCGGTTGCGGCCGCCGTGAGCGTGCGGGTCGCTGCCAGCGCGTGCGGCAGGGGGGCATGGTCGAGATCGAGCCGCGGGAGGATGTGTCACATCAAATCATGTCATGCCAAGCCCGGAAATCGGGATTTTTCCTGCCAGCGGTGCATGCCGGAGCCCCGGGTCTCACAGGTCGCAACCGCCGCTTCGGGCTATGACTCCTCGGGCTGCAGCACGGTGACGCCCACCGCGCCCGCGCGCGCCAGATCGGGGTCGAGCGACATGTTGACGTATTCGCCCCGGCGCCAGAGCTGGCCCATGTCGTCGTAGTGCCGTGACAGGAAGTGCCCCGACTGCCCGGTCGAGGAGATGAAGACCGAACTGTCCGGGTCGGCGAAATCGTAGACGCCGCGATAGCCGGCGCCATGCACGTTGAGGAAGGGGTCCGGCTCCTCGCCGCCGGTCAGGCCCCGCATCAGCGTGTTGTCGCCGCCGCTGGTCGACTGGCGGATGTTCACGAAGTATCGCAGCAGCGGAACCTCGCCCAGCGTCTGGTGGTCGTGCGCGGCCTGATGCGCATCCCCCCACCGCAGCGATTCGAGCTGACTTCCATAGCGCTCGCCGATCCAGAGGAGCGCATCGTCGAGCGCGAGGCGCGCGATGTCGGTGCAGGTCTCGACCGCGCTCGACTGCCGGATGTCGCACCATTCGCTCGCGCCGTCCACGTCGCGGAACACGCGCTCGATGAACAGCGGCTCTGGGTGGGTGAACTCGTCTGCAAGCGGGCCGAGGTCGTCCTGGATCAGCCGCTCCTGCAACGCGCGCATCCAGGCGGCGTAGATCAGCGGCTCGGGCATGTGTTCGTTCATCTCGCCGTTCCATTCGGCGAGAAGCTGCAGCGCTCGCTGGCGCTGGCGTTCGGGCGTGCCGGCCGGCGCGGCCTCTCCGGTGAACCACAGGTCGGCGCCCACCAGCGGCAGCAGCGACCGCGCCGTGTGGCTCACCGTGTCGAGCTGCGCCTCGACAAAGCTGTCGCGGGTGTGGATCTCGCGGCTCTGCATCAGACGCTGCCAGCGCTCGACGCGCTGGGTGTCGCCCCACCAGTGCGAGACGTGCAGCGGAAAGGGCCGGTCGACGATCTTGTTGTTGGTGTTGCCCACGATGCCGCCCTGCGGATCGACGAAGCGCGGGTTGGACTCGAAGGGCAGGGTGCCCTGCCAGCGGTTCTCGGGCAGGTATCCGAAGGCCGGCATCCGCCCTTGCGTGCGGTGGTCCGCATCGCGTCGCGGCATCGCGCCGATCATTTGCAGCGCGATGCGCTCGCGGTCGGCCACGATCAGGTTCTGCGAGGGCGCGACGAACCACGCCGCAGCCTCCAGCGCCTCGTCGACGCTGCCGGAATGCATGAGCTCGATCGCGGATCGCAACGTGGTGTCGCGGTCCGACAGCGCCGTCCATGACAGGGCCGCGACATGGCCCGGCGGCGTGACCGTGCCCAGCGCGAATTGATCGGGCGGCAGCACGGGGCCGTTTTCGGTCCAGCGCAGGGTGACGGTGACGGGCGCACGATCCTTGACTTCCACGATGCTGCGCCGCGTTTCGAAGCGCGCCCAGCCGTCCGGTGTTCGGTATTCCTCCGGGTTGTCGGGGTTGATCTCCTCGAGCAGCACGTCCTGATCATCAAGGTTGGACGTGGTCAGCCCCCAGCCCAGCCGGTCCGACCGCCCTGTCATGACTGCCGGGACGCCGGGAATCGTCCCGCCGATCACCCCGCCGGAGGACAGTTCAAGCCGCGCCAGATACCAGATCGACGGCGCCGAGAAGCCGAGGTGCGGGTCGCTGGCCAGCAGCGTGCCGCCCGCGGCCGATCGTTTCGGCGCCGCGGCCCAGGCATTGGAGGCGCCGGCGAAACGGGGTGTTGCCACGGGCCAGAGCGGATCGGCCGGGGGCGGAGCGGCCTTCGCATGGCGCCGAACGCCGGGCACGAGGCTCGCATAGTCGGGAAGGGCGGCGATGCCGCCGCCGGGGGCCTCGGGCAGGATGTCCTCCACCTTGCCGGGACGATCCTCGAGCGCGAGCGAGACGCGCGCCTGTAGCACCTCCTGGCTCAGGTGCCCCGACAGCTGCAACGCCAGCAGCTTGACAAGGGCCAGCGAATCCGCCGGCTGCCAGGGCGCGATGGGTGCGTCGAAGAGGAAGAACTCGGGCGCGCCGCGGCCCAGGCTTTCGCGGTTGATCTGCTCCAGGCGCGCGTTGACGCCCGCGGCATAGGCCTCGAGCGCGGCGCGCGTGCGCGCATCCTGCGCCTCGACCGAGCGCTGGGCGAGGCGGTAGAGGTCGAGCCGCCGCAGCAGCGTGTCGATGTCGAGCGTGCGGGCGCCGAACATCTCCGACAGCCGGCCCTGCACGGTGCGCCGCAGCACGACCATCTGCCACAGCCGGTCCTGCGCGTGGGCGTAGCCCAGCCCGAAGAAGACGTCGGCGTCCGCCTGCCCGAAGATGTGCGGCACGTTCGCCGTGTCGCGCACGATCTCGACCGGGGCGCCGATGCCCGCCACCTCCAGCGTGGCATCGTAGTCTGGCAGCGAGCGCGAGGAGAGATAGTAGACGAAAAGCGCGCCCAGCGCCACGAGCGCCACGAGCGCCGTGGCGATGCCGAAGAGCCAGCGGATCACCCTGCCCATCGCGCGCCTTTCTCCCCCGGCCTTGCCTTCAGCCGACGGGCGCGAGACAACCCCGCCCGGACGCGAAAGGCAAGAGCGACGAGGAGGCAGACCAGTGGCAAAGGTGGCATTCATCGGGCTAGGGGTCATGGGCTATCCCATGGCCGGACATCTGGTGCGCGCGGGCCACGAGGTGACGGTCTACAACCGGACGGCGGCGAAGGCCGAGCGCTGGGTCGGCGAACATGGCGGGGCCAGCGCGCCCACACCGCGCGAGGCGGCGGAAGGCGCGGAGTTCGTCATGGCCTGCGTCGGCAACGATGACGACCTGCGCGAGGTTTGCCTGGGCGAGCATGGCGCCCTTGCGGGGTTGGCGCCCGGGACCGTCTTCGTCGATCACACCACGGTGTCGAAGCGGGTCACCGAGGAGCTTCATGCTGCGGCCGCGCAGCGCCAGGTGAGCTTCGTGGACGCGCCCGTCTCGGGCGGGCAGGCCGGGGCCGAGAACGGCAAGCTGTCGGTCATGTGCGGTGGCGACGAGGGCGCCTATGCCCGTGCCGAACCGGTGATCGCGGCCTATGCCGCAACCTGCCGCAGGCTGGGGGCCTCCGGGGCCGGGCAACTGGCGAAGATGTGCAACCAGATCGCCATCGCCGGCCTGCTGCAGGGACTCTCCGAGGCGCTCAACTTCGCCGACCGGGCGGGGCTGGACGGCGCGCAGCTGGTCGAGGTGATCTCGAAGGGCGCGGCGGGGTCGTGGCAGATGGAGAACCGCTCTGACACGATGCTGGCGGACGAATTCGACTTCGGTTTCGCGGTGGACTGGATGCGCAAGGACCTGGGCATCTGCCTGTCCACGGGCGACGAGATCGGGGCGGCGCTGCCCGTCACCGCGCTGGTCGACCAGTTCTACAAGGACGTGCAGGCGATGGGCGGCGGGCGCTGGGATACCTCTTCGCTGATCCGGCGGCTGCGCGCCTTCGCGCAGGATTGAGCGAGGGCAAGGCGCTTGGAAAGCGCCTTGAAGCGGTTTCGCAAACCGCTTCAAGGGCCTTGCAAGGCCCTTGGCCGCCTCAGCCCAGCCGTGCCGCCAGCGCGCCCTCCCAGAGCGCCACGAGATCGGCGAGAGGGGCCTGCGCCGCCCCGAAGCGCACCGTGTCGCCGGTGAAGCGGCCCACCGTGCGGATCGGCACCCCGGCGCGGCCGGCGGCGATCATCAGCCCCTCGGCCTGGTCGAAGTTGCAGGCCACGAGGTAGCGGCCCTGATCCTCGCCGAAAAGCGCGCCGGTCTCGGCCTCGTCCAGCGCCACGCCCACGCCACCGCCTGCTGCCAGCTCGAAGGCGGCGAGCGCGAGACCGCCGTCCGACAGGTCCGTGCAGGCGCGGATCAGCGCGCGGTTCTCGAGGATGAAGGCGCCGTTGCGCCGCTCGGCCTCCAGATCGACGGGCGGCGCGTCGCCGTCTGCGCGGCCGAACATCTCCCACAACAGCGCCGAGCGGCCAAGGTGGCCCGCGGTCTCGCCCACCAGCACGGCAACATGCCCCTCGCGGGCGCGGCCGGTAATCGCCTCCTCGACCTGCTCCACCAGCCCCACCGCACCGATGGTCGGGGTGGGCTGGATCGGCTGGCCCTCGGTCTCGTTGTAGAGCGAGACGTTGCCCGAGACGATCGGCATGTCGAGCGCGCGGCAGGCCGCACCGATCCCTTGGATCGCGCCCACGAACTGGCCCATGATGCGCGGCTTCTCGGGGTTGCCGAAGTTGAGGTTGTCGGTCGCGGCGAGCGGTCGCGCGCCCACCGCCACGAGGTTGCGAAAGGCCTCTGCCACCGCCTGCTTGCCGCCCTCCACCGGGTTCGCCTCGACATAGCGGGGGGTCACGTCAGAGGTGAAGGCGATCGCCTTGTCGGTGCCGTGGACCCGTACCAGCGCGGCCCCGTGGCCCGGGCCCTGCACCGTGTCCGCCATCACCATGTGGTCGTATTGCTCCCACACCCAGCGACGCGAGCAGTGGTTGAGCGAGCCGACAAGCGCGCGCAGCCCCTCGATCGGGTCCACGTCCGGAACAGGACCCAGCGGCGCGGGCGCTTCCGTCTCGATCCAGTCGCGGTCGTATTCCGGCGCCTCGCCCGAGAGCGCGCGCAGCGGCAGGTCGGCGCAGGTCTCGCCATTGTGCACGACCAGGAAACGATCTTCGGGGATCGTTTCGCCCACCACGGCGAAGTCGAGGTCCCATTTCTCGAAGACCGCGCGCGCTTGGGCCTCCTTCCCGGGGTCGAGCACCATGAGCATCCGCTCCTGGCTTTCGGACAGCATCATCTCGTAAGGAGTCATGCCCGTCTCGCGGCAGGGCACGCGGTCGAGGTCCAGGCGGATGCCAAGGCCTCCCTTGTCGCCCATCTCGACGGCCGAACAGGTCAGGCCGGCCGCGCCCATGTCCTGGATCGAGACGACGGCGCCGGTCTCCATCAGCTCCAGGCAGGCCTCCATCAGCCGCTTCTCGGTGAAGGGGTCGCCCACCTGCACGGTGGGGCGCTTTTCCTCGATCCCCTCGTCGAATTCCGCGCTGGCCATGGTCGCGCCGCCCACGCCGTCGCGCCCCGTTCTGGCGCCCAGGTAGACCACAGGGCGGCCCACGCCGCTGGCGGCGGAGTAGAAGATGCGGTCGGCATCCGCGAGCCCCGCGGCGAAGGCGTTGACGAGACAATTGCCATCATAGGCCGGGTGAAAGCGCAGCTCGCCCCCCACCGTGGGAACGCCGAAGGCGTTGCCGTAGCCGCCGATGCCCGCCACCACGCCGTGCAGCAGCGCGCGGGTGCGCGGATGGTCGGGGCGGCCGAAGCTCAGCGCGTTCATCGCCGCGATGGGGCGCGCGCCCATGGTGAAGACGTCGCGGAGGATGCCGCCCATGCCGGTCGCCGCGCCCTGGTAGGGCTCGATGTAGGAGGGGTGGTTGTGGCTCTCCATCTTGAAGACCAGCGCCAGTTTCCTGCCATCGGGACCATCCCCGATGTCCACGACGCCGGCGTTCTCGCCCGGCCCGCAGATCACCTGTGGCCCCGTCGTGGGCAGCGTCCGCAGCCATTTCCTCGAGGACTTGTAGGAGCAGTGCTCGTTCCACATGGCCGAGAAGATGCCCAGTTCGGTGAAGCTGGGCTCGCGGTTCAGCAGCCGCAGGATATGCGCGTATTCTTCGGGCCTGAGGCCGTGTGCCTCGACGAGTTCCGGCGTGATCTCGGGCTCGGACATGCGCGGACGGTTCCCTCTGCGGTGCTCGGCGCCCCTCTTAGGGCATGGGCGGGCAGGGGGAAAGTGCCGGCAGTTGCGGCCGCGCGGAGCGTTGTGATACCGTCCGTGCACAGGAGGAGACATGCCCGACCCGCGCCGCACCGTCATGCTGCCCGTCGCACGCCAGTGCCGTCTGGTCAGCGCATCGCTGATCGCCGCGATCTGGCGCACGCGCTCGGCCGCGCAGATCGACGCCGCGCTCGACCGGCTGCCCGTGGCACGGCAGACGGGCGTGGTGGCCTCCGTGCTGGCCTTCCTCTTCGGGCTCAGCCTCTTCGCGGCGCAGTTCGGCCTTGTCGGGCTTGCACTCTTCTGGCTGGCGGTGGTGCTCATCATTTCGTGAACGGCGCGTGAGGCGGGGGCGGTTTCGCTGCGCTGCGGCGCGCAAGCTGTTGACGCTGCGTCCATTTCTGCCGCCCGTCGCTCGGTATGCCTTTGCATGCTACTGAAAACAAAGTCATTTTCGCCAACCCACGTTGATCCGGCACGGCCTGTGCGGCGTACCTGACTACAGAACTCGCCAACAGGAAAGGACATCTCTCATGGAACAGCTCCCGATCATTCTCTGCCTCGGCACCCTCGGCTTCGTGGTGGCCTTCGGCTACATCAGCGTGCGCGCGATCGAGAAGCAGATGCGCGATGGCGCCCACCGCAAGTCTTCCCTGTCGCGGGACGGCATCGAGGATCGGCTGCGCCGCGGCGCCACCGACGTCGGCTGAGGCGAGGCGGGAAGCGACGGGCGCGCGCCTCTTCAACCCCAAGTAGAAATCAGCGGCGTTTGGAGCGGCGCCCTGCCTGCGGGGCGCCGTTCGCGTTTCGCCGGCGACAGGACCCGCGATTCGGTGCGCGAAAAAAAAGGCCGAGACTAAGTCTCGGCCCAAGTCCAACAGGGAGGTATGAAGATGATGCGCTGCTAGGCGCCATCGCCTTCGAGTGTCGAAATAGGTGGCAGGACTGAATCGATCAAGCGGTTTCGACCAAACGGTCAGACATGCCGGCTATGCGTTGCGCGCAAGGCTCACGCCAGTTTCTACTCCGCCGCGCGGTCCCGCTGCTGACGCCGCTGCGCGATGATCTCGGCCTGCACGAAGTCCCGGAAGGCGGCGATACGGCGCGACTGGCGCAACTCTTCCGGGTAGGCGAGGAACACCGGCACCTCGTTCGAGACGACATCCGGGAGCACGGGTTGCACTTCGGGGAAGTCGAGCGCCAGGTATTCGGGCAAAACGCCGATGCCCAGACGCGCAAGCACCCCCTGCAGGACACCGAAGTAGTTGTTGACCGTCAGCGTCGAGCGCGGCTGATAGGTCATCAGGTGGCCCACCAGGCTCGCCCCCGCGCTGACCTGGGGCGCGCGCGGGTTCTGACAGATCAGTCGGTGGTGCGACAACTCTTCGGGCGTCTCGGGCGTGCCGTGCTCGCGCAGGTAGTCGGGCGTCGCGAACAGCCGCATCCGCACGCCCATCAGCCGCTTGCGGATCAGGTCCGCCTGGCTGGGCTCCTTCATGCGGATCGCCACGTCGGCCTCGCGCATCGGCAGGTCGAGCACCCGCTCTTCCAGCATCAGGTCGATCTTGAGATCGGGATACTGCGCGTAGAACTTCGCCAGCCGCGGCACCAGCCAGAGCGAGCCGAAGCCGGTGGTCGTGGTGACCTTGAGTTCGCCAAAGACCTCTTCCTCGCTGTCGCGGATGCGCGCGGCGGCGGCTTCGAGCCGCTTGGTCATGGCGCGGGTCGCGTCGAAGAGCAATTCGCCCTGTTCGGTCAGGATCAGGCCGCGGGCATGGCGGTGAAACAGCGTGGCGCCAAGGCTTTCCTCCAGTGCGCGGATCTGCCGGCTGACGGCGGATTGCGACAGGTTGAGCCGTTCGCCGGCGTGGGTGAGCGAGCCGGCATCCGCCACCGCATGGAAGATCCTGAGCTTGTCCCAGTCCATCGTGACTGTCCTTTCGCGCGCGCTTCCCGCGTCTCCTTAATGGCACGAAACGGCCGTGCGCGAAACGCAAAGCGCAATGCTGCAGCGCGGCGAAAGCGCGCGTGCGAAGGGATTGCCCCCTAGGCAGGTCAGTAATTCAGACCTATTATTTCTCGTCAATCAGACTAGATTCGACCCAAGCAGGGAGGCGTGGCATGACGATCCAGAAGGTCTCGCTGAGCGACCGGCTCGACATCACGAAATCCCCCGTTCTTCTGAACGGTACGCAGGCGCTGGTGCGTCTGATGCTGACCCAGAAGGCGCGTGACCGACGCGCGGGACTGAACACCGCGGGCTATGTCACGGGCTACCGCGGCTCGCCGCTGGGCGGTGTCGATATCCAGATGACCCGCGCGCAGAAGCAGCTTGCAGAGAACGACATCCGCTTTCAGCCAGGCCTCAACGAGGATCTGGCGCTGACCGCGGTGTGGGGCAGCCAGCAGGCCGGCCTGCGCGGCGAGGGGAAATACGACGGCGTGTTCGCCCTGTGGTATGGCAAGGGTCCCGGCGTGGACCGCTCGGGCGATGCCATGCGCCACTTCAACATGGCCGGCACCGACGCCAACGGTGGCGCCATCATGGTGATGGGCGACGACCACACCGGCGAATCCTCCACAACCTGCCACCAGTCCGACTGGGCGCTGGTGGACGTGCACATGCCGGTGCTCTCGCCCGCGGGGGTGCAGGAGATCCTCGATTACGGCGTCTACGGCTACGGGCTGTCGCGCTACGCGGGCGTCTGCGTGGGCCTCAAGGCGGTCAAGGACACGGTCGAGGCGACGGCCGTGGTCGATGGCCGGCCCGACCGGATGCAGCTTGTCACCCCCGATTTCCCGCTGCCCGAGGGCGGGCTCAACATCCGCCTTGGCGACCACTGGGTGCCGCAGGAAGAACGCCTGCTGGCGCACAAGCGCTACGCGGCCGAGGCCTTTGCCCGCGCCAACGGCATCGACAAGCGGATCTGGGGCAGGCCGGGGGCGAAGATCGGCTTCGTCTCGGCCGGCAAGAACTGGCTCGACCTCGTCCATGCGCTGACGCTTCTGGGCATCGACGAGGCCGAGGCGGAGCGCCTGGGGATCACCACCTACAAGGTCGGGCAGGTCTGGCCGCTGGACATGGAGGGATTCAAGGACTGGGCCGAGGGGCTCGACCTGATTGTGGTGGTCGAGGAGAAGCGCAAGCTTCTGGAGGTCCAGATCAAGGAGGCGATCTTCGACGACCGCCGCGGCCGGCGCGTCTATGGCGGGCGCAAGAACGGCGAGGTGCTGTTTCCCACGCATTACGCGCTCGATCCCGTGGACATCGCCGCGAAGCTTGGCGCCATCCTGATCGAGGAGGGGCGCGAGACCGACGCGATCCGCGCGGGGCTGGAGCGGCTGGAAGAGGCCCGGCGCGCGGACAACGCGCAGGACATCGCGGCGCGGCTGCCGTATTTCTGCGCCGGCTGCCCGCACAACACCTCGACCCGCGTGCCCGAAGGCAGCCGGGCGGGGGCCGGCATCGGGTGCCACACCATGGCGCTCTGGATGGACCGCGCGACGGAGGGCTTCACGCACATGGGCGCCGAGGGCGCCAACTGGATCGGCGAGGCGCCGTTCTCCACACGCGACCACGTCTTCCAGAACCTCGGCGACGGCACCTACAACCATTCCGGCACGCTGGCGATCCGCGCCGCCATCGCCGCGGGCGTGAACATCACCTACAAGATCCTCTACAACGACGCGGTCGCCATGACCGGCGGGCAGCCCAACGAGGGCGGGCTGACGCCCGACCGCATCGCGCGCGAACTGGTGGCGATGGGCGTGCGCAAGGTGGTCGCGGTCTACGACGAGAAGGAAGAGCCGGACTGGAGCGGCTTCCCCCGCGAGGTCGAGCGCCACGAACGCGCCGAGATGGACAGCGTTCAGAAAACACTGCGCGAGGTCGAGGGCGTCACCGCGATCCTCTACATCCAGACCTGTGCGGCCGAAAAGCGCCGCAGGCGGAAGAAGGGCGCCTTTCCCGACCCGGACCGCCGGGTGTTCATCAATACCGATGTGTGCGAGGGCTGCGGCGATTGCGGCGTGCAGTCGAACTGCGTGGCCATCGTGCCCGTCGAGACAGAGCTTGGCCGCAAGCGGGCCATCGACCAGTCGGCCTGCAACAAGGACTTCTCCTGTCTCAAGGGCTTCTGCCCCTCCTTCGTGACGCTGGAGGGCGCCGAGGTGCGCCGCGAGGCCTCGACCGATCTTTCCCTGCCCGACATGCCGGAGCCCGCGCTGCCCGCGATCGACCGCACATGGAACGTGGTGATGACCGGCGTGGGCGGCACCGGCGTCGTCACGCTGGGCGCCGTGCTGGCGCAGGCAGCGCAGATCGAGGGCAAGGGCGCGGCGATGATCGAGATGGCGGGGCTGGCGCAGAAGGGCGGCGCGGTGCTGATCCACTGCCGCCTGGCCGAGCGCCCGGAGGATATCAGCGCGATCCGCGTGGCCACCGGCGAGGCCGATGCGCTGATCGGCGGCGACCTGGTGGTGAGCGCGGGCGCGAAGACGCTGGGCCTCACCAGCACGGGGCGCACCGGCGCCGTGGTCAACAGCCACCAGATCATCACCGGCGAATTCACCCGCAACACCGAGTTCCGCATCCCCGCCGAGGATCTGACGCTCGCGCTGGAGCGCCGGCTGCGCGACCGGCTGCAAAGCTTCGACGCGACCGAGCTCGCCGCGAAGGTGATGGGCGATTCGATCTTCTCGAACATGATCGTGCTGGGCGCCGCCTGGCAGCGCGGGCTCCTGCCCGTCGGCCGCGAGGCGATCCGCGAGGCCATTCGCCTCAACGGTGCCGCGGTCGAGGCCAACCTGCGCGCCTTCGAGGTGGGCCGCTGGGCCGCGCACGACCCCAAGGCGGTGGACGAGGTCCTGAAGGACAAGGTGCACAGCTTGCCGCAGACGCCGGAGGACCGGATCGCCTATCGCGCCGACCAGCTCACCGCCTATCAGGGCAAGCGGCTGGCGAAACGCTACCGCAAGCTGGTGGACGGCATCGCCGACCCGAAGGTGAAGGAGGCGGTCGCCAGGGGCTATCACAAGCTCCTGTCCTACAAGGACGAATACGAGGTCGCGCGCCTGCTGCTCTCGACGCGGGAGAAGGCGCGCGAGGAGTTCGGCGGCGATTTCCGCATGAGTTTCCACCTCGCGCCGCCGATGCTGACGGGCAAGGATGCGAACGGACGCCCGAAGAAGCGCGAATTCGGCCCCTGGCTGGAAGGCCCCCTGAAGCTGCTGGCACGGCTGCGGTTCCTGCGCGGCACGCCGCTCGATCCCTTCGGCTATTCGGCCGAGCGGCGGATGGAGCGCGCACTGATCCGCGAATACGAACGTGACATGGCCGAGGTGTTGCCGAAGCTCGACGAGACCACGCGCGACGCCGTCGTGGCGCTGGCCGAACTGCCGCTGTCGATCCGCGGCTTCGGCCCGGTGAAGGAAGCCAACGCCGAGAAGGCCGCCAAGCGGCGCGAGGAACTGCTGGCCGTGATCCGGGCCGGCGGCGCGCCGCTGGCCCGCGCCGCGGAGTAGAGCCGGCCGTCACGGCGCTGTTACAGTCTCTGGCGATGACGGCAAAACCGCCTTATGTGAGCCGCGCCAGAGCCGGAGGCCCCTGCGCATGACCCAGCGTCGCACAGCGCGCGACATCAGCTATTACCGCTCCGCGCAGACCCGCGGCGGCCGCGCGATGATCAAGCTCATGGAAAACGCCACCGGGCGCATCGGCCTGATCCGACGGGCGCGCGGCTACGAGCACGAGGTCGCCGCAGGCCGCGATTTCTGGGAGGTGATGGTCGAACGCTATGGCCTCTCGCTGGAGGTGATCCGCGGCTCGATCGACTCGATCCCGCGCACCGGCCCGCTGGTGGTGATCGCGAACCACCCCTACGGCATCCTCGACGGGCTGATGCTGGGGCACATGCTGTCGGTCGTGCGGGGCGATTTCCGCATCCTCGCGCACAAGGTGTTCCGCAAGGCTGCCGACCTCGAGCGTGTCATCCTTCCGGTCAATTTCGACGAAACGCGCGAGGCGCAGCGCGAGACGCTGGAGACCCGGCGCGAGGCGCTGCGCTATCTCTCCGCCGGCGGCTGCATCGGGGTCTTTCCGGGCGGCACCGTCTCGACCGCCGCACGCCCCTTCGCGCGCCCTATGGACCCCGGCTGGCGCAGCTTCACCGCCCGGATGATCGCGCGCTCGGACGCGACCGTGCTGCCTGTCTATTTCGACGGCACCACCTCGCGCCTTTTTCAGCTGGCCAGCCATCTGCATTACACGCTGCGCATGGGGCTGCTGATCTCGGAGTTTCGCAAGCGGGTCGACGCGCCCGTGCGCGTGGCGATCGGCGAGCCGATCCCCCAGGCAGAGCTGATGGCGCGCGCCGGCGACACGCGGGCGATGATGGACTTCCTGCGCCGCAAGACCTATGAGCTGTCGCCGGAGCCGCTTCGCAGTGACGAATACGGCTTCGAGTTCGAGGAACGGCACCGCCTTCCGGGGCGGGACGAGCGGCAGCGCGTCTACTGACAGGGGCGCGCGCGACAGGCGGGCGGCATGGCGGTTGGCATTTTCGATTCCGGTCTGGGCGGGCTTACGGTGCTCGACGCGGTCACGCGGCGGTTGCCGGATGTGCCCTTCGTCTATCTGGGCGACAACCGCAACGCGCCCTATGGCGTGCGCACCGCCGACGACGTGACGGAGCTGACAAGACGCGGGGTGACGCGGCTCTGGGACGAGGGCTGTGACCTCGTGATCCTTGCCTGCAACACCGCGTCGGCCGCCGCGCTGCGCCGGTTGCAGGAGACCTGGGTGCCGCCCGACAAGCGCGTGCTCGGCGTCTTCGTGCCGCTGATCGAGGCGCTGACAGAACGGCAGTGGGGCGACAACTCGCCCCCGCGCGAGGTGGCGGTCAGGAACGTCGCGCTTTTCGCCACGCCCGCGACGGTCGCCTCCCGCGCGTTCCAGCGCGAGCTTGCGTTCCGCGCCATCGGCGTCGATGTCGAGGCGCAGGCCTGCGGCGGCGTGGTCGACGCGATCGAGGAGGGCGACCTGATCCTCGCCGAGGCGCTGGTGCGCAGCCATGTCGAGGCGCTTCTGCGGAAGATGCCGCAGCCGGAGGCGGCGGTGCTGGGCTGCACCCACTACCCGTTGATGGAACAGGTCTTCCGCGACGCGCTGGGGCCGGATGTCGCGGTCTATTCGCAGCCGCAGATCGTGGCTGACAGCCTTGCCGACTACCTCGCGCGCCGCCCCGAGATGCTGGGGGCGGGGAAAGACGCGGGGTTCTTCACGACGGGGGACGCGCGCCGGGTCTCTGACCGGGCGGTGCAGTTCCTGCGGCGCGAGATCGCCTTTCTTGGCGCCTGAAAATCCAGACGAAAGCCATTGCCATGACAGCAAAAATCGCCATTCTCGGCGCCTCGGGCTATACCGGGGCAGAGCTTGTCCGGCTGATCGCCACGCACGGGCGGATGGAGATCGCCGCGCTCACCGCCGACCGCAAGGCCGGCTGCCCGATGGCAGAGGTCTTTCCCCATCTGCGCCACCTCGACCTGCCGATGTTGACGCGAATCGAGGAGGTCGATTTTTCCGGCATCGACCTGGTGTTCTGCGCGCTGCCTCACGCAACGAGCCAGGCGGTGATCGCGGGCCTGCCGCGTGATCTGAAGATCGTGGACCTCTCCGCCGACTTCCGCCTGCGCGACCCGGCTGACTACGAACGCTGGTACGGCAAGCCCCACGCCGCGCCCGAGCTGCAGAAGGAAGCCGTCTACGGGTTGACCGAGTTCTACCGGGACGAGATCCGCGGCGCCCGACTGGTGGCCGGCACAGGCTGCAACGCCGCCACCGGGCAATACGCGCTGCGCCCGCTGATCGCCGCGGGTGTCATCGACCTCGACGATATCCTGCTGGACCTCAAGTGCGCCGTCTCCGGCGCCGGCCGGTCGCTGAAGGAGAACCTGCTGCACGCCGAACTCTCCGAAGGCTACCACGCCTACGCCGCCGGCGGCGCGCACCGGCACCTGGGCGAGTTCGACCAGGAGTTCTCGCGCGTTGCGGGCCGCCCCGTGCGCGTCCGCTTCACGCCGCACCTGATCCCGGCGAACCGCGGCATCCTGGCCAGCGTCCATGTCGCGGGCGACGCCCGCACCGTGCATGACACGCTGTCGCAGGCCTATGCCGGGGAACCCTTCCTGCACGTCCTGCCCTATGCAGAGCTTCCCTCGACCCGCCATGTAAGAGGTTCGAATTACTGCCATATCGGCGTGATCGAGGACCGGCACCCGGGGCGCTCGATGGTGGTCGCTGCGCTCGACAATCTGACCAAGGGCAGTTCCGGTCAGGCTTTGCAGAACGCCAACCTGATGCTAGATATTCCGGAACACACCGGGCTTACGCTCGCGCCCTGTTTCCCGTGAGGAACCGCAGATGAAAGGCCTCAAGAAAAAGCGCCGCGTCCAGATCATCATGGTTGCGACCTTCGCCCTGATCCTCTCCACCGCGCTGGTCGGCTACGCCATGCGCGACGGCATCAACTTCTTCCGCGCACCCAGCCAGATCCTCGCCGAACCGCCCGCGCCGACCGAGGTGTTCCGCATCGGCGGGCTGGTCGAACAAGACAGCATCGTGCGCGGCCAGGGCGAGACCGTGCGCTTCACCGTCACTGACGGCGGTGCGTCCGTGCCCGTTGTCTTCACCGGGGTGCTTCCGGACCTCTTCTCCGAGAACGAGGGCATGGTGGGCACCGGCCGCTACGTCGATGGCGTCTTCGAGGCCACCGAGATCCTCGCCAAGCACGACGAGACCTACATGCCCAAGGAAGTGGCCGACGCGCTCGAGGAGCAGGGCCTTTACCGCCACGCCGAGGGCAACGAAGGCTCCTGATCCGCCTGTCAGGGTCTCCGGCCTGTTCCAATATCCCCCGGGTGGAGCCGCGACAAATCCGGTGCGGCGCTGAGGCCGTATCCTCCACGCTGCGGTTCGTGTTGATGATCGCGCGACGGGGGACGGGCGCAGTGCGAGCACGAGGTGGGCACATGCGCAGCGCCTTCTCGCCCTGTCGCCGCTTCCGGTTCTCGATGCGGCGGTCCTTGGGGAGGACGCTGCCCATTTTGTAGTCCACCGCCCTGTCCGAGTTGGGAGACCAGGCGCTGCCGGCAGGCTGATGCGGGTGGGCCGCGCGCTCTTGGTGGGTAGGGGCGGGGCGCCGGTGCTGTCGTGCCGACGACGGCCGGGCGAGGGCACGGGAACAGCAGAGCCTGCATCCCGTTGATCCTTCGTCCCACGACGGAGCGGCCATGCGTGCCCTTGCCCCCGGTTTGTCGGTCATCGCGGCGCCCGTCGCCCTGCAGGCGCGGGGCTGCGCGCCGCTCGACTGCACCGCCTGCCACGACGAAGGTGAGGACCTGCGCCTCGCCACGGCGAACGCGCCGCAGCTGACCGGGCTGCCCGCCGTGGTATTGCCCATTGGTTGCGCGGCCAGCGCGACGGCATGCAGCTGCATCATCAGATGCAGGCCGCGCCCCCGCTGCCGCACCATGTGCCAGCCGCCCACGCCGCGCCGGCGCCGCGCGACCTGCGTCGGGCGCTTCATGCCGCGGCAGAGGAAGCGGGCGAAGCCGGTCTCGCAGCTCCGACCGCGCACCATGGCGCACCGCGAGATGCGCGGCCGCGCGCTCGCAAGGCGATCTGCCACGGTCTGGACGACGGCGGGCGAGGAGAGGACGCGGCTTTCGCGCTCCCTGGCGCCGCAACGGGCCGCGATCGGAAACAGCGGCACCGTGACCCGCTTCTGCTGCGGCGTCCCCCGCGTTTCGGGCCTGGCCGGCCCGTCATGCCCCCGCCGCGGCGGGAACTGACCCGCGTAGCTGACCGACAGAGCCAGGAGACCCCGCCATGCCCGACAGCCCGAAGATCCCCCCACAGCATCAGGACCGGATGCCGGCAATGGAAGCGCCGATGGAGCCTGCGCCGGATTTTGCGCCCCGGCATCCAGGGACCGGCAAACTGGCCGGCAAGGTCGCGCTGATCACGGGCGGCGACAGCGGGATCGGGCGCGCCATCTCGGTGCTCTTCGCGCGCGAAGGTGCGCAGCTCGGCATCGCGTATCTGGACGAGCACGATGACGCGGCAGAGACGAAGCGGCTGGTCGAGGCCGAAGGCAGCAAGGCGGTCGCCATACCGGGCGACCTGGGCCGCAAGGAGCAATGCGTTCACGCGGTCGAAAAGACCCTCGAGGCCTTCGGGCGGCTCGACATCCTGATCAACCACGCCGCGCAGCAGTACATGGACGCCGACTTCACGGAACTGGACGAAGCGACGCTGCGGCGCAGCTTCGACAGCAACGTGATGAGCTATGTGTTCTGCACGCAGGCGGCCCTGCCGCATCTGCCGCAGGGCGGGTCCATCATCTGCACCTCCTCGGTGAATGCCTACAAGGGCAACGCGGCCCTGATCGCCTACTCCGCGACACGCGGCGCCTCGCTGGCCTTTGCGCGGGCGATGGCCCAGCTGTTGACGCCCAGGGGAATTCGCGTGAACGCCGTGGCGCCCGGCCCGGTCTGGACCCCCTTCATTCCCGGCACCTTCCCGGCAGAGAAGGTCGAGGATTTCGGCAGTCACGTGCCGATGGGCCGGCCCGGTCAGCCGTGGGAAATCGCGACGGCCTATCTCTTTCTCGCCTCCGATGACGGCAGCTACTACTCGGGCCAGTGCCTTCACCCCAACGGCGGTGTGATCGTGAACGCCTAGCTGTCCGAAATGCGCCCAGCGGCCAGCGCAGGAGCGCCGCGCCAGCCTCAGCCGAAGGCGCCACCCGTCACCGCCTGTTCGATCTCCGGGCCGGCGCGCAGATGGCCTCGGCGTCTGCCGTGTCGAGCCTTTGCCGCCGTGGCAACGGATTTCCACAGGCGGAAGGGGTCAACCCCACCTCACGGGTCCGCTGCCGTTCTGCCGCCCCGCGGGGTGCTGCGCGGCCCAGCCGGCCCCCATCGCCACCGTGCAATCCGGCCGCCCCGTGTTCCCTGCGCCCGCTGATGCGGGAGGGCGGACGAGTTGCGGAAACCGGCGATCCCGGTGGGACCGGCGGGGAAATGCCCCTGGCCTCGTGCCACGGCATCCCTGGCGGGCAGCCCGTCCTGAGGAAAACGCGCCTGACCCGTCGATCGCGTCGGGGCCAAGCCAGGGGTCAAAAGCGCCGCGCCGGCGCAACGCGCGCCGAGCCAGCCCCGGGTTAACCGCAACGCGACAGGCTCTCCGCGTCCCCAGGCAGGAGGCATGCCATGCGCAGCGTGCGAGAGATCGCAGAAGAGATCGTGGACCGCGAGGGCGGCTACACGAACGACCCCGACGACCCTGGCGGTGCGACCAACCACGGCGTCACGATCCACACCATGCGGCGCCTGGGTCTGGACCTCGACGGCGACGGCGCGGTGACAGAGGCTGACGTGCGCCGGCTCTCGCGCGATCGGGCGGTCGACATCTTCCTGCGCCACTATTTTGAGGCGCCAGGCATCGCCGGGCTGCCAGAGGTGCTGCAGGCGTCGGTCTTCGACATGCAGGTCAACGCGGGCGCCAACGCGGTGAAGATCCTGCAGCGGCTTCTGTGCGACATGGGGCTGAAGGTGGCGGTCGACGGCGTGATCGGGCCGCAGACGGCGCGCGCGGCCGCCGAGGCCGCGGCGCTCGCGCCCGGGCACCTGGCGGATGCCTACGGCATCGCGCGGCGCAACTATTACTTCCGCCTCGCCGACCGGCGCCCCGCCAGCCGCAAGTACGCCCGCCGCCGCGACGGCGGCAAGGGCGGCTGGATCGCGCGCGCGGAGGAGTTCATCTCGCCCCGCTACCACATGACCGAGGCGGAGTTCCGCGCACGGGTGGCGTCATGGGACTGATCGCGCGTCTGCTCGACGCGCTCTTCGGGGGCGAGCGCAACGTCATCGCCGAGACGGCGGAGGTCTTCCGCGTCAATGCCGAGGCCGAGGCCGCCCGCGGGGCCGACGCGCAGGCCGCGGCGCTGGCGCAGTTCGCGGCCGAGTTCGCGCACCCCCGGCGCGGTCCCTTCGACCGGCTGGTGGACGGACTCAACCGCCTGCCGCGGCCGGCGATGGCGCTGGGCACGCTCGCGCTTTTCGCCGCGGCGATGGCGGCGCCGGTGTGGTTCACCGAGCGGATGCGCGCGCTGTCGGCCGTGCCGGAGCCGCTGTGGTGGCTGCTGGGCGCGGTGGTCAGCTTCTATTTCGGTGCCCGGCATCAGGCCAAGGGGCAGGAGTTCCAGCGTGCGCTTGCCGCCGGCGTTCTGCGCGCGGCGCCTGCGGTCGCGGGGCAGGGCAGGGCGCCGTCCGGGCGATCCGAGACCGGCAACGACCGCCCGGAGCCGAACCCCGCGCTCGCCGACTGGCGTAGGGGACAGGAGGTGGCCGCGACACGGTGACCGGCGCAACGATTCCGATTGGCTGGCGCGGGATCTGCGATTATGTTCGGGCTCATGATTACAGAGCTCGGTCACTTCGCCCTCGTCCTCGCCTTCGTCGTGGCGATCGTGCAATCCGTCGTGCCGCTGGTCGGCGCGCACAAACGCTGGCCCGGCTGGATGGCCGTTGGAGAGCCTGCGGCAACCACCCATCTCCTGCTGGTGGGCTTTTCCTTCGCCGCGCTGACCTGGGCCTTCGTCACCTCGGACTTCAGCCTGCAACTCGTGACGATGAATTCCCACTCGGCCAAGCCGATGATCTACAAGATCACCGGCGTCTGGGGGAACCACGAGGGGTCGATGCTGCTGTGGGTGCTGATCCTGGCGCTCTTCGGCGCGATGGCGGCCTGGTTCGGGGGCAACCTGCCGCCCACGCTGCGCGCGCGGGTGCTGGCCGTTCAGGGCATGGTGGGCGTGGCCTTCATCGCCTTCACCATCTTCACCTCGAATCCCTTCATCCGGCTGGCCACGCCGCCCTTCGACGGGCAGGATCTGAACCCCTTGCTGCAGGATCCGGGCCTCGCCTTCCATCCGCCGTTCCTCTACCTCGGCTACGTCGGCCTCTCGATCTGCTTCAGCTTCGCGGTGGCCGCGCTGCTGGAGGGACGGGTGGATGCCGCCTGGGGGCGCTGGGTGCGGCCCTGGACGCTGGCGGCCTGGGTGTTCCTGACCATCGGCATCGCGCTTGGATCCTGGTGGGCCTATTACGAGCTTGGCTGGGGCGGCTTCTGGTTCTGGGACCCGGTCGAGAACGCGAGCTTCATGCCCTGGCTGCTGGCCGTTGCGCTCTTGCACTCCGCCATCGTGGTGGAAAAGCGCGAGGCGCTGAAGAGCTGGACCATCCTGCTGGCGATCATTGCCTTCGGCTTCTCGCTGATCGGCACCTTCATCGTGCGCTCCGGCCTGCTGACCAGCGTGCATGCCTTCGCCACGGACCCCGAGCGGGGGGTCTTCATCCTGCTGATCCTGGCGGTCTTCATGGGCGGCGCGCTGACCCTTTTCGCGGCGCGTGCCAGCATCATGGAGGCGCGCGGCGTCTTCGGGATGGCAAGCCGCGAATCGGCGCTTGTGGCCAACAACGTGCTGCTGGCGGTGTCCTGCATGGTGGTCTTCGTGGGCACCATGTGGCCGATGGTGGCCGAGATGTTCTTTGACAGGAAGCTCAGCGTCGGGCCGCCCTTCTTCGACGCGGCCTTCACGCCCTTCATGGTGGTGCTGGGCGCGATCCTGCCGGTGGGTGCGATCATGCCGTGGAAGCGGGCGCGCATCGGCCGTGCGATGCGCACGCTGACGCCCGCGCTGATCCTGGCGCTGTCGGTCGGCGGCCTGACATGGGCGATGCAGACCGGCAACTCGCTGCTTGGTCCCGTCGGCCTCTTCCTGGGCGCCTGGCTCGTCTCGGGCGCGGCCACGGACCTGTGGCAGCGCGCCGGCGGCACGGCCGGCAGGCTGACCCGCCTGCCGCGCGCCGACTGGGGCCGCGCGGTGGCGCATTCCGGCTTCGGCGTCACGATCCTTGCGATCGCCGGGCTGCTCGCCTGGGAACAGGAGGATATCCGCGTCGTGCAGGAAGGCGAAAGCTGGGAGATGGCGGGCTTCACCCTGACGCTGGAAGAAGTGCGCGATCTGCCCTTCGACCCGAGCGAGGGGCGCAACTATTACTCGACCATGGGCTTCGTGAGCGTTGCGAGGGACGGGCGCGAGATCGCGACCCTGACGCCGGAGAAGCGCAACTATCCCGTCGCGCGGATGCCCACGACCGAGGCCGGCATCGATTATCGCGTCCTGCGCGACGTCTACGTCGTGCTGGGCGACCGGCAGGACGACGGCGGCTGGGCGGTGCGCACCTATCTCAAGCCGCTGGCCAACTGGATCTGGGCGGGCTCGGCGCTGATGGCGCTGGGCGGGGCGCTCAGCCTGTCGGACCGCCGCTACCGCGTCGCCGCCGGCGCGCGCAAGACCAGGGCCGCCCCGGCCGCGGGGGTGCCCGCGGAATGAGACGCCTGATCCTGATCCTTGCCTTGCTGGCCACGCCGCTCGCCGCGGTTGAGCCCGACGAGGTGCTGGACGACCCCGTGCTGGAGCAACGTGCGCGCGCGATCTCCGAGGATCTGCGCTGCATGGTCTGCCAGAACGAGAGCATCGACGAATCGAACGCGCCGCTCGCGCGCGACATGCGGCTGCTGGTGCGCGAGCGGCTGGTCGCGGGCGACACCGACGACGAGGTGCGCGCCTTCGTCGTCGAGCGTTACGGCGAGTTCGCGCTCTTCAGCCCGCCCGTGACGGGCGCCAACTGGATCCTCTGGGGCGCCGGGCCCGCGATGATGCTGATCGCGGCACTGATCGCCGGGCTCTACCTTCGTGGCCGTTCGCGGGCCAGGCCGACGTCCGACGAGGATCTCTCGTCCGAGGAGCAGGCACGCCTCAAGGCGCTTCTGGGCGACTGACCCCTTTCGTTCGCCATCCGATGCGGTAGAACCGTCCCGGACGCGACACGGAGGGGGCGCCGCATGGAGTATCAGACCATCACGCTGGAGATCGCCGAGGACATCGCGGTGGTGCGGCTGAACCGCCCCGACGTGATGAACGCGATGAACACGCAGATGCGGGCCGAGATCGGCCATGCCGTGCGCATGGCCGGCGAGGGCGCTCGCGTCGTCGTGCTGACCGGAGAGGGGCGCGCCTTCTGTTCCGGCCAGGACCTGGGCGACGAGCAGGACGCGGCCAACATGGACCTCGAGCGCATCCTGCGCGATGAATACGTGCCGATGCTGCGCGCGATCTACGACTGCCCGGTGCCGGTGGTCTCTGCGGTCAACGGGGCTGCGGCGGGGGCGGGGGCGAACCTTGCACTGGCGGCCGACGTGGTGATCGCCACCGAGAGCGCCTATTTCATGCAGGCCTTCACCCGCATCGGCCTGATCCCGGACGCGGGCGGCACATGGCTGCTGCCGCGGCAGATCGGTCTTGCCAAGGCGATGGGGGCTGCACTTTTCGCTGAGCGGATCAGCGCGCGGCAGGCCGATGCCTGGGGCATGATCTGGGAGGCGGTTGAGGACGATGCCTTCGATGCGCATTGGCGCAAGCGGGCCGCGCATCTGGCCCAGGGCCCGACGCGGGCCTACAATGCCGTGCGGCAGGCGATCCGTGGCGCCTTCGAGGCCGGGCTCGAAGACCAGCTGATGCTGGAGGCGCAGTTGCAGGGCCAGTGTGGCAAGACCCGCGATTTCCAGGAGGGTGTCGTCGCCTTCCTGGAAAAGCGCCCCGCGAAATACGAAGGGCGCTGAGGCGCCTGAGGTGTTGCAGCAGGCTGCGCACCATGCCGGCCACAGCCGCGATCGTTTCCTGCACCACGGCGCGGTGGCCGTGGCGCTTCGCAAGGCATCGGTCGGCGGAGAGGCGCATGAGCTTCACCCCGCGGAGGGCCGTGCGATCGTGCGCGCCCCTGTGCCCTATGTTCAGCGGCAGCACGTCCGCCTGCAAGCGGTCGAGGCGGTGAGGCTGTTCTATCCGCCTCCCCGTGCAGCCCTGGTCCTGACTGGAAGGACAGGATCGCCCGGCCCCGGGGCGCAGCCTTCGACACATACGGCGAGGCGCTGCACCATGCAAGGAAACGGGGCCATGAAACGAAACGGGGCGCGGCCTCGACGCCGCGTCCCGTTTCTGCGTTCCGCCGCCCGCGGTGGCGTGTCAGTGCCTCAGCGGTTCTCGATGTCGACGTAGTCCCGCTCGGTCGCCCCGAGGTAAAGCTGCCGCGGGCGGCCGATCTTCATCTGCGGGTCGGCGATCATTTCCTTCCACTGGCTGATCCAGCCCACGGTGCGCGACACCGCGAAGATCGGTGTGAACATCGAGGTGGGGAAGCCCATCGCCTCGAGGATGATGCCCGAGTAGAAGTCGACGTTGGGAAAGAGCTTCTTTTCGGCGAAGTAGTCGTCGGACAGCGCGATGCGTTCCAGTTCCTTGGCGACCTGGAGGATCTTGTTGTTCTCCACGCCCAGAAGCTCCAGCACCTCGTCGGCCGACTGCTTCATCACCTTCGCGCGCGGGTCGAAGTTCTTGTAGACCCGGTGGCCGAAGCCCATCAGGCGGAAGGGGTCGTTCTTGTCCTTCGCGCGCTCGATGTAGTCGGGGATGTTCTCGACCTCGCCGATCTGCTTGAGCATCTCCAGGCAGGCCTGGTTCGCGCCGCCGTGCGCGGGCCCCCAGAGACAGGCGATGCCGGCTGCGATGCAGGCGAAGGGATTGGCCCCCGAGGACGAGGCCAGCCGCACCGTCGAGGTCGAGGCATTCTGTTCGTGGTCCGCGTGCAGGGTGAAGATGCGGTCCATCGCACGGCTGAGGATCGGGTTGACCTGATACTCCTCGGCCGGCACGGCAAAGCACATCCGCAGGAAGTTCGACGCGTAGTCGAGATCGTTGCGCGGATAGACGAAGGGCTGGCCGATGGAATACTTGTAGGCCCAGGCGGCGATCGTCGGCATCTTGGCGATCAGCCGGATCGAGGCGACCTCGCGCTGCCACGGGTCCGAAATATCCGTCGAGTCGTGGTAGAAGGCCGACATCGCGCCCACCACGCCGACCATGATGGCCATCGGATGCGCGTCACGGCGGAAGCCACGGAAGAAGTTCTGCATCTGCTCATGCAGCATGGTGTGCATTGTGACGCGGTTTTCGAAATCCTCGAGCTGCGCGGCAGAGGGCAGCTCGCCGTAAAGCAGCAGGTAGCACACCTCCAGGTAATGCGACTTTTCCGCCAGCTGGTCGATCGGGTAGCCGCGGTGCAGCAGTTCGCCCTTGTCCCCGTCGATGAAGGTTATGGTCGAGTCGCAGGACGCGGTGGAGGTGTAGCCGGGATCGTAGGTGAACACGCCCGCCTGCGCATAGAGCTTGCGGATGTCGATCACGTCGGGCCCTGCGGTCGGGCTGAACATCGGCAACTCGTAGCTGTCGCCGTCGATGGTCAGCTTGGCCGACTTGGTGCTGTCAGGCATTTGGATACCCTCGTTCTCGGGCCCGTGGCGCGCACGCCCGGGCGATTGATTCCCGAAACCGCGGGCCGGCGCACCGGCCCCTTCAGTCCCTGCCCGCCGCGGCCTCTTCGAGCCGCGCCAGGGTTTCCTCCCGTCCCAGCACCAGCATCATGTCGAAGACGCTCGGGCTGACCGTCCGGCCCGCGAGCGCGGCGCGCAGCGGCGCCGCCAGCTTGCCGAACTTGATGCCGTTCTCTTCTGCGGCCCGGGTCGCGACCGCCTCGAGCGCGTCGCGCGTCCAGCTAGCATTTCGCAGCTGCGGCGTCAATTCCGACAGTATACCGCGGGATACAGTGTCAAGTGCCTGCGCGGCCTTTTCGTCTCGTTCGATCGGGCGCTGCGCGAGGAGAAAATTTGCCTTTTCAAGGAGTTCCACGAAGGTTTTTGCGCGCTCCTTGAGCTGCGGCATGGCCGCCAGCATCATCCGTTCCTGCGGGTCGGAGAGCGGCGGGCGCCCGGTCGCGGCCATGAATTCCTTGAGCTCATGCAGCAGCGCAGCATCTTCCGCCGCCGCGATATTGCGCCCGCTGATGCTGTCGAGCTTCTTCATGTCGAGCCGTGCAGGCGCCTTGTTGATTCCCTCCAGCGTGAACAGCGACTTGAGTTCCGCGTCGGAGAAGACCTCCTGGTCGCCGTGGCTCCACCCCAGGCGGGCAAGGTAGTTGCGCATCGCCGCCGCCGGATAGCCCATGTCGCGGTATTCGGTCAGCGACACCGCGCCGTGGCGCTTGCTCAGCTTCTTGCCGTCCGGCCCGTGGATCAGCGGAATATGCGCCCAGACCGGCACCTCCCAGCCCATCGCGCGATAGATCTGCATCTGTCGCGCCGCGTTGTTGAGGTGATCGTCGCCCCGGATCACATGCGTCACGCCCATGTCGTGATCGTCCACAACGACGGCCAGCATGTAGACCGGGCTGCCGTCCGAGCGCAGCAGCACCATGTCGTCAAGCTGATCGTTGCGGATGGTGACATTGCCCTGCACCGCGTCCGCGATCACCGTCTCGCCCTCGCGCGGGGCCTTCAGCCGGATCACAAAGGGAGCATCCGGGTGCGTCGCCGGGTCGGTGTCGCGCCACGGGCTGCGGTAGAGGGTCGAGCGCCCCTCGGCCCGTGCCGCCTCGCGGAAGGCGTCGATTTCCTCCTGCGTGGCGAAGCACTTGTAGGCGGTGCCCTCGGCCAGCATCTGCCGCGCGACCGCGGCGTGACGGTCCGCGCGCGCCGCCTGGCTCACCGCCTCGCCGTCGTGGTCGAGGCCCAGCCAGTCGAGCCCGTCGAGGATCGCCTGCGTGGCCTCGGGGGTCGAGCGCGCGCGGTCCGTGTCCTCGATCCGGAGCAGGAAGCGCCCGCCGCGCCCGCGCGCGAAGAGCCAGTTGAAGAGCGCGGTGCGTGCCCCGCCGATATGCAGGAATCCCGTGGGCGACGGGGCGAAGCGGGTGACGACCTCGGCTGTCATGCGGCGCATTTTCTCCTTGTCGTCAGGCGGGGCGCGCGGGACGCGGCGCCTGTCTAGCGGCGGGCGCTGCGCAGGACAAGGCGCAGGGCGGCCCTTAACCGTCGGTTAACCTTGCACGGTCTATGTGCAGCCCGGCCGGTCGTGCCGGCGGAGGCAAGGCGCATGGAAGAGGACGGCGCGCTCTGGCGGGTGCTGCTGCGCCAGCAGGGTCATCTCTTTCCCTGGGCACCGGTCGTGCTGGCCTGCGGCATCGGCCTCTATTTCGCCCTGCCGGTCGAGCCGGCGCCATGGACACTCGTTGCGGCCGGGGTCGGGGCGCTGGCCGCAGGTGGGTTTGCGGTGCGCCTCGGCCCCGCACTGGCGCCGCTTCTCTGGCTGCCCGCGCTCGTGGCCGCCGGGCTCGCGCTGGCGGGCGGGCGCGCGCATTTGGTTGCCGCGCCGGTGCTGGACTTCCGCTACTACGGTCCGATCGAGGGGCGCGTGGTCGCCATCGACCGCTCCGCCTCGGACGCCATACGCCTGACGCTCGACCGGGTGGTTCTGGAACGCACCGATCCCGCGCGCCTGCCGGGCCGGGTGCGCGTCTCGCTGCATGGCGAGGCGGCGGAGCGCGTGCCGCCCGCGGGGGCCACCGCGATCCTGACCGCCTGGCTCTCGCCGCCGCAGGGGCCGGTAGAGCCCGGCGGCTTCGACTTTCGCCGCCATGCCTGGTTCCAGGGGTTGGGCGCGGTGGGCTACGCGCGCACGCCTGTCCTGCTGCTGGCCCCGCCGGAGGGGGCCGAACTTGTCGTCACCCGCGCGCGCATGGGGCTGTCGGCGCGCGTGCAGGCGGCCTTGCCGGGAGAGGCGGGGGCCTTCGCCGCCGCCGTCCTGTCGGGCGACCGCTCGGGGATGAGCCTTGCCACCATCGAGGATTTGCGCGACTCGAACCTCGCGCATCTGCTGGCGATCTCGGGCCTGCACATGGGGCTTCTGGCCGGCTTCGTCTTTGCCGTGCTCCGGCTGGGGCTGGTGCTGCTGCCGCGCGTGGGTCCGCGCCTGCCGGCCAAGAAGATTGCGGCGGGCGGCGCGTTGATCGCCGCGGCCGGCTACCTTGTCCTTTCGGGCGGCAACGTGGCGACCGAGCGCGCCTTCGTCATGGCGGCGGTGGCGCTCGTTGCGGTGATGCTGGACCGCCGCGCCTTCAGCCTGCGCGCCGTCGCGCTGGCCGCGCTCATCATCCTCGCCTGGCAGCCGGAGGCGCTGCTGGGCCCCGGATTCCAGATGTCCTTCGCCGCCACGACCGCGCTGGTCGCGGTCTTCGCCGCATTGCGCGACGCCGACCTTCCGGCATTGCCGCGCTGGACGCGGCCTGTGACTGCGGTCGTCGTCTCCTCTGCTGTCGCGGGACTGGCCACAGCGCCGGTCGCGGCGGCGCATTTCAACCAGTTCGCGCATTACGGGCTGATCGCCAACCTCGCGTCCGTTCCCCTGATGGGCACGGTGGTCATCCCCGCCGGCGTTCTCGCCGCGGTGGTGATGCCGCTGGGGCTGGAGGCATGGCCGCTCTGGGTCATGGGGCTGGGGCTCGACTGGATGCTTGGCGTGGCGGATTGGGCCGCGGGGCTGGAGGGCGCGGTGCGCCCTATCCCGGCGCCGCCCGGCGTGGTGCTGACGCTGATGGCCGTGGGCGCGCTCTTCGTCATGCTCTGGCAGGGGCGCGCCCGCTGGGCGGGCGCCGCGCCGGTCGCGCTCTCGCTCGTGCTCTGGGCCGGGGCCGAGCGGCCGCCGATCCTGATCGCCGAAGGGGGCGCTTTGGTCGGCGTGATGACGGAGGAGGGGCGCGCGCTCAGCAAGACGCGCGGTGCCGGATTCGCCGCCGCGGTCTGGCTGGAGAACGACGGTGACGCGGCGGAGCGCGCGGTGGCCGCCGCGCGCTGGCCAGACGCCGGGCCGGTGCGCCATCTCTGGAGCAAGCGCGGGGTGGCGGGATTCGACGGCTGCGCGCCGGGCGAGATCGTCGTGCTGACCGAACGTTACGAGGGCCCGTCGCAGCCCTGCCTGCTGATAGACGCGGCAAGGATGGAGGGCGCGGGCAGTCTCGCGCTCTACCCCGGCGAGGCGGGAGTGCGGATCGAAAGCGCGACGCTGCGCGAAGGGCGACGGCTGTGGAGCCCGGCCGGGGCGGGGGGCGTGCCGGAACGGCTTGCGGCGCTGGAGGCTTCCGGGCGCTGAGCCGTCAGTACATGCGGATCAGGCCCACGAGTTTGCCCTGCACCTTCACGCTGCCGCGCGGAAGCACGCGCGTCTCGTAGGCCGGGTTCGCGGCCTCCAGCAGGATCATCTCGCCCTTGCGCCTGAAGCGCTTGAGCGTGGCCTCATACCCCTCCACCTGCGCGACGACGATGTCGCCGGTCTGCGCATCGGACGTCTCCCGGATCACCACGACATCACCGTCGTTGATCCCAGCCTCGATCATCGAATCGCCCTTGACCTCGAGCGCGTAGTGCCGGCCCTGGGCGGCCAGCATGGCGCCCGGCACGGCGATCTGCGGGTTTTCGTCTGCTATGGCCTCGATCGGCGTGCCGGCGGCGATCCGGCCCAGCAGCGGCAGTTCGGTGACGCTGCCGGCCGGCACATCCGCCCTGGCGGGCAGGGCGCGGGCGCCGCGTGGCTTCGCGCCGCGGTCGCCCTCGATCACGCGCAGCCCGCCCTGCGCCTTCGGTCCGAGACTATCGGGCAGCTTCACGATCTCGATGGCGCGGGCCCGGTGGGCGAGGCGGCGGATGAAGCCGCGCTCTTCCAGCGCGGTGATCAGCCGGTGGATGCCGGACTTCGAGCGCAGGTCCAGCGCCTCCTTCATCTCGTCGAAACTGGGCGGGACGCCGTCGCGCTGCACACGCTCGTTGATGAAGCGCAGGAGGTCCAGTTGCTTGCGGGTCAGCATGGGCCGTGCTCTCCGATACCCTCGATTGTGGTATGTTCTACCCATGTTCCCGTTTTGTGTCAAGCTTATCCCCAACGAGTGCTGTCAGGGGCGCGGCAGCGGCAGGTATTCGACCGTCTCGCCCGCAGCGCGCGGCCCGTCGGAGGGTGGGCGGATCAGCAGCGCGTCGGCCTCGGCCATCAGCGACAGCAGCGCGCTGTCCTGGCTGGCGAAGGGCTCGAGGCCCTCGGGCCCGAGGCGGGCGCGCATGTAGTGCTCGCGCGGGCCGTTGGCCGCGATGTCGCGGGCGAGGGGGGCGGTCAGGCGCGGTGCCGGCGCGGCGCCGAGGCCCAGCATCTTGCGGATCACCGGCGCCACGAAGACCGTGCCGCAGACGATGGCCGAGACCGGGTTGCCCGGCAGCCCGATCATCGCCGACGCCCCAAGCCGCCCCGCCATCAGGGGCTTTCCCGGGCGCATCGCCACCTTGTAGAAGGCCGTGTCCATCCCCAGTGCCGCGGCGACCGGCGCCACGAGATCATGGTCGCCGACCGAGGCGCCGCCCACCGTCAGGATCAGGTCCGCGCCCTGGGCCAGCTGCAGCCCGGCGCGCAGCGAGCTTTCGGTGTCGCGCGCGATGGGCAGGATGCGCGCCTCGGCCCCCTCGGCCTCGAGCAGCGCGGCAAGCGCGAAGACGTTGGAGGCCACGATCTGATCGTCGCCGGGGGCCTCGCCCGGCATCACCAGCTCGTCGCCGGTGGACAGGATCGCGACCGACGGCCGGCGCGTCACCCGGACCTCCGGCAGGTTCATCGCGGCCAGCAGGGCCAGATCGGCCGCCGACAGCCGGCGCGGGGCGGCCACCCGGTCGCCCGCGCGAAAATCCGCACCCGCGGGGCGGACGTGCGGGCCGGGGCCCGGCGTGCCGGTTACAGTGGCCATGTCGCCCTCGCGCGTCACGTCCTCCTGGATCACGACGCGGTCGGTGCCCTCGGGCATCGGCGCGCCGGTGAAGATGCGCACCGCCTCGCCGGACCCCACGCGGCCCGCGAAACGGCGGCCGGCGGGCGCCTCTCCGATCACGGTGAAGCGTGCGCCCGGCGCCACCGCGTCGCCGCGCACGGCGTAGCCGTCCATGGCCGAGGCGGGAAAGGGGGGCTGGTCGCGCAGGGCTGTCGCGTCCTCGGCCAGCACGCGGCCCGCGGCGACGCGCAGCGGCACGGTCTCGGGCTCCAGCGGCGCGACCAGCGCGAAGAGCCGTTCCAGCGCCTCGGCGACGGAGATCATTGCGCCTCGTAACGGCCGGACTTGCCGCCGTCCTTGAGCACCACGCGCAGGCCGCCGATCTCCATCGCGCGGTCGGCGGCCTTGAGCATGTCGTAGACGGTGAGCGCGGCGACCGAGGCGGCGGTCAGCGCCTCCATCTCGACGCCGGTGCGTCCCGTCGTCCTGGCCGTCGCGGTCAGCCGCAGGCCGGGAAGGTCACGGTCCGGCACGACGTCCAGCGTGACCGACGACAGCGGCAGGGGATGGCAGAGCGGAATCAGATCGGCGGTGCGTTTCGCGCCCATGATCCCGGCCAGCCGCGCCACGCCCGCAACGTCGCCTTTCTTCGCGCGGCCCTCCTCGATCAGCGCGAGTGTCTCGGGCGCCATGCGCACCCAGGCCTCCGCGCGCGCGATGCGGTCGGTCTCGGGCTTGTCCGAGACGTCGACCATGCGCGCCGCGCCGGCCTCGTCGAAATGGGTCAGCCTGGGCATCGCGCGCCTTACATCCCTCCGGGCATCAGGGGCCGCGCCAGCAGGTCCCTTGTCGCCTGCGTCACGTCCTCGGCCCGCATCAGGCTTTCGCCGATCAGGAAGCAGCGCGTGCCGTAGCGCGCGATGTCGGCCAGGTCGTCCGCCGTGGCAAGGCCGCTTTCAGACACCACGATACGGTCGGCAGGCACATGGCGCACCAGTTTGCGGGTCACGTCGAGCGAGGTCTCGAAGGTCCTGAGGTCGCGGTTGTTGATCCCCAGCAGGCGCGAGGAAAGCTTCGCCGCGCGTTCGAGGTCCGCATCGTCATGCACCTCGATCAGCGCGTCCATGCCCCAGTCCTGCGCCGCGGCTTCCAGCTCGGCGGCCTGCGCGTCCGACACGGCGGCCATGATGATCAGGATGCAGTCCGCCCCCAGCGCGCGGGCCTCGGCCACCTGATAGGGATCGTAGAGGAAATCCTTGCGCAGGACGGGCAGCGAACAGGCCCCGCGCGCCTCGGTCAGGTCGGATTTCGATCCCTGGAAGCTCGGCGCGTCGGTCAGCACCGAAAGACAGGCGGCGCCGCCGGCCTCGTAGGCTGCGGCCAGCTCGGCCGGGTCGAAGGGATCGCGGATCAGCCCCTTTGACGGCGAGGCCTTCTTGATTTCCGCGATCAGCCCGTAGCCCGTCTTGGACGCCTGCAACAACGCCTCTGCAAAGGAGCGAACCGCGGGCGCGGCGCGCGCTTCCGCATCGACTTCCTCGAGCGGCTTCGCGGCCTTGCAGGCGGCAATCTCCTCGAGCTTGTAGGCGGCGATGCGGTCCAGAACGGTATCGGTCATTTGGCTTCCTTCGTGATGCGGGCGAGCGCCTCGACCTTGCCGAGCGCCGCTCCGCTGTCGATGCTTTCGGCGGCCATCGCAACGCCTTCGGCGGCATCCCCAGCCCGCCCCGCGACGATCAGCGCCGCCGCGGCGTTCAGCAGCACCGCGTCGCGGTAGGCAGAGGGCGCTCCGGCTAGCAACGCGCGAAACGCGGACGCGTTCTCCGCGGGCGTGCCGCCAAGGATCGACTCGAAGGGCTGCGGGGCAAGGCCGAAGTCCTCGGGGTGCAGCTCGCGTTCCTCGATGCTGCCGTCTTCCTCGAGCGCGACCAGCCGCGTGGGCCCGGCGATGCTGATCTCGTCGGTGCCGTCGCCGCCGTGCACGAGCCAGGCGCGCTCGGATCCCAGGCGCTTCAGCGTCTCGGCCATCGGGCGCAGAAGCGCGGCCGAGAAGGCGCCGGTGAGCTGGCGCGCCACGCCCGCCGGATTGGTGAGCGGGCCCAGGATGTTGAAGATCGTGCGCGTGCCAAGCTCGGCCCGCACCGGGCCGACGTGCGCCATCGCGGGGTGGTGCATCGGCGCCATCATGAAGCCGATGCCGACCTCTGCCAGCGCGCGCTCGACCACGGGGGCGTGCACCATCACGTTCACGCCCATCTGCGACAGCGCGTCCGCCGCGCCGGATTTCGAGCTGAGGTTGCGGTTGCCGTGCTTGGCGACCGGCACGCCGGCAGCTGCCACGACGAAGGCGGCGGCGGTCGAGATGTTCAGCGTGCCCTTGCCATCGCCGCCGGTGCCCACGATGTCCATCGCGCCCGCCGGCGCCGCCACCCGGTGGCACTTGGCGCGCATCACGGCCGCGGCGGCTGCGTATTCGTCCACCGTTTCGCCCCGCGTGCGCAGGGCCATCAGGAAGCCGCCCATCTGCGCCGGCGTGGCCTCGCCCTCGAAGAGGCAGCGAAAGGCGCCCTCGGCCTCGGCCACGGTCAGCGGACGCTCGGCCGCGAGGCCGATCAGCGGCTTGAGGCTTTCGGTCATCCGGCGGCGGCGCAGGCGGAGACGCGATGCGGACCAAGACCGCAGGTGCCGCAGCCCCGCCCGCCCCGGTTGCGGGCGCCTGCCGACGAGAGAACGACCCAGTTGTGGAACTGCAGCAGCATGTGCGGCCCGTCTGCACGAAGGGGTGGAGGGGAACGCCCCTGTCGCGCTATACATGCTCAGGCTTGCGCAACACCGTCAAGGGGGGCAGGCGGCGGCCGGGGCAGGGCCGCGACAGGGGCACAACGGGCAAGAGGACGCAGGCAGTGGCACGCGGGGCAGTCTCAGGTTTCATCGTTGGCGCGGCGGTCGTCGCGCTGGGGGCCGCCGGTCTCGCCTTTGTCGCAGGGCCGCCGCCCGAACGCGGGGCGCCTGCCGAGCGGGCAGGGGATCCGGACGCGGCGCGGTCCGTGGGTGGAACGGCCGGCGCGCCCGCGCAGGCGGAGGCCGACGAGGATACGCAGGCTGCACCGTCCGACCCGGGCGGGGACACCCCGGCCGAAGAGCGGCGCGCGCCCACGGGCGCGGAGGCCGGGACGGATCTCTCCGCGCCGGCGGGATCGCTGTTCGAGGCGGCGCGGGAGGATCGCCCGGCCGAGTTGCCTTCCGCCGAGGCGCTTCCCGACGCGCCCGAGGACGCGCCGCGGGCCGACGCGCCGGCGCCGGATGACCCCGCCGCGCTGGAGGATGCCGCCCGCCGCGCGGCCGAGGTGCCCGAGACGGGCGCCCCCGCAGACGGGATGTCGCCCCCGGCCGCCGCCGCAGAGGGCGCGGGTGTCACGGCGGGCCCTTCGGATGCAAGCGCCGGGCCGCGCACCGGGGCCGCCGGGGATGCCCCGCAGGCGCCCGGGGCAGAGGCCGGGCCCGCGCGACCCGCCACGCCGGCGCAGCCCGCCAGGGAGACCGGCGAGGATCTCGCCGGCCTTGACGCGCCGGCAGGCACCGGCAGATCGCCCGGGGTGCCGGCGCGACCGGCGCCGGAGGGGCCCGAACGGCCCGGCGCGCCACCGGGCACCGCGGCACTGGATCCCGATGCGCCCGCGGCACTGGACGATGCCGCGCGCCGGGCCGCCGAGGCGCCGGACACCGACCTGTCCGACGACAGGATCGCCGTCCCGCCGGGCGCCTCGGACAGTGCGGATGTGGCTCTGGGCGATCCGGAGTCTGGCGCCGTGTCGCGCCCCGGGGACGCGGGCGATGCCCCTCGGCCGCCCGGCACCGAGGCCGCA
>NZ_JBKHAQ010000106.1:0-9665 GCF_046542825.1 Rhodosalinus sp. | reverse complement strand
AGCGCTCCATGAAGCGCTCGCCCTCGGAGTTCGTCAGATACCCGCCCTCGCCGCGGGCGCCTTCGGTGATGAGGCAGCCGGAGCCGTAGATGCCGGTGGGGTGGAACTGGACGAACTCCATGTCCTGCAGCGGCAGGCCCGCGCGCGCGATCATGCCGCCGCCGTCGCCCGTGCAGGTATGCGCCGAGGTAGCCGAGAAATAGGCACGCCCGTAGCCGCCGGTGGCCAGCACGACCATCTTCGCGGCGAAGACATGCATGGTGCCGTCGTCCAGCCGCCAGCACAGCACGCCCTCGCAGCGGCCGTCATCGCTCATCAGCAGGTCGATGGCGAAGTATTCGATGAAGAACTCGGCCTTTTCCTTCAGCGAGCGGCCGTAGAGCGTGTGCAGGATGGCGTGGCCCGTGCGGTCGGCGGCGGCGCAGGTGCGCTGCACCGGCGGCCCCTCGCCGAACTCGGTGGTATGCCCGCCGAAGGGACGCTGATAGATGCGGCCGTCCTCCGTGCGCGAGAACGGCACGCCGTAGTGTTCCAGTTCGTAGACCGCCTTGGGCGCCTCGCGGGCGAGGTATTCCATCGCGTCGGTGTCGCCCAGCCAGTCGGAGCCTTTCACCGTATCGTACATGTGCCACTGCCAGTGGTCGGGCCCCATGTTGCCGAGCGATGCCGCGATGCCGCCCTGGGCCGCCACCGTGTGCGACCGGGTCGGGAAGACCTTGGTCACGCAGGCCGTGCGCAGCCCCTGTTCGGCCATGCCCAGCGTCGCGCGCAGGCCCGATCCCCCGGCGCCAACCACCACCACGTCATAGACATGCGTTTCGTATTCGTATGCGGCCATTATCGGTCTCCGGTCCTGTCAGAGGGCGATCTTCGCCACGGCGAAGATGCCGGTCGCGGCGGCGGCGTAGCTGACACAGATTGCCAGAACGATCAGCACCTTCTGCCGCGTGCCGTGCACATAGTCCTCGATCATGGTCTGAACACCGCCGCGGAAGTGGATGAAGCCCACGAGGAAGGTCAGGATCGCCACGATCGCCGGGAACGGCCGCTGGTAATAGGCAATCACCTCTTCGTGGGTGCCGCCCAGCGCCTGCCCGAAGGTGAAGACGAAGGCGGGGATCAGCCCGATCAGCGCCGCGGAAGAGATGATCATGCTCCAGTGATGCTCGGTGCCGGACTTGGCGGCGCCAAGACCCTCGGCGCGCTTGCGGGCGGTGAGAATGCGCATCGCTGCCTCCCTCAGATCACGAGAACGGTGAAGATCGTCAGCAGCACAGAGCCGCCGATCATGATGTAGCCCATCGTGTAGCTGGATTTCAGGTCGAGCCCCCGGCCCGAATCCCAGATCAGGTGCCGGATACCGCCCAGCGTGTGATACCACAGCGCCCAGAGCGACAGGAAAAGGACGATGTCGCCGAACCAGCTGCGCAGCACCGCGTCTGCCGTGGCGAAATGTTCCGGTCCCGTCGCGGCGGCGAGCAGCCACCATACCACCATCAGCGCGCCCACGATCAGGCCGTTGCCGGTGATCCGCACGAAGATCGAGGTCACCGAGGTGAGCTGCGGGCGATACACCTGTAGATGGGGCGAGAGCGGGCGGTTGCCTCTGTTGACGTCTGCCATGGCATTGTCCTTTCGGTCTCCGCTGTTGGTGATAGCGCATTTGGCGGCGGTGTCACCGGGTCAGATGGCCGGCCCGCCCGGATTTTTCGCGGTTTCGTCCGGAATCCTCGCCATTTGTGATCACACTTTTTAAAAGCGTGATCACATCATCGGTCACGTCCGGCAGCGGAGGAAATCTGCCGTGCCGTTTCCCGGATCAATTTCTGACGGATGCGGTCGGGATAGTCCTCGTAGCCGTTGGCGGTGACGACAAAGGCGCCCTCCCCCGTGATCACGTTTTCCCAGTACCAGCCCGTCAGGTCCGGTTCGTCTCCCTCGATGACCAGCGCGTTGACCGTGATTCCCGCAAGCTCGAGCCGTCCGCGCACCTCGGCCGGCGGCACGCCCTCGTTCGACCGCCCGTCGCCCGAGATGTCGATCACCATGCGCCGGCAGTGCGCGACCTGCGCCATCTCGGCCAGCCCGACCTGCAGCGCCTCGCCGACCGCGGTGGAGAAATTGCGCCAGATCCGCCGCTCCCGTGCCACCCGGCCGGCCAGGGCATCCGCGGCGGCGAAATCGGCGATCCGCGTCCAGGGCATCGTGACACGCTGCCGCCCCGTCCCGGTCCACTGCATGAGCGCCACCTGCGCCTCTGCCGCGACCAGCGCCTCTGCCACCAGCCCGTCGCGCAGCGCAGCGGCCAGCCCGTCGCGCTGGATGCGCCACTCGTCCTCGTCCACCGAGCCCGAGACGTCCACGGCAAGCAGCAGCGCAAGGTCGCAGGCCGCCGCCGGGGCGGTCCAGAGCATCGTGGCGGCAAGCAGCAGGCGGCGCATGGGTCAAGCCTAGCCCAGGCCGCGGCCCGGACACGATCACAAAGGCATCAAGGCCCAGTAATCTAGGTCCAGAAGCACATGGGACAGATACTTGCCGTCGTCGCCCCTGAGCGTGAAGGGCGCGCCGCCCTTGGTCGCCACCAGCCGCAGCCGGATCGCGCCGACGCCGGGCGCCGGCGTCTCGGCCATGTCCAGCACCTCGGACCAGGCACGCACCGTGTCGCCCGCGAAACAGGGATTGGCATGAGTGCCCGCGTTGATTCCGGCGATCATCTGCGCGTTGGCCAGCCCGTTGAACGACAGCGCGCGCGCCATGCTGATGACGTGGCCGCCGTAGATCAGCCGCTTGCCGTCCGCGCGGGGCGTCGCGTCGAAATGGGTCTTCGAGGTGTTCTGCCAGAGCCGCGTGGCCATCATGTGCTCGGCCTCTTCCAGCGTCACGCCGTCGACGTGGTCGATCGTCTCGCCCACCTCGTAGTCCGACAGGCGGTGCGGCTCGCCCGCGAGGCCGAAATCGTATTGCGTGAAGTCGAGCCCCGCGGGAATCACCAGTTCCTCGGCCGCGACATGCGGGGCCAGGTCGGGCGCCACCGGCTCGGGCGCGGGCGCTTCCGCATCGCGCTTGCGCACCATGACCCAGCGCTTGAACTCCATCATCGGCAGCCCGTGCTGGTTGAAACCCGTGGTCTTCACGTAGACCACGCCCGTCTTGCCGGAGCTGTTCTGCTTCAGCCCGATCACCTCGGACGAGGCGCGCAGCGTGTCGCCCGCATAGACGGGCCGCAGCCAGCGCGCCTCGGCATAGCCCAGGTTCGCCACCGCGTTGAGCGAGATGTCGGGCACCGACTTGCCGAAGACGATGTGAAAGGCGGCGAGGTCGTCCACCGGGCTCGAAGGCAGCCCGCAGACGCGCGCGAACTCGTCCGAGGAATAAAGCGCGTGCCGCGCCGGGTAGAGCGCGTGATAGATCGCCCGCTCGCCGCCCGAGATCGTGCGCGGCACGGCGTGCGGGATCACCTCGCCCACCGTGTAGTCCTCGAAGAAGCGGCCTGGATTGGTCTTGATCCTGGCGGGCTTGTCCTTGGGCATCTCAGAGTTCTCCCAGCTTGAGGTCGGGGTGATAGTCGCCCGCCACCTCCTTCACCACCGCCTGCCCGCAGCGCATCACGCCGTTGCCGGCGTCATAGGCATAGGTCGGGTCGCCGTAGAGCTCCCAGCCCGCGTTCAGCGCGGCGGTCACCTTGTGGCAGAAGGCGCTGGTGTCGTCGGCGGTGAGGAAGCGGTAAAGGCGCATGAAGATCACCCGAAGGCCGGATAGCCGAACCAGTAGTGCACCCAGGCGATCAGGCCATAGACCACCAGCGTGCCCACCACGGCGCCGATCTCCTTGCCGATCGAGGCCGGCGGCGGCGGCGCGGGGCGCGCGGTCTGCCGGTTGATCAGGATCACCTCGACCACCGCCCAGGCCAGCAGCCCACCGAAGAGGATGAACGAGGCCAGATCGCCGTTGACCAGCAGATGGCCCACCGCCCAGGCCTTGATGGCGGTCAGTTGCGGGTGGCGGATATAAGCGGTGATCCGCGTCTTCATGCCCGAGGCGGCGAAGAGATAGACCGCGAACAGGTTCAGAAGGTTGTTAATCCCCACGGTGGCCGGGTGCCTGCCCCACCAGACGGGGCCGTAGGCATCGCGATAGCCGAACACCATCAGCGCGACCGAGGCGAGCACCAGCACCGCGACCAGGAGCTTGCCGCGGTCGCCCATGCCCGCCCGCGCCCCGGGCGCGACGCGCTTGAAAAGATGCGCGCCTGTCCACAGAACAAGGCCTGCCACCAGAAGAACCCATCCCATCGCCTGTCTCCCCTCGCGTTTGCGGGCGCCACCCTAGATCAATGGGCGAGCGCCGCAATGGCCTCCGCCTTTGCCAGCGTGCGGCGCGCGGTCTCCACGTGCAGGTTCTCGACGATACGGCCGTCCACCACGGCAACGCCCTCGCCGCGGGCCTGCGCCTGGTCGAAGGCCTCGATCTGGCGGCGGGCCATTTCGATGTCCTCGGCCGCAGGGGCAAAGACCGCGTTGGCCGTGGCGACCTGCGCGGGATGGATCAGCGTCTTGCCGTCGAAGCCCAGGTCGCGGCCCTGCTCGCATTCCGCACGCAGCCCGTCGTCGTCGCGGAAGTGGTTGAACACGCCGTCCACAGCGACCTTGCCTTCCGCCCGCGCGGCCATCAGCATCGCCTCCAGCGCGTAAAGCATCGGCAGCCGGTCGGCGCGCATGGCGCAGCCCAGCTCCTTGGCAAGGTCGTTGGTGCCGGCCACGAAGCCCGCAAGCCGCGGATGCGCAGCGATGGCGGCGGCGTTCAGGATGCCGCGCGGCGTCTCCATCATCGCCCAGAGCGGCGTGTCCTCGCCCAGGAGTTCCGCCGCGCGGTCAAGATCGCCCGGCCCGCCCACCTTGGGCAGAAGCAGGCCGTCGAACTCGCCCCCCTTCACCGCCGCGATGTCGGCCGCGCCCCAGGCGGTCTCCAGCCCGTTCACCCGCACAAGCCGCGCCTTGTTGCCGTAGCCGCCGGCGTCGAGCTCCTTGCGCAGCGTCTCCCGCGCCTCTTCCTTGGCATCCGGCGCGACGGCGTCCTCCAGGTCGAAGATGATCGCATCCACGGGCAGGCCGCGCGCCTTCTCCAGCGCGCGCTCCTTCGAGCCGGGGATGTAGAGCACCGATCGGTAGGGGCGCGATCGTTCGTCCATGACCTGTCCTCCGCAACAAAGTTGCGCGCCTATGGGCCATTTTCAGGCGCCGGGTTCAAGCCCCGATTTCGCAGGCGCAGCATCTTTTCCGGCGCAACGCGCGGCGAGGGGCCGGGCGATTAACCTCTTTCCCGCATCCTTGCAAAGGCTTGCGCGACATGCGTCATGCAACGGATCAGGAGACCCGCGATGAGAGAGATTGTCATTCATGCCACGGGACTGGGGCTGATAGCGCTTGCCGCGACGACGGCAGCAACCGATGCCGAGGGTAGCCAGGCACCGCAATGCGGCCCGCGCGCCGAGGTGTTGGCGCATCTGGAGGGACGCTTCGGCGAATCGCGCCGCGCGATGGGACTGAGCGGCAGCGAAGTTCTGATGGAACTGCACGCCAGCGACGAGACCGGAAGCTGGACGATCACCGCGACCACCGCGGCGGACCTGACCTGCCTTGTGGCGGCCGGCGGGGCCTTCGCCGCGCGTCCCGCCGCGCTGCCGGGTGCGCCTGGCTAGGCAAGCGCGTCCCAGATCAGCTTGGCCCCCGTGATCGACAGCAGCAGATAGGTCAGCAGAAAGAAGGTGCGCTCCGGCACCAGGAAATGCGCCTTGACCCCCGCCCAGGCGCCGAAGAGCGCGAAGGGCGCCAGAACGACATTCGCAGCCAGCGTCTCGGCGGTGAAGATGCCCAGAACGCCGTAGGGCACCGCCTTGGCGATGTTGATGATCCAGAAGACCAGCACGGTGGTCGCCTGGAAGGTCGTCTTGTCCGTCTGGCCTGACAGCAGATAGACGGCCGCGGGCGGTCCGCCCGCGTGGCTCACGAAGCTGGTGAAGCCCGCCGTCAGCCCGGCAGCCAGGCCCCAGCCGGGGCCCAGCCGCCGCAGGGCCGGACGGATCAGGCCGCGCGCCTCGGCAAGACGCCAGGCGACGAAGGCCAGCGCGATCGCCCCGATCAGGAAACGGATCACGTCGTCGTTCGCCACCTGCCAGAGACCCACGCCCAGCGCCACGCCCGGAAGCGCACCAAGGATCAGCAGCCGCCCGGCCGCCCAGTCCCAGCGCCGCCAGTAGGGCCGCAGCGTGGCCAGATCGATCAGCATCAGAAGCGGCAGCATGATCCCCAGCGCCTGTCCCGGCGGCATCACCAGCGCCAGAATCGCGGCCGAGGCGAAGGCCGCGCCCGAGCCGAAGCCGCCCTTGGACACGCCCGCGAAGGCCACCGCGACCGCGGCCAGCGCAAAGACCTGCACGTCCCACTCCATCGGCCGGATTCCTCCCTGACCCCGCAGGCTTAGCGCGGCGGCGGCGATGCCGCCAGCGCGTGCACGGGCCGGCACCGCGATCACCCGCTCTTGCGCGCGGGGAACCGAAGCTCTAGGCCATGCGCCGATCGCAATGAAGCGGAGTGACTTCTCATGGCCAGACCCAGGATCGCGCTCATCGGTGCGGGGCAGATCGGCGGCACGCTCGCCCACCTCGCGGCGATGAAGGAATTGGGCGACGTCGTGCTGTTCGACATCGCCGAGGGCGTGCCGGAGGGCAAGGCGCTGGACATCGCGGAATCCGGCCCGTCCGAGGGCTTCGACGCCGCGCTCAGGGGAACGCAGGACTATGCCGACATCGCAGGCGCCGACGTCTGCATCGTCACCGCCGGCGTGCCGCGCAAGCCGGGGATGAGCCGCGACGACCTGCTGGGCATCAATCTCAAGGTGATGAAGGCCGTGGGCGAGGGCATCCGCGAGAACGCGCCGGACGCCTTCGTCATCTGCATCACCAACCCGCTCGACGCGATGGTCTGGGCGCTGCGCGAGTTCTCGGGCCTGCCGCACGCGAAGGTCTGCGGCATGGCGGGCGTTCTGGACAGCGCGCGCTTCCGGCATTTCCTGAGCCTGGAGTTCAACGTGTCGATGAAGGACGTGACCGCCTTCGTCCTCGGCGGGCACGGCGACACGATGGTGCCGCTCACCCGCTATTCGACGGTCGCGGGCATCCCCCTGCCCGACCTGGTCGAGATGGGCTGGACCACGCAGGACAAGCTCGACGCCATCGTGCAGCGCACCCGCGACGGCGGCGCCGAGATCGTGGGCCTGCTGAAGACCGGCTCTGCCTATTACGCGCCGGCCACCAGCGCCATCGAGATGGCCGAGGCCTACCTCAAGGACCAGAAGCGCCTGCTGCCCTGCGCCGCCTGGTGCGATGGCGAGTTCGGCCTCGACGGTCTTTATGTCGGGGTGCCCACGGTGATCGGCGCGGGCGGCATCGAGCGCATCGTGGACATCAAGCTGAACAAGGACGAGCAGAAGATGTTCGACAGTTCCGTCGACGCCGTGCGCGGGCTGGTCTCTGCCTGCAAGGGCATCGACGAGAGCCTGGCGTGATTCCATGCCCGGCGCCGGCATCATCTTCGCCGCGACCGGACAGAGCTACAACATTCTCGCCCGGCGCGCGGCGCTTTCGCTGCGCCGGGCGATGCCAGAGATCCCGATCGACCTCTACACCGAGATGCCGGGATTTCACGCCGGGCGGCCCCCGGTCTTCGACGCGGTCCACAAGGTCGAGACACGGTGGTTCCGCCCCAAGATGGAGGCGCTGCGCCGCTCCCGCTTCTCGCGGACGCTCTATCTTGATTGCGACGTCATCGTCCTGACCGACCTTGGCGACGTTTTCGAGATCCTGGAGCACTACGACATCGCGCTCTGCCAGGAGGCCGCGCGCATGTCCAGGCCGGCACGCACGCCCTATGGTCCGGCGCTTCCGAACGCTTTTTCCTCGTTCAACAGCGGCGTCGTCGGCCTGCGCGCCGGCGACGCCGCCCAGCGCCTGATGCACGAATGGGAGACGCGGACGAGAGAAAGCGAAAGCCGCTTCGACCAGCCGATCCTGCGCCAGTTGATGTACCGGTCGGAGCTTCGGGTGCATGTGCTGTCGGAGGACTACAACTTCATGCACCCGCGCAGCCTGCCGGGGCGACCCGACAACATGAGCGCCCCGAGGATCCTGCACCTGCCCCGGCTCTACCGGGAGAAGCGGTTTCTGCAGCATCCGGACGCGGCCTATGACGTGCAGTCGGTTCTGGGCTACGATCAGGCCCGCGCGCTCGACCGGCTGATCCGCAACGACGTGACCTACCCCGGCTATCCGAACATGCCGATCTGGTCGGGTCCGCGGCCCAGGTCCGTCGAGCGGCTGCTGGCCTGGTCGCCGAAGTGGCTGCGCTCCCGCATTCTGGCTCGATTCGATCCGCCGGCCTTCGATTCATGACGCACACAGGAGCCGTTCAGCAGGCGCAGGTATCGTGATCACATGCTTTTTTGGTGTGATCACAATTTTCCTTTTTTGGCCTCAAACCCTCAGAAAACCCTCCTCGCAGGCGGAAACCCCCTTTCACGCCGGGGCGCGGAGCGTATAGGCCGGGATGCGACCGTGCACAGACCGGGACAGTGATCCATGAACATCCACGAATACCAGGCCAAGGCGCTCCTGCGTGACTACGGCGCGCCGGTGAGCGACGGGCGCGTCGTGATGCGCGCCGAAGAGGCCAAGACCGCGGCGGGCGAGCTTGACGGGCCCCTCTGGGTCGTCAAGGCGCAAATCCACGCAGGCGGCCGCGGCAAGGGCCACTTCAAGGAAGCGGGCGCCGGCGAGAAGGGCGGCGTGCGCCTCGCGAAGTCGGTCGAGGAGGCCGCCGAAGAGGCGCGGCGGATGCTCGGCCGCACGCTGGTCACGCATCAGACCGGCCCGGCCGGCAAGGAAGTCGGCCGCATCTACATCGAGGACGGTTCGGGCATCGAGCGCGAGCTCTACCTCGCGCTGCTGGTCGACCGGGTGACCAGCCGCGTCTCCTACGTGTGCTCGACCGAGGGCGGCATGGACATCGAGGAGGTGGCGGCCAGCACGCCCGAGAAGATCCTGTCCTTCTCCGTCGATCCCGTGACCGGCTACCAGCCGTTCCACGGCCGCCGCATCGCCTATGCGCTGGGGCTGGAGGGCAAGCAGGTCAAGCAGTGCGTGAGCCTGATGGGCACGCTCTACCGGCTGTTCGTGGACAAGGACATGGACATGCTGGAGATCAACCCGCTGATCGTCACCGACGAGGGGGATCTCAAGTGCCTCGACGCCAAGATGGGCTTCGACTCGAACGCGCTCTACCGCCATGCGGATATCGCGTCCTTGCGGGACGAGTCCGAGGAAGACCCCAAGGAACTCGCCGCCTCCAAGTATGACCTGAACTATATCGCGCTGGATGGCGAGATCGGCTGCATGGTCAACGGCGCGGGCCTTGCCATGGCGACGATGGACATCATCAAGCTCTACGGCGCCGAGCCCGCCAACTTCCTCGACGTGGGCGGGGGCGCCAGCAAGGAGAAGGTGACCGAGGCGTTCAAGATCATCACCTCCGACCCGAACGTGAAGGGCATCCTCGTCAACATCTTCGGCGGCATCATGCGCTGCGACATCATCGCCGAGGGCGTGATCGCGG
>NZ_JBKHAQ010000013.1:0-39414 GCF_046542825.1 Rhodosalinus sp. | reverse complement strand
CCCCCGACACGCGGATTATGATTCCGCTGCTCTAACCAACTGAGCTACTCCGCCACGAGCGACGCGGGAGATAGGCGAGGCGCGGGCGGGGGTCAAGCGGAAAAGGCGGATGTGTGTCGGGGGCGCGCGCTTCAGCTCGGCGGTGCGTAGGAGCATCGATCACCGTGATTTCCGACGTCTACGCCTGGCGGCAGCCGCCTGGGGCCGGAAAGCCCGGCGCAACTGGCGAGTGGCCGAGCAAAGCGGCGATCCGGCGCCGCTCGAACGCAGGCTGCGAAGCGGTCACGAGAGAGCCCCGTCTCAAAGCCGGGCGTCAGACCGGGGGCGCCCGCACGACGGGCAGTTGCTCAACGGCGGCGGCGCTCGCTGCCACCTGCGAGAGCCGAGTCAGAAAGATAGGTCGCGCCCCATTTTTCTGCATCTTGCTCGCCGCGGCCCAAGCCAGCGCGCCCGGCCCGTTGAACACGATCCGCATCGGACCGCCCTTTGGACGGTGCAGAACGATCAAGTGTTCCGGCTCGTGTCGGATCGCCACGCTGCGGCCCTGTGTGAGCTTGATCTCGACGTTTCTGCCGTCAGGGGCCGTTGCATCGTGACCGAGGGTCGAAGCCGGGTTCAGGTCCAGATCGAAGATGTAGGCGGCGACCACCTCGCCGATGCTGCCGACGAGATGACCGTCGAGTGTGAACTTGCGCCCGGGAAACATCCGCTCCAGACCGTGGGATGCCATGTAGAGGTCATCGAGGTAGCGGGTGACCTGCGCCCAGTCGACATCCTCGCTCACTCAATCGCTCCTGCTGTTTCCTTTCCGCTCATCATCGCCAGAACCTGCCCGACGAATAGATCGGCCCGCGCGGATGCCCGATGGTCGGGCGGCTTGGTCCCTCTCGGGCGCCAGAGCCGCCCGATCGACGACTGCCAGCCTCGTCCTTCCTCTTGCGGGAAATACCCTCGGGGGGGTGAATGCCGCGCGAGCGGCAGAGGGGGGGGCAGACAGCCCCCCTTGCCCCGGTTGCGGAGCCGGCGGCGGGCTCAGCGCACCACATGCACCGAGCAGTCCGAGTGCCGCACGATCCGCGACGCGTTCGGGCCCAGAAGATAGTCCTTGAAATCGGGCTTGTGCGCGCCGACCACGATCAGCCGCGCGCCGTCGGCGCGCGCCACGTGCAGGATTTCCTCGTAGGCGTTGCCGGTGGCGACGATGTGGCGGACCTTCGCGTTGGCCTCCGCCCCAAGGGCACGTTCCACCAGGTCGTTGAGCCGCCGCCGCGCCTCCCCGACCGCCTTGTCGTGATGGGACTTGTCAAAGAAGTTGCTGACCACGCTCATGCCGTAGTCGGGCACCACGGTGATCACGTCAAGCTGCGCGCCGTAGAGCCCGGCGAGCCGCGCCGCCTCTTCCAGCACGTGAATGTCGCGATTCTCGTTCGAGATATCGACCGCACAGAGCACCGGGCCGGTCATGCGGGCACCTCCGTCTTCTCGGGGCGCCGGGGCATCCGGGCGCGCTGCACAAGGGCGACCAGCCCCAGCAGCAGCAGCGCAGGGATGAATATCAGCTCCTTGGGAAGCTGCTCGGCCGGCGCCTGCACGCTGTCGATGGTCATCGGCCGGTCGGCGTAGAAATCGAAGTCGCGGAAGGTCTCGGAGAAGGGCGTGCCGAAGATCGGCTCCTCGAAGCTGACCTCGCCCGACTCCAGCGGCACCAGCACGAAGCCGAACGCGTCCAGCAGCTCCTCGCCCGGCGCCTCGCGTTCGACCGGCAGCACGAGGGTCGTCTGCCTGATCTCGCCGGTGTCGAAATCGGGTCCGGAGACGACGATGCGCAACTCGTCGCCGGGCGCGGTCTCCTCCAGCGCCTGCGCCAGGTTGGCGGGATCGATCGTCCGGAAGGGCGGCTGGATCTGGTCCATGAAGAAGCCGGGCCGGAAGAGCGCGAAGGCGATCAGGATGAGCGCAAGGCTCTCGTGGATGCGGTTCTTGGTCACGAACCAGCCCATGGTGCCTGCGGTGAAGATCAGGATCGCCGCGGTGGCCACCACGAAGGTGAAGATCCCCTGCGTCCATGTCACGTCGATCAGCAGCAGGTCTGTGTTGAAGATGAAGAAGAAGGGCAGGACGACCGTGCGCAGCGAGTAGAAGAACGCGGCAAAGCCCGTGCGGATCGCGTCCCCGCCAGAGACGGCGGCGGCCGCGAAGCTCGCCAGTCCCACCGGCGGCGTCACGTCGGCCATGATCCCGAAGTAGAAGACGAAGAGGTGCACCGCGATCAGTGGCACGATCAGCCCCGACTGCGCGCCAAGCTCGACCACCACTGCCGCCATCAGCGAACTCACGACGATGTAGTTGGCCGTGGTCGGCAGCCCCATGCCAAGGATCAGGCTGAGGACCGCCACCATGATCAGCATCAGGATCAGGTTGCCGCCCGACAGGAACTCTACCAGGTCGGCCATGACCTGCCCCACGCCGGTCAGCGTCACGGTGCCCACGATCACGCCTGCCGTCGCCGTGGCCAGCCCGATGCCGATCATGTTGCGCGCCCCGTCGATAAGTCCCTGGATCAGGTCGGTGACGCCCCATTTCGCACGGGCGGCCAGATCGCTTTCCCCGCGGAACAGCGCCTTGAGCGGGCGCTGGGTCAGCAGGATGACGAACAGCAGCATGGTCGCCCAGAAGGCCGAAAGGCCCGGCGATCTCTGCTCGATCATCAGGAAGTAGACCAGCACCACGATGGGCAGCAGGAAGTGGAGCCCGGTCTTGTAGATCTCGGCGATCTCGGGCGGACGCACGTCGTCCGAATTGGGATCGTCCGGCTGCAGGTCGGGCGCCTGTGCGGCAAGCCACAGGAGCGCAACATAGGCCAGCAGCAGCAGCGCCGAGAGGATCCAGCCCGCGCCCTCCGGCACCAGAGCGGTGACCCAGCGCACCGGAAACTGGATGCCGTAGCAGAGCGCGGCGAACCCCGCGAAGAAGGCCGCCATGCCACCGATCGTCCGGCCCAGGCTGACCACCCGGTCGCCCAGCGTGGGCATGTTCTGCTTCACCGCTTCCAGATGCACGATGTAGACCAGAGCGATGTAGCTGATCGTGGCCGGCAGGAAGGCGTGGGTGATCACCTCGACGTAGGAGATGCCGACGTATTCGACCATCAGGAAGGCCGCCGCGCCCATCACCGGCGGCATGATCTGCCCGTTGACGGAACTCGCCACCTCGACCGCGCCGGCCTTTTCGCTGGTGAAGCCCACCCGCTTCATCAGCGGAATGGTGAAGGTGCCGGTGGTGACCACGTTGGCGATGGAGGATCCGGAAATGAGCCCGGTGGCCGCCGAGCCCACGACCGCGGCCTTGGCCGGGCCGCCGCGCAGGTGGCCGAGCGCCCCGAAGGCCATCTTGATGAAGTAGTTGCCCGCACCCGCCTTCTCCAGGAGCGCGCCGAAGAGCACGAAGAGAAAGACGAACTTCGCCGAGACGCCCAGCGCGATGCCGAACACCCCCTCCGACGTGATCCACATGTGGCTCATCGCCTTCTGGAGCGAGGCGCCCTTCCAGCGGATCACCTCGGGCACCCAGGTGCCCGAGCCGAAGAAAACATAGGCCAGGAAGATGGTGGCGATGATCGCCATCGCCGGCCCCAGCGCCCGGCGCGCGCCCTCGAACAGCAGGATCAGCCCTGCCAGCGCGAACCACTTGTCGGTGTCGTCGGCAAGCCCGCCCGACTGCACGACCTTGTCGTAGAAGAAGAGCCCGTAGAGCGCGACGAAGGCGCCCAGCAGCGCCATGATCCAGTCGTGGATCGGCACGTAGGACCGCGGACTGGACCGAAAGGCCGGATAGGCCAGGAAGGCAAGGAAGATCGCGAAGGCCAGGTGGACCTGGCGCGAATTGTTGATGATGTCGCCGGGAATGACGTAGTTGGCCAGCGGCGAGGCCAGCAGCACCTGGAACACCGACCAGGCCACCGCGACGGCGGCGATCAGCAGCGCCACCGCGCCTCCGGGGTTGCGCGCGCCCGAGTCCGAGGAAGCGACGAGCTCCTGAAGCTCTTCCTCGCTCAGACCCGTCCGGCTGATGTTCTGATCGCTCATGCCTCGGCCTCCGGCAGGACCGCTTCGAAAGCGGGCGGGACGCGCCAGCGCCCCGCCCGGTCAGGCCGTCACTCGATGAGGCCTGCCTCGCTGTAGTATTCCTCCGCCCCTGCGTGCAGCGGCGCCGAGAGACCGTCGGAGACCATCTCTTCCTTCTCCAGCACGGCGAAGGCCGGGTGCAGTTCCTTGAAGTCGTCGAAGTTCTCGAACACCGCCTTGACGACCGTGTAGACCGCGTCTTCGGACACATCGGCCGAGCTCACGAAGGTCGCGCCGACGCCGAAGGTCGTCACATCCTCGTCGTTGCCGCGATACATGCCGCCCGGGATCGTCGCCATGCGGTAGTAGGGGCGCTCTTCGACCAGCTCGCGAATGGTGTCGTTATCGACCGTGACAAGCACCGAATCGCAGGAGGTCGTCGCCTCCTGGATCGAGCCCGCGGGGTGACCCACCGTGTAGACCATCGCATCGATCTGGTTGTCACACAGCGCCGCGGACTGTTCGGCCGCCCTCAGCTCGGTCGCCAGCTCGAAGTCGTCCATGGTCCAGCCCATCGCCTCCATGATCACTTCCATGGTGCCGCGCTGGCCGGAGCCCGGGTTGCCGACGTTCACGCGCTTGCCCTTGAGGTCATCGAAGGTCTCGATGCCCGCGTCGGCGCGTGCCACCACGGTAAAGGGCTCGGGATGCACCGAGAAGACCGCGCGCAGCTCCTCGAAGGCGCCCTCCTCCTCGAAGCGGGAGCTGCCGTTGTAGGCATGATACTGCCAGTCGGACTGCGCGACGCCGAACTCCAGCTCGCCGGCGCGGATCGTGTTGATGTTGTAGATCGAGCCGCCGGTCGATTCGACCGAGCAGCGGATGCCATGTTCCTGCCGGTCGCGGTTCACCAGCCGGCAGATCGCGCCGCCGGTGGGATAATAGACCCCGGTGACGCCGCCCGTGCCGATGGTGATGAAATCATCCTGTGCAAAGGCGGCCGGCGCCATCAATGCGGCCGTCACCGTCCCTGCGACGGTCAGTCTTGCGTTGTGGAACATTGAAGTCTCCCTTTCTGCTTGGTGGTCGTCGGTCCGCCGTCCAGAACCTCGTCCAGACCGCGGGTCATCTCCTCCACCTCGGCGACCCGGCGCTGCGTGGCGGTGCCGGCGCGCGCCGCCACCATGCCCACGACGGTTTCGAGCAGACACAGGGTCGCCGTGTAGGAGGAAAAGAAATGCGGGGTGGCGCTGGGCACGATGAAGGCCTCGTCGGCCTCGGCCAGCGCCGGGCAGGCATGGCTGTCCGTCAGCAGGACGACGAAGGCGCCGGCCTCCCGGCCAAGCTCGGCCGCGCGCACCGACCTGCGGGCGAAGGGCGGCTTCGTCACCACGAGAAGCGCATCCCGGTCGTCCATCTCGGCCAGCGCCGCGCCCAGCGACAGCGCGCCGCGCCCGGCCATCTGCCAGTCGCCCGACAGGAAGCCCGCGACATAGGCCATGTGCTCGACGATCCCCGCAGACCCCAGCGCGCCGAACAATACGACGCGCCGCGCCCGGCCGAGCCGGTCCGCGACGGCCTCCAGCCGGGCGGACTCGATGCCGTCCAGCGCCTCGATGTTGCCGATGCAGGCGGCCATGTGCGCGCTCGGAAAGCTCTCGCCGCCGTCGCGATGGCGGGCCCGCAGCCGTTCGGCACGCTCGTGGAAGCTGCCCGCGCGACGGTCGAGTCCCTGGCGCACGTCCTGGCGCAGCGCCTCGAAACTCGCATAGCCTACCCGCCGCGCCATGCGCGAGAAGGTGGCCGGTGGCAAGCCGCTGTCCTCGGCCACCGAGCGCAGGCTGCGGGTCGTCACGTCGAGCGGATGGCGCGCGACGTAATCCGCCGCCTGCCGCAACCGCGCGCTCAACCCACCGTAATTCTTAGCAAGCTTCTGGTCCAGCGATCCGGCCACGGCACCCCCAATCCTAGTGACTGTTTCACTCCGTTTCACGCCTTGTCAAGAAATGATCCGTGTGTTTCCGTCGGCCGATCGTCACCGCGCCCGGAGCGCCCGCGCCATGACCATGTCGTCCCGCATCTTCCCCCGCCACACGAAATCCGCGCCGCCCGTCGCCGCGCGCGGCGAGGGCTGTTATATCATCGGTGCCGACGGACGGCGCTGGCTCGACGGCTCGGGCGGCGCCGCGGTCTCCTGCCTCGGCCATTCCGACCCGGAGGTGATCGCCGCGATCCGCGCGCAGGCAGAGACCCTCGCCTTCGCGCACACCGGCTTCTTCACGACCGAGGCCGCCGAGCGGCTGGCGTCTCGCCTGATCGCCCATGCGCCCGCGGGCATCGAGCGCGTCTACCTCGTCTCCGGCGGGTCCGAGGCGGTCGAGGCCGCGCTGAAACTCGCGCGCCAGTACTTTCTCGAGATCGGCCAGCCCGCGCGCCATCGCGTGATCGCCCGGCGGCAAAGCTACCACGGCAACACGCTGGGCGCGCTGGCAGCCGGCGGCAACGCCTGGCGGCGCGAACCCTTCGCGCCGCTCCTGATGGAAACGACGCACATCGCGCCCTGCTACGAATACCGCGGCCGCGCAGCCGGCGAGAGCGCAGAGGACTACGGCCGCCGTGTCGCCGACGAGCTGGAGGCCGAGATCCTCCGCCTCGGCCCCGACACGGTGGCAGCCTTCGTGGCGGAGCCGGTAGTGGGCGCCACCGCCGGGGCCGTGCCCCCGGTGCCCGGCTACTTCGCCCGCATCCGCGAGATCTGCGACCGTCACGGCGTGCTGCTGATCCTCGACGAGGTGATGTGCGGCATGGGCCGCACCGGCACGCTTTTCGCCTGCGAACAGGACGGCGTGCGCCCCGACATCGTGACCGTCGCCAAGGGCCTCGGCGCGGGCTATCAGCCCGTGGGCGCGATGCTCTGCTCGGGCGAGATCTATGCCGCCGTCGAGGCAGGCTCGGGCTTCTTCCAGCACGGCCACACCTACAATGGCCACCCCGTCGCCTGCGCCGCCGCCGACAGGGTGGTGCAGAAGCTGACGGAAGGCGGGATGGTGGAGCGCGCCGCCGCCACCGGCGCCAGGCTGCGCGCGGCGCTCGAGGACACCTTCGCCCAGCATCCGCATGTGGGCGACATCCGCGGACGCGGCATGTTCCTCGGGCTGGAGTTCGTGCAGGACCGCGAGACCAGGGCGCCCTTCGACCCGGCCGAGGCACGTCACAAGCGCCTCAAGGACGCCGCCTTCGACGCGGGCCTCGTCTGCTACCCGATGGGCGGCACCATCGACGGTCGCCGCGGCGACCACGTCCTGCTCGCGCCGCCCTTCATCCTGACCGACGACCAGATCGGCGAACTCGTGGACAAGCTGGGCCGCGCCATCGACGCGGTGTTCTGACCGGCCTTCCGCCCCTGAAGCACCCTGCGCCCGGACCGTCCTCTTGTGCAAGATACCCCCGGAGAGCTTGGGCCTTGCTGGTGTGCCTCCACCGACGGCATCGGTGTGGCAAGCTGGGTCTGCGATGATCCACGAAGGGGGACGGACACGACCAAGGCGCCTTTCGCGCCAGACAAGGGCGGGACCGAACGCGCCGGCCCTGCGCCGCTGCTCGGCCGACGACTGCGCTTTCCAGGAGCGATACCCGGATCTGCCGTCCGCGGTTTCCGCCGCCAGCCGGACTTCAGCCTGATGTCTCTCCGTAGGCGCGGCTCAGTCCGCGCTGCGTTCCCGGACCGAAGTCTCCGTCAATCATCCCGTCGTATAGAGCATAGCGGCGCAGTTCGCGCTGCAGGGCCTTGCGCGTCTCCAGCTTGAACATCCCCGGCTGCTCGCGAAGGATCGCGTAGACCTCGGAGTGGCCCGAGCGGAGCGCGCGATAAAGGTAGCGCGCGGCGTCCTCGGGACCGCGCCCCTCTATCAGACCGTCGTCGATCAGCGCGGCGACGTTGAACATCGCTTCCGGATGGCGGGCGTCGGCGGCCTTCTGGAAAAGCTCCAGAGCTCGCGGCACGTCGCGCGCCAGACCGTGCTCTCCCTGATAGTTCAGGAATCCCAGGTCGTTGAGCGCATCGGGGAAGCCCTGCGCAGCGGCCGCGCGGTAGAGGTCGAGCGCGCGATCGATATTCCGCTCCGCGCCGACGCCCTGTTCCAGCATGCGTGCGAGTTCGAATTGCGCCTCGGCCGAGCCTGCCTCTGCCGCCCGCTCCAGAAGCTTGCGCGCCTCGGCGGGGTCGTGCCGCGGATCCGCGGTGTTGAGATGGATATAGGCCAGCCCAAGCATCGAACGGGTATCGCCCTGGCTGGCGAGCGCGGCGAGGCGTTCCTGCTGGTCGGGCTGGATGGCGGACCAGGCCTCCCGAGGATCCTCCGCCGATATCCGCGTGACGCCGTCCGAAGCTCCGGCAAGGTAGAAGGGCGTGCCGGAGAGCGACCCATATGTATGCGGCTCCTGCAGGTTTCCCGTGATCTCTAGCACCCGGTCGCGCACCTGGCGGAACATCAGGCTGATTTCCAGCCCCTGCTGCGGCAGGGCGTCCATGAGCGCGATGGCGAACGGGCTGTTGTCTCCGCTCCCGTCCAGCGCCTTCTCGCCGTCCTTCGCGGCAAAGGCCACCATCGTGCCGCGGTCTGGCGAGGGCGGTGCAAGGCCTGCGCCTCCGCCACCGAGGCTCCGGACCGCCTCGGCGCGCGCCTCGGTCTCGCGCAGGGCCGCGATATCCAGCACGTCGCCGAAAGGATTGTCCCGGCAGGAATCCAGGATGACGATGCGCATCTTCCGCGCACCGTCCACTGCGGCCAGCATCATGTCGAGCGAAACGCTCTGGCGCTGGATGTCACGGTTCGATCGCACGTCTGCGTCGACCGGGATGAGGTAATTCGCACCCTGCACCTCGACGCCGTGGCCCGCGAAATAGATGAGCGCGAGGTCGGCGGTTTCGGCGCGGAAGGCGAAGGAGTCGAGCGCATCGCGCAATTCCCCGCCGCCCGCATCCAGAACCGTCGTCACCTCGAAGCCGATCCGGTTGAGCGTGTCGCCGATGTCGCGCGCGTCGTTCAGCGTGTTGTCCAGATCGACGACCGTCTCGTAGTCGCTCATCCCGATAACCAGCGCGACCCGGTCGGAGGCCACGGCGATACCGGGAAGGATCAGCAGGAGAACGAAACCGAGCGCACGCATCGGACCGACCCTCGCAGCAAGGCATTTGCAAGGTTACTAAAGCACACTCGCCGGGCAGCCGGCAACATCGCGGCAGCGCCGTGCCGCCCGCGCACGGCCGATCAGATCTCGCCCTCTTCGCGCCATCGCTCGAGCTGCTGGCGGCTGACCTCGAAGTGCATCGAATCCTCGCGTCCGAAGCCCGCGCCCCAGATCCATCCCTCCTCGTGGAAGAAGTCCGCAAGGATGGTAAGGCCCATCTGGGTGCGTCCGTCCGCGAAAAGATCGAGGGTGCCATCGATGTTCAGATCGACCGCCAGCCCGAAGGCGTGGGACGAGGTGCGCCCTCGCGTGCCGCGAATCTGGCGCACGCAGAGCGATCCGGAGGAATTTATGCGATCGTAGAGGTCGGGGTCCGTCTGGCGCACCTTCTCGAAGACGCGGCGCAGGCTCTCGACCGCCGGCTGCAGCATGTGCACGCGAATGGGCCCCACATTCTCGAGCACGAGCCGCTCTTTCAGCGCGGGATTGGTCATCGGCTCGCAGCTGTCGCTCAGTTGCTCTCGCGGGCGGCCGAGGAAACTCTCCAGGAATTTCGGCCCCGCCACAGAGAGGCCCTTGTTCACATTGCGCCGGTCCGCGATCAGAACGACCTCGGCATAGGCGTCCGCGATGGTGTTTGGCCCCGAAGGCCGTGCGTCGGAATCCAGCGGCGGATGGCCGCCGGCGCGCCCCTGCGCCGGGTCGGTGCGCGCGCGCACCTCGTCGCGCAACTGGCGCAGTTCCTCCTCCATCGTGCGAAGCCGCTCCTGCAGGGCGTCGTCGCGTTCCTGCATGGCCTCGATCCGCTGGCGCAGCCGCTCGATCTCGATCCGCGCGGCGCTGTCCACGGAGCTGCCCGCCTCGGACAGCAGATCGCTGCGCGGCGGTCGCAGCTGTTCGTAGAGCAGCCATGCCAGCAGCATGGCCAGCAACGCGATCGCGGCGACGATGACAGGGATGGCGCGCATCAGACCCAGAGGCAATGTCCGGTCGGATCGAGTGTGCGCAGCGAACCGCGCAAAGTCAATCCAGGGCCGCCAGGATAGGTTTGGCAAAACCCCGCCTGATGGTCTATCGTCAAACTGAGTGACCAAAGGGAAAGATGCCGATGTCGAGCCTCAACGCCTTTCGTATCGTCCGCGGCGCGGCCTTCGTCGCGTGCCTCGCCCTGCCGTCGGTCGTGCAGGCGCAAACGACCATGACCGAGTCCGAGATGACCGAGGCCTTTTCGAAGCAGAAGACGCGCGGCCTCGCCATCGCGCCGGTCAGCCAGGGCACCCCGGAACAGCCCGACACAGCGACCGAGGTGAGCCTCTCTGAACTGCCGAAGGACGAGCAGGTCAACGTCAATATCGCCTTCGACTTCGACTCTGCGGCGCTGCGCGATGACCAGAAACCGAAGCTCGCCGCTCTGTGCAACGCCGTCGCGGCCGCGGACGTCCAGCAGCTTCGGATCATCGGCCACACCGACGCCTCCGGCTCTGCCGCCTACAACGAACGCCTGTCCGAGTTGCGCGCGGTCGAGGTGAAACGGTTCCTGGTGCGCGAATGCGGCATGGACGAGACGCGGCTCGAAGCCGTCGGGGTCGGCGAACGCTTTCCCTATGACGAGGACGACCCGCGTGCGGACGTGAACCGGCGGGTAGAGTTCCAGGCACTGGGATGACGCCGGGCGCGCGCCTCGCGGCCCGGGCGCGGCCATGAGCGCCGGAGAGGCGATGCCCGGCGACATCTTTCGTCCGGGCGACCTGCTCAACAACACCTACCGAATAGAGCGCATCCTCGGCCGCGGCGGCACCTCCGAGGTCTATCGGGCGCGCAGCGAAATCTCGGGCCGTGTCGTCGCCCTCAAGGTGCTGCGCTCCGAGTTCTCCAGCAACGAGGATTATCTCGCGCTGATGACGCGCGAGGAGGACATCCGCGAGATCCGGCACGACGCGATCGTGCGCTACTTCGACAACCAGCGCACGGATTCGGGCCTTGTCTATCTGGTGATGGACTATGTCGACGGCCCCGGCCTGGACCGCAAGCTGGCGCAGGGCGGGATGTCGGCAGACGACCTTCTGACGGTTGCCCGCCGCGTGGCCGAAGGGCTTGGCGCCGCCCACGCGCGGCAGATCGTGCACCGGGACCTTTCGCCCGACAACATCATCCTGCGTGACGGCGACCCGGCCGACGCCGTCATCATCGACTTCGGCATCGCCAAGGACGCCAATCCGGGCGCCGAGACCATCGTTGGCGGCGATTTCGCCGGCAAGTTCGCCTACGCGGCGCCAGAACAGCTTGCCGGCCGCGCGGATGCGCGCTCGGACATCTACGCGCTTGGCGCGCTGCTGCTGGCGACCTTCCGGGGCAGGCCGCCCGACGTCGGCAAAAACCTGTCTGACGTGGTGCGCATCAAGTCGGAGGCGCTGGACACATCGGGCGTGCCGGAGCCGCTCAAGCGGTTGATCGACCGGATGACGGCGCCCGATCCGGCGGACCGCTTCCAGACCACGGGCGAGCTGCTCGGCGCGCTCGCGGCAGGCGATCGGATCGGCGACATCGACCCCGAACGCACGGTGATTGCATCGCCGCGGCCAAAGACGCGCCCACCCGGCGCAGGCCGCACAGTGCCCCCGGCCACTCCCCCGGATCGCGCGACGCCGCCCCATGAGCGGGCAACGGCGCGCGCAGGCGCCGCCGGCGGACGACGCCGCGGCGGCCTGATTGCCGCGCTCCTCGCGCTCCTGCTGGTGGCGGGCGGTGCGATCTGGATGACGACGGAAGGAGCGCCCTTTGGACCGCGCTACGCCGAGGCCGCGCCCTTCACCCTGACCGCCGAGAAAACAGGCCCCGGCGAAGCTCGGGCGACGGGTCATGTTCCCGGCCCCGACATACGCGACGCGCTCACCGGGCGCATTGCGGCGCTCGGCGGCACGGCGGAGCTCACGCTGGCGCGGGGCGCGATCTCCGAGACGTGGGGCGCGGACCTGCTGGCCCTGATCGACATGGTGCACGATCTGCCGGAATGGCGCATCGAGACGCGCGACGACTTCGTCCGGCTTTCCGGCCTCAGCGCGGACGCCGAGCAGAAGGCACGCCTGACAGAGCGACTCTCGCAGGACGGGATGCCCGGCGCCCTGGAGGGAGAGATGGATATCCTCGCGGGGCCGCGCATCCTTTCGCCTTCGCGGGTGACCGAGGTGATCGCGGCGCTGCAGGACTGCGGCCCGCTCATGCAGGTCGATCCCCCGTCGACAGGCTATCCGCTGGGCGCCGAAATCGTGGTGACCGGACAGGTCGCCTCCGCGGCCACACGGGCGCAGCTGGCGCGCGAGCTTTCCGCCGCGGCGGGGGAGCGGCGCATCGTGCCGCGGGTCACGATCCTCAATGAGGGGCTTTGCCTCGTGGACCGCGCCCTGCCCAAGGTGCCGGGCGGCAACTTCGACATCGGCTTCGGCTGGGGCGACCAGCCGGGCGAGAACATGGCCGCCCGGTATCTGGTGGGGGAGAACCCGGTCATCGACGTGACGATCCCGGCTGAGGTCACCACCGGGTATCTCTTCGTCTCAGCGCTCGACGTCTCGGGACGCGTCTTTCACATGCTGCCCAATCTCAACCGCACGGACAATTCCGTGGCGGGCCTGCGCGATGGCCGCGAGGGGGCGGTCGAGCTGCGCGTCGCCTATTCGCTCGAAGAGGCGGAAGAGGCGGGAGGAGAGCGGCTTGCCTTTGTCGTGGACGACACCGTCCTGGGCAAGACGCGCATTCTGGTGCTGCACGCCGAGACGCCGATCTTCTCGGGCCTGCGTCCGACGATGGAATCGGCGGAAGGTTTTGCCGAGGCGCTGGAGAACATCGACGGCACGATCCGCACCCTCGACAGTCGCATCCTGACCACCGCGCAGCCCTGAAGGCTGCGGGCGTCACACGACATCGACCACGATGATCGAAATGTTGTCGGCCCCTCCGCCCCGCAGGGCGACCTGAAGCAGCGCCTCGGCAACGGTCTCGAGCGGTGCGCCTTGGGCCGTGCGGCGCAGCGTCTCGAAACCGGCGTATTTCGTCAGCCCGTCCGAGCAGAGGATATAGCGGTCGCCCGGCCGCGTGTCGCCCTGAACCTTGTCGAGTTCCAGTATATCGCCCACGCCGACGGCACGGGTGATCGCGTTGGACTGCGGGTGCAGTTCGGCTTCGTCCCAGGTCATCTGTCCGGCAAGCACAAGCTGCGCCACGACGGAGTGATCCGTCGTCAGCAACTCGACCGCGCCGTCCCGCAGGCGGTAGAGCCGGCTATCGCCTGCCCACAGTCCCACGAAATGGCCGTCCGTGAGGAGGAACGCCACGACGGCCGCGCCGATAACCGGCACGCCGAGGCGGTGCGCCTCGTCACGGATTGCGTCGTGTGCGCCCGCGAGCGCGGCGCGAAGAGCGCGCAACCTGTCGCGCGGCTCAAGGCCGTCGGGCAAGGTCGCCGCGGCCTCGATCACCGTCTGGCTGGCGAAATCCCCTGCGCTGTGTCCACCCATGCCGTCGGCCACGATCCAAAGCTTGTGATCCGGCAGGGCCAGCACGCTGTCCTCGTTGACGTGCCGGACAAGACCGACGTGGGTCAGCACGCTGTGGCGGATCGTGGTCATCCCGTGCTCTTGGCTGCAGCTTGCAGGCGTCCGGCATGGTGCGGATCGAAGAGCCGATGCACGCAGTCCGCCGCCGGAAGGCCGTCCTCGAGCAGGATCTGGGTGCCGGCCTGCCCCGTCTGGGTCCAGAGGCTCGGCCTGGCACGTCGCTCTCCCGCCAGTTGCCCGGCGAGCGCCGCAAGCGCCGCCCCTTCGGATGGCTCGCTGACAAGCAGCGTCGCGCCGTTCCGCATCGCGACGCCCGCGGCGGAAGGCACGGGTGGCGCGACCGCCGCAAGGCGCTGCGCGAGCTTGTCGCGCGTCATCGTATCCGACAGCGCATCGAGCGCGATCTCTTCCAGTTCCTCGAAGGCGGGGGTCACGCTGAAATGCCATCGCACCGGCTCCGCGTCATCCGGGATCGGCGCGACAAGCGTCAAGGGGAACATGCGGCCCACACGATCGACAGAGGGCATCAGGACCCCCCAGACCGCGCGCGGACCCGCGAGCCCCGCGGCAAGCGAGAACCGCCAGATCGGCGCAGTCAGATAACATTGCTGCCAGCGCGGGCCGAGCCGGTCGCGCGCGGCGCTCAATCCCTCCTGCAGCCAGCGATCCCATCGGTCGACGAAGCCTGCGGGCGGCGCGATGCGGATGAAATCGCCCAGCGCGGGCATCTTTCCCCAGGCGCCCACGCTGCCCATGCCTCAGAACGTCTTGGGGCAGCTGAAACTGGTCAGCGCCGGCAGCGAAAAGGGGTTGATCACCGAGCCTGACTGAAGCTGGAAGATCGCGATGCGCCCGCCCACGCGGAAGATCAGCCGCTTGCGGTCCGAGACGTTGGTATTGCGCACCTCGGCCGCATCCAGCAGGCGGAACAGACCCCAGGGTCCGTCCCGGCTGAGGGTGCTCTCCGAATTGCTGGCAGGCGGCTCGAACGTGATGCGCGCAAGGCCCACCGTGCCCGGCCATGTGATCGCGGCCGGGCGCGGCTGTCCGTCGCTGTGGCTGAACCCGGCGGTCTGACCGTCGATCTCCAGCGCGACGGACCGCGCCTGCGGATCCAGCGCCTCGGGCGTGAGCTGAAAGCTGATCTGTGGCGCGGTGCCCGCGGAAAAGAAGGCGTCCCGAATCTCGGCCGCCCGCTGGATCTCGGTGAGAACGGCCTGCGATATCCCGAGGTCCGTTCCGCCGACCGCCTTCCAGCTCCAGGGGCGCGTGCTGGTATCGACGTATTTCGCAAGGTTGTCACGGTAGAAGCTGTCGATCAGGCCGTCTGGCGCGAACAGGGTCGAGAAATCCTTGATCGAGGCGTCGGCGCTGGCGCGGGGATTGAAGGGATAGCTGTTGCCCACAACACGCTCGCAGAGCGGCAGGACCTGGCTCTGCCAGGCCGAATTGATGCCTGCGCGGGTCCCGTCCGCGGCGATTCCGGCGGAGCCCACCGAGATCTGCTTTGACCAGCGCTCCATCGGTCCCGGCAGACGGGCCGAGGCGGCGCGGAACCGCGCAAGCGCGGTCAGTTCCTCGTCGGTGCCCGAGGCGGTGCCGTCAGCAAAGCTCATGCGGTTGAGCTGCTGGTAGACCTCGGTCAGCGTGCCGACCATCTCTTCGAGTTGCGAGGGTGCGCCCTCCTGCTTCGCGACGAGGCGATGCAGCCACTCGAACCGCTGCTCGACGTAGGCGCCGGGCTGTTCGGCCTCTTCGCCGCGGGCCGCCGCCCCGGCCGACATCGCCTCCATGAAGAGGCGCGCGCGCGGGCTGAACTGGCTCGTCGCCTGACCCGAGTCCGCAATGGTGCCGCCGGCGGCCTCTGCCGCGTCGCCTCCCGGCACCTGCGCCTCCGGCTCGGCGGTCAGCCGCGTCTCGCGCGCCACGGCCTCGAGCACGTTGACGATGGGCGAGGTCGGGCCGGAGAGGATATTGGTCACCTCCACGGCGTGGCTGAGCGACTCCAGCGGGACGATGTCCAGATCGCCCAGCAACTGGTCGTAACGCTTGACGTAGTCGTTGTAATAGAGGTCCAGGACATCGCGGCTGATCGCCATCAGCGCCTGCTCGTCCTGGGCCAGCTCGTTGCCGGGGCCGATCACCCAGCTGTCGCGCTGGATACGCTGCGCCACGCCCAGCGCCTCTTTCAGGAACACGTCGCGGAACCCTTCGTAGGTGAAGATGCCCTCGATCCCCTCCGTGAGCGGTTTGCCAGAGGAGCGGACCATCGCCCGCGTGACGGCGGGTCCGCCGATGTCGGTGATCCGCCATTCCGGCAGATCCCTGGCGGCGGGGCTTGAGAGGATCCCGTTGTAGACCCGCTGGGAGGGCTGCGTCTGCGCGAGCACGCCGCGCACATGATCCACCATGTCCTTGTTGAGATCTATGCGCTCCATCGGGGCGGAGAGGAGCGCGTCGAGATGGCCGGCGATGTCCTCGCGAAGCGCCGCGCGGTTGGGGCCGGGATAGGCAAGCTGCGCGTCCACGGCGCTCCATTCGCGGATGAGATCGGCGTCGAGCGGCCCCGCCTGCCCCAGCATGAGATAGACCTTCAGCGTCTCGAAGAGCACTTCGGGATCGTTGACGTTGCTCTGCATCTGCTCTTCGAGACGCAGCAGCAGCCGGGGCAGGAAATGCTGGTTGAGCGCGGCGCGATAGGCCAGCCGCGCCTCGTTGGCGATGACCCCTTCCTGCGAGAGCCCCCAGCCGAGCGCAGAAGGATCGAGCCCCGCGGTCACGACGGGCGCGCGCGCGAGGTCGCGCAGGGTGTTGAGGGGCTCGACCACGAGCGGCAGGTCGCTGTCGGCAACGGGGTTCGACGGGATCTGCGCCACCGCCTGCTGATAGCTCGCGATCTGGCCCTCTGACGCCTGCGCAAGCGCGCGGTTGCCCAGATAGCTGCGCGTCCAGAGCGTGCCCACCGCGACGGCGAGCAGGACGGTGGCGGCGATCGCGCCGCGCTTGATCCAGCGATATCGCCGCTCGGCGCGGTCGTCGGCCGAGACGAGGCCCGCCTCGCGGAAGATCACCCCGTCGAGGAGCCGTGTCAGGAAATAGGACCGCCCCGCGCCCTGCCCCGTGCCGATCGCCTGCCGCCCGATGCCGAAGCTGCGCGCCATGCCCAGCATCAGCCGGTCGATCGGCGTGCCCTCCTGCGTGCCGGAGGTGAAATAGACGCCGCGCAGCATCTGCCGATGCTCGTAGCGGTTCTCGCGGAAAAGCTGGCTCAGGAAGTCGCGCGCCAGGCCGCGCAGCGACGCGACCTGTTGCGGGAAACCGGCGATCAGGCTCCGGCGCTGCGGGTCGCTCTCGCCCTCCATGCGGTCGAGCGCCTGCCTGTTGAGCCGCTCCAGCAGCAATCCGAACTCTTCCTCGAAGCCGGCGATGGGCGAGGATTCGCCGCGGCCGCCGTCCACCAGCGGCAGGGTGAAGCCCCAGACCTGCGCGCGCTCCTCCTTTCCCAGCTTCTCGAATGTCTCCGAGAAGCCGGCGATCAGGTCCGCCTTCGTGAAGAGCACATAGACCGGGAAGCGCACGCCCAGCGTCTCGCGCAGTTCCTGAAGACGGCGGCGCAGGGCGTCTGCGTGGGCCTTCTGCGTGATCTCGTCCTGCATCGACAGGTCGGACAGGCTGATCGCGATGATGGCGCCGTTGATCGGCTGGCGCGGGCGATGCTTCTTCAGCAGCCTCAGAAAGCCCAGCCATGCCGCGTTGTCCGCCCGCGCGTCGCTGTCCTGCGTGCTGTAGCGCCCGGCGGTGTCCACCAGAACGGCGCCGTCGGTGAACCACCAGTCGCAATTGCGCGTGCCGCCCACCCCGCCCACGGCGGACTTGCCCATCTCCTCGGCCAGCGGGAACTGCAGGCCCGAGTTGACGATCGCGGTCGTCTTGCCCGCGCCGGGCGGGCCGATCAGCACATACCAGGGCAGTTCGTAGAGATGCCGCCGGCCCAGGCGGGACCTGCGCAGGCTGGCCAGCGCGCGGCGCAGCTTTTCACGCATCTCGGAAAGCTCCGAGGCGACGGCGCCATCGTCCTCGTTCCCTGCCGCCGCGGGCCCGGCCGGCGCGTTCACGATATCCTCGGCCATCTGCGCATCGCGCTTGCGGCCGGACAGCAGCAGGCCGAGCACGGCCAGCAGCGCCACGATCCACATCACGGCGAGTCCGGCGAGACGGCCCACGACGCTCTCGAAGGGTCGGGCGTCACCGAAGCCCAGCAGCGGGCCGAAGATCCACAGGCAGAGCGACAGGATCAGCGTGACGATGACGACGATGCCGATACCGGAGCCCAGCGCGCTTAGAACCCGTCTCATCATTGTGCCTCCTGCCGGACCAGCACGATCTCGATGCGCCGGTTGGCCGCGCGGCCCTCGGCGGTGGCGTTGTCGGCGATCGGCTCCTTGTCGGACCGGCCCTCGGCGCGCAGGCGGTCTGGATTTTCGATCAGCCCGGCCAGCATCTTGCGCACCGACTCCGCCCGCGCCAGCGACAGCTCCATGTTCGAGGAAAAGCGCGCCGAGCGGATCGGCGTGCTGTCGGAGTGGCCCACCACGATCACCGGCCCCTCGGTGTCCACGAGCGCGGACGCCACCCGTTCCAGCGGGACGACGAAGCGGTCCTGCAGACTGTCGGAGGCCGGCGCGAACATCCCCGCGCCGGCCAGGCGGACCGTCACCGTATTGGCGTCCTGATAGACCTCGACGATGCCCTGCTCGATTTCCTCGGTGAGAAAGCCAGAGACCTTTTCGATCTGCGTGGTGTCGGGTTCGGGCGGGATCACGGGCGGCGCACGGCGTTCAAGCACCGCAGGCCCGGGCAGATCGAGCGCGGCGAGCCGCCCCGCCACCCGTTCCGTCCCCCCCGAGAGCGCATAGGACAGCCCGAGAAAACCGCTGCCCAGCAGGGCCGCGACGGCACCCACGGCGATCCAGACCGGCTTCCAGGCCGACAGGGCGCGATGCGGCCGGTCCACCCCCTGCCAATGTGGCGAGAGCGCGGTCTCGGGCGCACCACGCTGGGCCTTGATGATCCGGGCCAGCCCGTCGCGCACCTCGGCATGGCGTGCCCGGCCGTTCGGATCGACGCGCAGCCGCCCCTCGAAGCCGAGCGAGAGGCACATGAACAGGAACTCCAGCAGGTCGATGTTGCGGCCCGGGTCCTGTTCGAGGCGCGAGAGCAGATCGTAGAAGCGGTCGCCGCCCACCGTCTCGCGGTGAAAGGTGCCCACGAGGGACTTCTGCGTCCAGATCGACTCGCCGCCCCAGGGCGTGTTCAGAACGACATCGTCCAGCGTGGCACAGATCGCGTAGCGCGCGATCTTGACCTTTTGCGGGTCGATCCCGGCCTTGAGCGCGCGCGCCTCGAAGGCGCGGATCTCTGCCACGACAGAGTCGCGCAGCGCGGAGGGATCCGCGTGCTGCGCCCGGTTGCGGATGCGGCTGACGAGGGAAAACAGCGTCGCGGCGCAGGCGTTGAGCGGGTTCATCCCGGTCATGCCCGCGTTCAGGGCAGCATCCGCCTGCGGGTCGCCGCCGGCTGCGGGCCTCCGTGCGCCGGGCATCCCGTAGGACTGATCGCCCGTGCCGCCGGAAGGCGCTTGCTGCCCGGTCTCGGGGGGCGCGGCAGGCGGCGGCGCCGGGGCCGGCTGCGGCGCGATCGAAGGGCGCCGCCCGCCCGGGTTGGGACGCACCACCGTCTTGTCCGTGTCCCCCGGCTCGTTGAAGGGGTTTTCGTCAGCCATGATCTGCCGCCCTCTCCCTCACCCCTGACGTATCGCCCAAAGCTCCATCGAGAGTTCCGGGTAGTCGCCCGACACATGGACCGCGATGCCGCCCGAGGTGGTCATCTTGCCCCAGGCCGGATCGGCACCGTCCAGTTCGAAATAGACCGCGGAGCTGGAATAGGGGATCTGTCGCGGCGCGACCGGCAGCGGGCGCAGCGCGATCCCCGGAAGCGCCGAGTTCACCAACTGCCGGATCTCCTCGACCGGACCCACCTTGGCCTGCCCCGCGAAGTGCCGCCGCACCTTCTCGGTCGAGATCGACGAACTGACCGCGAGGACGAAGTTGGACGAGCCCAGCAGCTTGCGGTCATGGATGATGCCGACCGAAACGCCGTATTTCCGCGGCTCCAGCGGGATCGCCACGGCCGAATGCTCCAGCACGCGCGAGAGGTATTCGCGCAGGCTGCGGATCAGCGGCTTGAAGGTGGCCGTCAGATCGTGGTGCTGGTAGGCGGGCAGCGGGGGCGGATGCTTCTCCGGTGCCATGAAGGTGGCCAGTTCGCCGCAGAGCGCGGCGAGATCGTGAAACACCCGCTCGGGATGGACGTTCTCGATGCTGCACAGGTGCCGGATCGCCGGCAGCGCCCGGTTGATCGTCATCAGCAGCAGGAAGTCCTGCACCTCTGCTGCGCCCCGGGCCTCGCCGCCCTGGCTCAGACGGTCCGACAGGGCGCGCATCCGGTGATCGAGAAGCCCCTCGAGTTCGACGAGAAAGCCCGCGAGCGGCGGCGCCGCGCGCATGTCGAGGCAGCTTGGCATGAAGGCGCTGTCCAGCACCACCTCCCGGTCCGGGCGGACCTCGATGATCCGCGCCACCGGGATCGCCAGGCGGTCGGCAAGATCGTCCACCTGGAGCGCGAACTGCAGCCGGAGCTTGCCCACCGACAACGTCACCGCCTTGCCGTTGCGCATCGTCGTGTCCGTCACTTCCAGCTCCGACGGGCGCAGCCGGGCGGCGGAAAGCTCCGCGCCCGACATGTCCACCTCGGGCGCGCCCTGCCTGCGCTGGGGCACGGTCAGGTAGACCACGCAGTCGCTGGTGTTCGTCGGCACCTCGAGCGCGGGCGGATGGTCGTCGGAGGCCGGAACGCGAAACACGACGCCATCGGGCGTCAGCCCCGAACAGGCGCGCAGGGCAAACTGGCCCACCTTCAGCGCCTCCTCGTCGATCTCAAGCTCCGAAACGCCCCAGGCATAGGGCGAGACGCGGCGTGCCAGCCCGGCGACGAGCGCCTCTGTATGGCGGTCCGCCTGCTGGAAATGATGGGGCTGCAGGAACAGCCCCTCGTTCCAGAGAACCTTGCTATCCCACGCCATTCGCCTGCCCCGTGCGCCTGTTCGCCTGTCCGGTCATTTCAGTTTTCTCTGCTGTTCCTCGTAAGCGCGCGCGAACTCCTTGCCGAAAAGCTCCTGGAAATCGGTCTCCGCCTGATCGGCGATCTCGGCATACATCTTCTCGTAGACCTCCCAGTAGCGCGCCTTGCGGCCCTTCAGCAGCGAGCCGAGCCCGCCCGAGGTCTCGATCCGGCCCTCCAGTTCCTGCGGAGAAAGGCCGCGCAGGATGCCGCGCAGCGCCGCCTCCATCCCCGACAGCACGGCGACCTCGTGCGCCTTGACGTCGCGCAGCGCCTCCTCGGCCGCCGCGACGGGGTCCAGATAGCCCCGCGCCCGCGGCCGGATCAGCGACTCCATCGCCTGTTCCTCGCTGATCGAGAACTTGAGCGGATTGTTGTCGCCGGCCGCGATCATCGTCTGCGCGATGCGGAATTCCGACTTGATCGAGGTGCGCGTCATCAGCACCTCGCGCAGGCCGTTCACCATCACGCGCATGACGCGCCCCGCCCGCTCCATCGTCTCGGCGCGCGTCTCGGGCGGCACCTCAAGGTCATCCAGACCCGCGCCGCGCAGGAAGGCGCGCAGCACTTCGGCCTCTGCCACGGCATCCGTCGCAGGCACCCCCTGCGTCGCGGCTGCGCCGGGCACGGGCGCCTCGTGCGACGACAGTTGGTCGCCACGGGGCGGCGGCTCGGCCAGTGGAGATGTCTCGGGTGGGGGTGCCGTCCCGGCCGCCGGCGGCGCCTCTGCCGGTGGCGGCGCGGATGGCTCCGTTCCCGGCGCCGGGCCCTCGGGCTCGTCCGCACCTCCGATACCGGCCAGGAATTCGTCGTCCCAATCTTCGGGAATGGCCTGCGGCGCGGCGCGCGGTGACGGGATGAAATCCTCGATAGCCGCCCCGTGCTGCGAGGGCGTGGGCCCCGTCGGCACGGGCTCGTCCGCATCGCCTGCGGCCTCGTCGTCTGCATCGAGTGGCGGCAGCAGGCCATCCTCGCCCAGTTCGGGCCGGTTGACGCCCGCCGCCCCGGTCGGCCTTGACGCCCCGCCCAGAAGCTCGTCCAGAAAGTCCCCCTCGTCCTCGCCCAGCGGATCGTCGAAAGCCGTCTCGGCGGCGTCATGGGCAGCCGCCGTGCCGGCGACGCTCGCCGACGCCTCGGGCGGGGGCTCCGCGATCTCGACCAGAAGTTCGTAGGGTCCGATGCTCAGGATGTCGCCGTCGCTCAGTTCCGTCGGCACACGCCCGATCGGCACCTTGCCATAGTTGAGATAGGTTCCGTTGGTCGAGAAATCGACGACGACCACGGCGTTGCCGTGCCTCTCGATCGCGCAATGCCGCTTGGACAGGAGCCTGTCGGGATCGGGCAGGGCGCAGTCGTTATCCTGCGCCCGCCCGATGGTCATGGCGTCCCCGCTCAGGCGCAGCGGCTCCCCCCTTCCCGGGATCGCGCCGGTTGATTGAAAGCGCAGCAGTACCTCCATCGCGGATCAGCCACCCACAAGAACGGTTGGCGCGCCCGGCCCCGCGACAATCCCGCCATGCGCGGTCGTGTCGATTGCGATGCGCACGACCGGCCGGTTCATGACCATGACCGTGGCCGACCCCTTCACCAGCGCATCGGGGGGCCCGACACAGAGTGCCGTGTTGCCGAGCGGGGCGGCCGGCAGTCCCATCACCAGCACCGTCGGCACGCAGGGCGGCAGGACCGGGCCACCGACATGCGGAACCGGCGGAACGCCCGGCGTGACCATGGGACAGACATGCATGTCGGTGAGCCGGGCGCAGGGCATCATGGCAAAGTTCCCCCTTCGGCAGCCAGGACAGCCGACGCGCCGGCCGGGTCCATTCGGAGGTCGAGACCGGGCGAGTCCAGGAAACTCATGGAGCGGCCCCCGCGCCTTGAGCGGTCTCTGCCGAACCTTCGGCAGACGCCTTTTGCGGGCGCGGCACCTTGGTGCCGTCCCCGCCCCGCGCGATGTCGAGTCCCCGGTCCAGCAGATAGGCAAGGCCCTCTTCCATGCTCCATCCCTGCCCGGAGAGCGCGACGATATTGATGCCGAAGGCTGCGTTCTCGGCAGCGCCCGGCGGCGCGTCGTATCTGGCAAGATCGCCGGGCCCCAGCGTTCCCTCGGCCACCACCGCACAGAAGGCGCAGAGCGTCGTGTCGTCGTCCGGCTCGGCGATTTCCATCGCGGCGCGTGCCGCCGCGCGTCGTTCGTCGCCGGGTTCGAAGACCCAGGCCTCTGCCGCGGCAAGCGGCGGCGGCGCCTCGCCCACTTGCGCGACATCCCGTCCGGCGAGGCAGGCCCACCACACGAGTTCGCGCGGCGGCAGCGCAACCGAAAGCAGGCGCAGCATGTCCACTCCGGCGATCGGCCCACCGATGGTGTCGAGTTCCGCGAGCACCTGGGGCACCGAGGCCGCGGCCGGCGCTGCAACCGTGGTCTTGAGCCGGGCGTTCGCCATGGCGAGGCGGCGCCTTGCCGGCTCCGCCGTCAGCTTCGTCAGATTCCCGAACCGTGGCTGCACCGGCGCCCCCTAGTTGATGAGCGTGATGCCGCCCTTGAGTTTCAGCATAGCGTCACCCTTGACGTCCGTCATCAGGCCCTTGGCCTGCAGCATCACGTCGGCCTCGATCTTGACCATCATGCCCTTGATGGTCACGCCCATCTGATCGATCTTTACCGATGAACTGCCAACCTTGAACTCGATGGACTGCATCGCCTCGTGCGTGGCCTTGCCGAGCGCGAGCTTCTGGCTGTAGTTGCCCATCTGAAGCTCTTCCTCGACGTTGCCCATCTGCACCTCGTGCTTCACGTTGCCCATCTTCACGGTGCGCGTGACGTTGCCCTGCTCGACCGTTTCCGTGACGTTCCCGGTCACGACGCTGTCCGACTTGCCCTCGATCTGCTCGGTCTTGTCGGTCTTGACAAAGAGGTCTTGCGATCCGGTCTCGACCCGGAAGGTGTGATCGCCGGTTTTCACGAACTCCTTGAGATTCCGGTGCACGGTCAGGCTCATGTCGCCCGGATCCTTGTCTTCGCGGCCGATCTCGATCGTCGCGTCGTTTTCCACCACCTGCAGATAGTCCCGTTCGGCGTGCAGGCGGACCAGTTCGGCATCCTTCGTGTCGTCGAACACGAGTTCGTTGTAGTTGTCCTTTCCGCCGCTCTTGGTGGAGCGACTCCTGAAGCCCGACAGGTTCATCTGGTCGGGAAGGCTGTAGGGCTGTTTCTTTGCGTCGTTGTAGACCATCCCGACGACCAGCGGGCGATCCGGGTCGCCCTCTTCGTATTGCACGACCACCTCCTGCCCGATGCGCGGGATGTGGATCATGCCCCAGCCCGCCCCGGCCGAAGGCGTCATCACGCGGACCCATCTCGTGCTGTTTTCGTCCGATTTCCCGAGCCTGTCCCAGTGGAACTGCAGGCGGATCCGGCCCATGTTGTCAGTATAGATCTCTTCGCCCGAGGGGCCGGTGACCACGGCGGTCTGCGGCCCGGGAATCCGGGGCATGGGCGTCGTCGCAGGACGGCGATAGGGCGTGTCGGCGCGCATGGCGACAAAGGAGACGTGGTAGGGTTCGCGTTCCGAGCTTGCGAGTCCGAGCCGCCGCGCCACACCGGGCAGCAGCCCCTCGACCTTCAGCCGCCCGAGGTCCTGCAGAACGTGGTGCGTGGCCTCGGTCACCAGGAACTCGGCGCCGTCGTCGGCGGGATCCGGCGATCCGTCGATCTTGAACAGGCGCCCCGTGACGATGTGCGGTGCATTGGAGCGGCCTTGCCAGCTGCGATGCGTCGCCGCCTCCGCCTCCATCCGCACACGCGCGTAATGGTCGCCGTCGTCCGCGATGCCGTAACGGCCGGGATAGTCGTAAAGTTCGTGGCCGGCGTGGGGATGATCGCCGCTGGCGATTTCGCTCTTCGCGAGCAGGTCTACGCTGGTCGTCTCGTAATTGTAATCGTCGAGGACCACGCGCCCGCTTCGGACGCGGTGCCGCGCGGCCCAGTGAAAGAGATGTTCGAACTGAACCCTGAGATTCCCGTCGTCGTCGTCACGCGGAACGAAGCGGAGCGTGGGCTTGCCGGCAATCTGCGGATGCGCGGTTGACGCATCGCAGAGGATCATCTTCTCTTCCCAGCTGTCGGAGTCCATGTAGTAGTAGATGCCCTCTTCCTCCATCAGTCGGTGGATGAAGTCGAGCGTCGTTTCGCGGTACTGGGTGCAATACGCGCGTGTCCGATAGGAGCCGCCCAGCTTGTCCTGCGCCGCGAGGCCGGCATCCTTCAACAACGCCTTGATGATGTCGGGCGCCGTCATCTCCTGGAATATCCGGCAGTCCGTGGTGCGGCTGAGGAACCAGGGCGCGGGTCGCAGCGTGGCGCCGTAATGCATCAGCTTGCCGGGCTGTGCGTCGATCAGGAACACCTCGACACAGAAGCCGCGGAACGCGCGCGTCGTGCCATCGGGCGTATCGATCACCAGGTGCATCGACTGGCCCAGCAGGTCGTCGATGTCCAGATCCTTGCGATCGGAAACGAACTCCAGCTCGGCGCCGCCGGGCCGGCCAAGGCTTTCGCGCACGACGGCCCCGATGGGCACGATGTTGTGCTTGCTGACATTCCCCTCCAGCCGCACGGGAAAATTCTGGGGAACGAGATCTGCCATTGCGCACCTGCTCATGGTTCAGCCTACTCCGGCAGCCGCGCCATCGCCAACACCCGATTGGGTGCGGCGGCCGCGCCTGTCAGTCGTAGGCATAGGTGAACTGTCCGTCCTCGACGCCGATTTCGACTTGCGCCACGCGCTGGCCTTCCATCATCCGCCGCAGGAACTCGCCCGAGATGTCGGGCAGCATCGTGTTGGTGACGATCGCGTCGATCATTCGGCCGCCCGACTCGAGCTCCTGACAGCGTGAAACGATCGTCTCGACCACGTCGTCGGTATAGGAAAAGGGCACCCCGTGCGTCTGCTCCACCCGACGCCGGATCCGGTCGAGTTGCAGGCGCGTGATCTGCCCGATCATGTCCGGCGAGAGCGGGTAGTAGGGGATCGTCACCAGCCGGCCCAGAAGTGCCGCCGGGAAGACCTTGAGCAGCGGATCGCGCAGCGCCTTCGCGATCCCCTCGGGTTCCGGCATCAGATCAGGGTCGGCACAGAGGTCCATGATCAGATCGGACCCCACGTTCGACGTCAGCAGGATCAGCGTGTTCTTGAAGTCGATGATCCGGCCCTCGCCATCCTCCATGACGCCCTTGTCGAACACCTGGAAGAACAGCTCGTGCACGTCCGGGTGCGCCTTTTCCACCTCGTCGAGCAGAACGACCGAATAGGGCTTGCGCCGCACCGCCTCGGTCAGCACGCCGCCTTCTCCGTAACCGACGTAGCCCGGCGGCGCGCCCTTGAGGCTCGAGACGGTGTGCGCCTCCTGGTATTCGGACATGTTGATGGTGATGACGTTCTGCTCGCCGCCGTAGAGCACCTCGGCCAGCGCCAGCGCCGTTTCGGTCTTGCCCACGCCCGAGGTGCCCGCCAGCAGGAAGACACCGATCGGCTTGTCGGGATTGTCCAGCGCCGCGCGGCTCGTCTGGATCCGTTTCGCAATCATCTTCATCGCGTGGTCCTGGCCGATCACGCGCCTGGCCAGATGCTTTTCCAGGTCGAGCACCGTCTGCAGTTCGTCCCGCACCATCCGGCCCACTGGGATACCGGTCCAGTCGCCCACGACGCTCGCGACCGCCTGCTCGTCCACGATGGGAAGGATCAGCGGCGACTCGCCCTGCAACGCGGCAAGCTCGGCGTTCTTGGCCTTGAGTTCGGCGAGCAGCGCCTCGCGCTCCTCGCCGCTCAGGTGGCTGGCCTCGGCCGCCTCCTCGCTGCCGGCGTCAGGGGCATCCACCGGCGCGCCGCCTTCGCGCAGCCGCGCGCGCAAGTCGAGAATCGCGGAGACCACGGCCTTTTCCGCCTCCCATCGCTCTTCCAGACCGGCCAGGCGCTTTTCCTCTTCGGCCCTGAGGTGGGTGATCGCGGCGCGCCGTTCGGTCACGTCGTAGCCTGCCGTCTCGTCCCGCGCGATGATCTCCAGTTCGGTCGTCAGCGCGTCGATCCGCTTGCGGCTGTCGTCCACCTCGGCCGGCACGGCATGCTGGCTGACCGCGACACGCGCGCAGGCGGTGTCCAGCACGCTGACCGACTTGTCGGGCAGTTGCCGTGCCGGAATGTAGCGGGCAGACAACGTCACGGCCGCCGCGATACCCTCGTCGAGCACCTGGACCTTGTGGTGCTTCTCGAGCATCGAGGCGATGCCGCGCATCATCATGATCGCCTTGTCGATGCCCGGCTCGTCCACCTGCACCACCTGGAAGCGGCGGGTGAGGGCCGGGTCCTTCTCGATGTGCTTCTTGTACTCGGCCCAGGTGGTCGCCCCGATGGTGCGCAGCGTGCCCCGCGCCAGCGCCGGCTTGAGCAGGTTGGCCGCATCGCCGGTGCCTGCCGCGCCGCCCGCGCCCACAAGCGTGTGCGTCTCGTCCACGAACATCACGATGGGGACGTCGCTGGCCTGCACCTCCTCGATCACCTGCTTGAGCCGGTTCTCGAACTCGCCCTTCATCGAGGCACCCGCCTGCAGAAGCCCCACGTCCAGCGTCAGCAGCCGGACATCGCGCAGCGCGGGCGGCACGTCGCCCCGCGCGATGCGCAACGCGAAGCCCTCGACCACGGCCGTCTTGCCGACGCCCGCCTCGCCCGTGAGGATCGGGTTGTTCTGCCGACGGCGCATCAGCACGTCCACGATCTGGCGGATCTCCTCGTCGCGGCCGACGATCGGGTCGATCTCGCCGTTGCGGGCCTGTTCGGTAAGATCGGTGCAGAATTGCTGCAGTGCCTCCTGCCCGCCCAGCGCGGGCGACCGCATCGCCTGGCTCTCCTCGCCCGGCGCAGCCCCGCCCCCCGTGCGCGATCCGTCGCGCGGCGTGAGCGAGTCCTCGGACGAGCCGGCGGTGATGCGCGCGTAATTGTCCGACAGATCGTCGGCGCCGATCTTGCCGAACTCGCGCGAGATGCCCAGCAGGATCTGCCGCAGCGACGGCGTCTTGAGCATCCCGAGGATCAGGTGCCCCGTGCGCACCTGGTTGGAGCTGTAGAGAAGCGAGCCGTAGACCCAGGCCCGTTCCATCGCGTCCTGCAGGTGCGAGGAGAGATCGCTGATCGCGCTCGCCCCCCGCGGCAGCGCGTCCAGCGCGCGGGTCACATCGGCCGAAAGGCGTGACGGATCGATCTCGTAGTGATGCAGGATCTTCTGGAGATCGCAGTTGTCGACCTGAAGAAGCTGCGCGATCCAGTGCACGATCTCGACATAGGGGTTGCCCCGCATCTTGCAGAACACCGTGGCCGACTCGATGGACTGGTATCCCACCTTGTTGAGCTTGCCGAACAGTGCGACGCGGCTGATTTCACTCATCGCTTTTCTCCTTCCCCTTGCTCGGGCGCGCCGTCAGGCGGCAGCCTCCTCGACGTTGCCCCGCACCGGCGCGAGGAACAGGTCGGCGGCATCCTTGCCGCCCGGTCGTGTCCCGATCCAGCTTGTCTGGCCGAGTCGCGTGTCAGCGCCCAGTTGCGCCGCCGGCACCTCTTCGGCGCGCAGCACGAGGTTCGCGTCCCAGTCGAGCGAGTCGCCCACATGGTTGCGCACGATGGCCGCGAGCCGCGCCAGATCCTCCCCCTCGGGCAGCAGCCGACGATAGGCCTCCAGGCCGAGCGGCCCGATCCGCAGCCGGAACTTCGCCATCCGTGACCAGACCCGGCTGCCCAGGCTGGCCGAGCCGCCGAGCGTTGCGGGGGCGCCCAGCCGGCAACGGTCTTCCGGCGGGAGTTCGAGCCATGAGCCCACGAACTGCTCCACCTCGACCCCGGTGGCGAAGAAGGACGACAGGATCGCCTCCAGCCCCTCGGCACTGGCGGGCACCGCACCAAGCATGGCGGTGAAGTGGCGCTTAGCCATGTCCGGCATGGCATCGCGACGCGCCAGCGCGGATCCGGCATAGCCCGACAGCGCCGCCACCTGCGCATCCATGCCCTCGCCCGGGCCGCGATCGAAGCTCGCGGCGGGCTGGCCCGTCACCCAGGCCCTGTAGAGCAGGCTCATCGGGCGGTGGGTCAGCATGTTCGCGAAGGCCACCAGCGTGCCATCCCGCGCGTTATGGAGGCGGTCGCGCGCGTATTCGGTCAGATGCAGGGGCAAGGGCCCGTGCGGTCCGAAGAACCCGAAGAACAGGTTGATCAGCGCGCCGGGCCGGTCGTCGGCCGCGGGACGGAAGCGCGCCAGCGTGGTGTCGGGAAAGGCGAGTTCCGGCGCCTGGCCGAGCCGGACGGCGTCCTGCCTCGGACGCCTAGACTGCCCCAGCCGGGAACCGCCCGTGTACTGCGCCTCGATGATGCGAAGCGCCTGGAAGACGTGGTGACGTTCGGGAAAGCGTTCCAGCCGCGCAAGATGCGTCAGATGATCCGCTTCTTCCCGGCCCTGGGTGCCCATCGTGCGATCTCTCCGCGCTGTTGGCTGGCGATGACGGTTTCAGTGAAACTGTTGAGAGTCACGTATTTGCGGAAGAAGCTCGCCAGAACGGCGCCCAGCCGATAGACGCTGCTGCCCTCGTAGAGCGACTCGTCGAAGGTGACGGTGATCTGCAGGCCGCGCACGGCGGTGGACATCACCCCGTCGCTCATCCGGCGCACGACCGGGCGTGTCGAGACGGCGGTGATGCCGTCGAGCTGTTTGGCCAGCGCGCGGTCCTCCGGCGGGGAATAGAGGCCGACCAGTTCGCGCAGCGCGGCGGCCGCCGCGCCGCCGCCTTCTTCGTCGGCGATCGACAGGTAGTTGAGGCTGAGATGGCTTACCAGCCGCCACGCCGCATCGCCCTGCGCCAGGGTCGGCCGTGGACGGGTGGGCGAGACCGGCGTCCGGATGCGTGCAACGGGGCCGCCGGAGGGCAGGTGGAAAAGATCGTCCGCCCCCAGCGACATCAGGATCGGCAGGTCGCGGTTGGTGACGAGCGCCCGCACCGCAAGCTGTGCCAGATCGGCCGCATGCGGCGCCTGCGCCGCATCGACCAGCGAGAGATAGGTCTCGGACCCGAGGTAGCCGGTGCGCGGGCCGCGCAGTCGCTCGCGCTCGCTGCGCTCGCGCAGCTTCCGCTGGATGACGAAATAGGCGTCCGCCTCGCCGCTGCCGGCCGCAGTGAAGGCGTCGCTCGAATAGAATGGCCGGAAGACGCGCTCTTCGCTGCTGTGCTTGCTGATCCCGACGACCGAGAGAACGGAATGCACCTCGTAATCCAGGGGGGCGGTGCGGTCGACGACGACATGGTGGCGCGTGGTTTCGGACCCCACGGGCACGCGGTCGCAGCGCCGCTCGAAGAGATTGATCGCCGGAACGCAATGCAGCTTGAAGGCCTCCGTGGTGATCGAGGGGGCGAGTTCCGGGCGGCCGTCGCGCAGGATGATGTAGACATCGATCTCGGAGCCCTTTGCGCGCGCGATGCCCCCCTGAAGCCCGCGCAGGTCCACGAAGTGGAACCGCTCGGGCATCGCGAAATACTCCTGCAGCAGGCGGTAGCCGTCGAAGCTTGCCCGCGGCAGGGGCAGCAGCGCCTCATCGCGCTCCAGCCCGCGGGGCACGACACCGCCGGGCACCGGAACGACCCAGTCGTCGCGCCTGTCGGTCGAGCGGGCGACGACGGCCGTGGTCTCGGCCCCCAGCAGTTCAAGCAGCGTGGCACCAGAGACCGCCTCGCCCCCCAGGAACAGCGTCAGATTGTCGAGCGGCAAGGGCTCGAGCGGCAGCCCGGCGACGCGGCGCAGGCGCAACCGGATGGCGGCCCGCCCCGGCGCATCGCGCACCACGCCCGCCGCGACCAGTGCGCCGCGCCCGTCGATGTATTCTGCCTCCGCGATCTCGAGCGGCCAGAGCGTGAGATCCTGCGCCGTGCGGAAACGGCAGGCTTTCTGCGCCCCCTCGATCACCGACGAGCGCAATTCGGTGTGCCGCGGAACCCGGAAGCCTTCGGCCAGTGCCGGGTTTTCCATGTCGGGCTGAAGCTCGGCGACCATCATCGACGGGGTCGGCGCAAGGTAATGCGGATAGACGATCTCCAGCAGATGGCTGGTGAAGGCCGGATACTGCAGCTCCAGCTCGAGCTGGACCCGCGCGGTCAGAAAGGCGGAGCCTTCCAGCAGGCGCTCGACGTAGGGATCGAGCACCTCGATCCCGTCCATGCCAAGCCGCGCGGCGATCTTGGGGTAGGCTGCCGCAAACTCGGCGCCCATCTCCCGAAGGTAGGCCAGCTCCGCCTCGTAATGCTTCAGAAGGCGTGTGTCCATCGCGCATCAGGCCCTGTGCTCGAGTTCGACATGGCCGGTCGTCAGGTCGATCTCGGAACGCAGGTAGAGTTCCAGCGGCATCGGCTCGGCCCACATGTCCGCCACGATGTCGAAGAGGATCGTCGCTCCACTGCCATTTTCCGAAGAACGCTGCACCACGTCGAGTGTCCCGGGGTTGATCCGCGGCTCGAACCGTTCGATCGCAGTGCGGATAGTCTTTTGTATCCGGTCGACCCGGCCGGCCGTCGAATAGCTCCCTGCCACCTCCGGCAGCCCGTAGTTCAGCACGGAGCACGCCGTGTGCGGAAAAGCCCTTGCGTCGAGCATCGAGCCCATGTCCGAGGTGTTGAGCAGCCAAGACAGATCGCGGCGGATGATCTCGCGCAGGCGCCTGATGTCGATCACCCGCAACGCGCGGCTCTCGGAACGCGCGCCCGGCTCGTGATCGGTGAGACGGTCCAGCAACGAGGGCTGGAGCCGCTCCATGATCGTCTTGTCAGCCATCGACGGTCGCACCGTCTGGCTGCGGGCCGACATCCACGACCGGGCGAAGCTGAAGGTGGCGCAGATCCATCAGCGCGGTATCGCCCGCATCGGTGGCAAGCAGCCGCTGGCCCAGGCCCGTGAAGGTCTCGGCGCCGGCATCCTGCCACGACGTCGCCCGCGCAAGCTTTTCCGCGTCCGATCCGGCGGCCACGGTCGCGGGATAGCGCGTGGGGATCAGCGCGACGAATTCGCCCCCGTTCCGAAGCGTCAACTCGACCGGCATCCAGACCGCATCGCGCAGGTCGGCCGGTGGGTCGGCCCGGATCGCCGCGACGTGATCGAAGGGAAGCCACGTATAGCGTCCGTTGATGATGATTTCGAGCACCGGGCCGAGCCGCATGTCGGCATCGGCGATCCAGGCAAAATCGGCGTCGTTCAGCGCGCCGGGCGTTGTCGGCGCGGCCTCGAAGGCGCGCGCGCGCAGATTGGCGGCCTCCTGCACCTGCCCCCGCGCGAGCGCGCCAAGCGCATGGACGAGCAGCACGGTCCATTCCTGCGGCTGGCCGAAGATCAGCGGCTCCTTCTCTCCGGCAAACACCTTTTCGCGGAACACCTCGCAGACGATCGCCTCGCGATAGGTCTGCGCCATGGTAACCGCGTCGGAGTCGAGTTGCGCGCAGACCTTCAACTGCGCGACGGCGCGCTGCCAGTCGCCCATGACGCAGAGCAGCTGGAAAAGGAAGATCCGCAGCTTCGCGTCCTCGGGGCGGGCGCGCACCTGCTCCTGCAGCATCGAAAGCGCGCCGGCCAGGTCCCCGGCCCGCAAGTGATCCGTCGCATTCGCCATCACGCCGCGACTCCCTCCGGTCTGTCATGGGGCGGGGGCACGTTTGCATATGCTGCGGTCGTGCCCCCGCAGGGATCAGGACTTCTTCTCGTTCGCCGCGATATCGTAATTGAACGGGATATCCGCGCCCAGGTTGCCCTTCTCGTCCTGCGGCTTGTAGATCGTGTCGAACGCCCCGAAGTTGAGCGAGAAATTGACCGTCAGCCGATCCTCTCCGGTCGAGCCCCCGGTGCTGACCGATGTCACGATGATGTCCTTCAGGGTGTAAACGATGTATTCCACCTGCTTGCCGCCGGCCTTCCGCACGGTCAGCTTGGCCTCCTTGATGTGATCGCCCGTGGCGCACTTCGTCATCAGATGGGGCGTCGATTTCTCGTAATAGCTGGTGCAGGAAATATCCTGGAAACTGGCCTTCCCGGCCCCGCTGCCACCGCCCATGTGCGTGGTGCCGCTCTGGCTGATGCCCCAGCTCCAGGCGAGGATGTCAATCTCTTCCTTGTGAGTCTTGTCCTGGGACTCTCCCTTGATGTCGCCCAGTTTCAGAAACATGTCTACGGCCATTTTCCCTCTCCATTATTGTGCGCTTGGGTGATCGCGCTTGATATGAACCGCGCCGGGGCCCCGGATCCCGGCGCGGAGGCTGCATTATCCCTGCTTCTCTGACGGAAGCTTCGAGACCAGGCGGAGCGATACGGACAGCCCCTCCAGCTGGTAGTGCGGTCGCAGGAAGAACTTGGACGTGTAATAGCCCGGGTTCCCCTCGACTTCCTCGACGGTCACTTCGGCCGAGGCGAGCGGATGCGTCGCCTTGTACTCTTCCGAGGAGGTTTCCGGGCTGCCGTCGACATACTGGGTTATCCAGTTGTTCAGCCAGTATTCCATGTCATCGCGGCTCTTGTAGGAGCCGATCTTGTCGCGGACCATCTTCTTCAGGTAATGGGCGAAGCGGCAGGTCGCGAAGAGATACGGCAGCCGAGCCGCCAGATTGGCGTTGGCGGTGGCGTCGGGATCCTCGTATTCCGCCGGCTGGTGCAGCGACTGCGCCCCGATGAAGGTCGCCATGTCCGAATTCTTGCGATGGATGAGCGGCATCAGGCCGGCCTTGGCAAGTTCCGCCTCGCGACGGTCGGCAATGGCGATTTCGGTCGGGCATTTCATGTCCACGCCGCCGTCGTCCGTGGGGAAGGTATGGGTCGGCAGGTTGCCGACGGTGCCGCCCGATTCCACGCCGCGGATGCGCGAGCACCAGCCATATTCCTTGAAGGCGCGGGTGATGTTCGTGGCCATGCCGTAGGCGGCGTTGACCCAGGCGAACTTCTCGGACTCGGCGTGGCCGGTATCCTCGACGAAGGCGAACTCTTCCACCGGGTTGCTGTCCGGTCCATAGGGCTGCCGGCCCAGAAAGCGCGGCATCGCGAGACCCACGTACTTGCTGTCCTCGCTTTCGCGCAGACTGCGCCACTGGGCGTATTCCGGCGTCTGGAAGATCTTGGTCAGGTCGCGCGGGTTGGTCAGCTCCTGCCAGCTTTCGAACTGCATCAGCGCAGGATCGGCGCCCGCAAGGAACGGCGCATGCGCCGCCGCCGCGATCTTCGACATCTCGCCAAGGAGTTCGACGTCAGGCGGGCTGTGGTTGAAATAGTAGTCGCCCACGAGACAACCGTAAGGCTCACCGCCGAACTGGCCGTATTCCTCTTCGTAAAGCTTCTTGAAGATCGGCGACTGGTCCCAGGCCGCGCCCTTGAACTTGCGCAGTGTCTTGTGAAGCTCCTTCTTCGAGATGTTCATCACGCGGATCTTGAGCATCTCGTCCGTTTCGGTGTTGTTGACGAGATGGTGCAGGCCGCGCCAAGCGCTTTCGAGCTGCTGGAATTCCTCGTGGTGGATGATCTGGTTGATCTGCTCGGAAAGCTTTCGGTCGATCTCCGCTTTCATTGCCTCGATCGAGTGCAGAACGTCCTCCGAGATGAGCGAGGCGTTTTCCAGCGCCTGCTGGGCCAGCGTCTTGACTGCCGATTCGACAGCGGTGCGCGCAGTATCGGTCCGCGGCCGGAACTCCTTCTGCAGGAGGCTCTCGAAATCGGACTCGCCGGCTTCGGTCTGCGTGGCCGCCTCTGCGGCCTGGGTCGCTTCTTCGGCCATGGCTTACTCCTTCTCCTCCTGTTCGGCGCCCTCGGGCGCGGGCTGGGCCGCGAGCGTCTTGAGCAGGTCGGGATCGTTCAGGGCCTTCGAGACCAGTTCCTCCGCGCCCGGCTTGCCGTCCATGTAGGTCATCAGGTTGTCGAGCTCGTTGCGTGCGTCGAGCAGCTTCTTCAGCGGCTCCACCTTCTCGGCGATGCGTCCGGGCGAGAAATCGTCCATGCTCTCGAAACTGATATCGACCGAGAGATTGCCCTCGCCGGTGAGCGTATTGGGCACCGCAAACGCAACGCGGGGCTTCATGGCCTTCATGCGGCTGTCGAAGTTGTCCACGTCGATTTCAAGGAACTTGCGGTCGGCAACGCCTGGCTGCTCGACCTCGGACTTGCCGGCCAGATCGGCCATGACGCCCATCACGAAGGGCAACTGCACCTTCTTCTCGGCGCCGTAGAGCTCGACATCGTATTCGATCTGCACCCGTGGCGCGCGGTTTCGCGCGATGAATTTCTGTGAGCTTGACATCAATCACTCCCTGTCTTTGCCAGCAGCCCGGTGGCGTGGTTGTCTGCGGCCCGTTCAGTCGTCGCTTTCCGTTTCAGCGATCCCTCCGACGAGCGTGACATTGTCGCGCCCGGCCGGCGCCATGTCGTCGATGATGGTGAGAAAGTCCGCCCCCACGAGCCGGCGTGCCCGCTTCATCAGCAGCGGCACGGGACTCGAGGGCTCGCGCCGGGCGTAGTAGTCGGTGATCGCGTCCAGAGCGGCGAGCACGTCGCGCTGGCTTTCCAGCCGCCCGGGCACGCCGCCATGCCCTGCCCGCGGACCTTCGGCCTCTGCAACGCCATCGCCGTCGCCTTCCTCTGCGTCCGGCTCGCCGGATGCGGATGTCGCGCCGACATGCACGACGATCTTGCCCAGCGTCCGCAGCAGCGGCGCAAGCTCCGGCCCTTCGCCGGGCAGGCGGGTCTGAAAGACCGCGTCAATCGCCTGTGCATGGTCGAGCGCGCGACGGGCGGCCTCCGCGATCGCCGCGCGCATCTCTTCCGGCGTGTCCTGGATCGCCGCGCCGATGCTCGCGGCGTCGGGCGAGGCCTCGCCTTCGCGCGGTTCGATTTCGCCCTCGGCGACCTCGATGTCGCGCAGGGTGAAACGACCGAAGGCCGGGCTCTGCGTCAGCGGCGCGCGGCGCAGTGCCCGGATCACCGTGTCGGCACCTGCAAGCCCCAGAACGGCGTTGACGCGCATCGTGGGATCGTCGTCGTCCTCGGCGTCGAGCTGCGGGTGGCATGTCTCCCAGTGTTCTTCAAGGCAGTAGCGGATGTATCCCAGAACATCCGCGAACCCGCCCAGTCCGTCGGTGCTCAGTTCCGCCTGCGCCAGATAGACTGCGGCGCGCAGATCGTGACTGAGGTCGAGCACCTCGCGCGCCTTTGCGGCGACGGTCCGATAGTCGGGGTCTTCGGCCTCGATCACGGCGTTGCCCATCTGACGCTCTTCTCCGGGTTGCGCCGCGATCTCCATCTCGGCGAAGACTGGTTCGTATTCGAGGTTCGGGCCGCTTGGGGCATCCTCGCCGTGGGTCTTGAAAAATTCGTCCAACGTTTACCTCGGCGGAGCCCAACGGCTGCAGATCCTGAAATGCTCGCGCGATGCTAGCAGAAATGATCGACAAATCTACCGTCGCGTAACACCAGCGGGACTGCGGTGTCTGCTCGGGCCTTGACCGCGCGGACGGCGGCGTGGCTTGATGCAACCGTGCAGGGAGGAAACAGGCGTGCGAAAAGCGACCGTAATGGCCATGCTTGGCGCGATCGTGGCCACCGCGCTTGCGGTCGGGGCGCCTGGGGCACAGGCGCAGGAACGGCCCCTGACCGTCGAGCTCAACAAGTTCGAAGCCGGGGAAGAGGGCGGCTGCCGCGCCTTCTTCCTCTTCCGCAACGGGGGCGAACGGACCTTCGACGGTTTCGAGATGTCGCTCGCCATTCTCGACGGCGGGGGCGTGATCGACCGGCTGCTCACGATCGACGCGGCCCCCCTGCCCGCCGGCCGCACCACGCTGAAGCTCTTCGAGATCCCCGATATCGCCTGCGACTCGATCTCGGAAGTGCTGCTGCACGACATGACGGCCTGCAACGCGCAGAACGAAGGGCCGGCCGACTGCTTCGGACTGATGGAACTGGTGAGCCGAACTTCTGCGCGCTTCGTCGAATAGACCATGGGCGGCCTGCTCGCCACGCTGTCCCAGGGCGGCCCGATCGTGGCGCTTCTGGCGCTCATTTCGCTTGGCTCGCTCGGTCTGATCGGGGCGAAAGTCGCGCAGCTGCGCGGCATCCTCGGCGGCCGCGAACGGCGCGCGGCGGCGCTCGAGTTGTGGCATTCGGGCGACCGGCACGCCGCAATGCGCGAGACCGAGGCAGGCGACACCCCGGCCGACCGGCTGCTGCGCGAAGGCATGGCCGGGCTGAGGGAGGGGCAGCCGCGCGCCGCACTCGACGCCCGCCTGGAATGGCGCGGCAACCTCGAGATGGCGCGCATGTACCGACACATCCGCCTGCTCGAGCTGACCGCGATGATCAGCCCGCTGCTGGGGCTGCTGGGCACGGTGCTGGGCATGATTCGCGCCTTTCAGGATCTTGCGCTGGCGGAGGGCGCCGCTAACGCCGCGATGCTTGCCGACGGGATCTGGCAGGCGCTGCTCACCACCGCCGCGGGGCTTCTCGTGGCGATCCCGGCGGCCGTGGCGGCAGCATTGCTCAATGCGCGCGTCGAACGCGCGGGCGAAGAGATAGAGGCAACGGTCGGGCAGCTTATGGCGGAGGCGCCGCCGGGCCGATGACCGACCGTGCGGGAGAGGTGCCGTGCGACTGACGCGCCGCGCAAGACCGCTGGCAGGCCCCTCGCTCGTGTCGATGATCGACGTGCTGATGATCATGCTGATCTTCTTCATGGTGACATCCACCTTCCTGAATCTCCGGATGATGCCGCTCGCGCAGCCCGGCACGCAGGCTGCCCAGGCGGCCGGGGCGGACAGCGATTCCCCTGCAGCACCGGCCGCCCCGCTCTTCGTGCGGCTCGACGCGGAGGGAAGCGCCCATCTGCGCGGCCGGCCGCTCGACCCGGTGTCGCTGCGTGCCGCGATGGCCGAGACCCCCGAGCGGCAGGTCGTGATTCTTCCCTCTGCGCGGGCACCTCTCCAGGCGCTCGTGTCGCTGACGGAAACGCTGCGCGCGGCCGGGGTGCGCCGTCTTGCCATCATCCGGCCGGAGGACGCCTCGTGAAGCTCATGCGCCGCGCCCCGCGCGACACGCCCGAGCCGATCATCGCGCTGATCGACGTGGTGTTCTTCCTGCTGGTGTTCTTCCTGCTGGTCGGTCGGTTCGACGCGACCGCCCCGTTCGAGGTGCTGCCCGCAGAGAGCGCGGCAGGAGAGGAGATGCCGGGCGGCGGCCTCACCATCTCGGTCGCGCGGGACGGCCGGCTCGCCCTCGATGCAGAGCCTCTTGCGCCGGAGGCGCTTGCAGAACGCATCGCCGCCGAACTGGACGCGGCGCCGGCCACCCTCATCCGCCTCAACGCCCACCGCGACGCGGAACTGCGCCATGTCCTGCCACTGGTTTCGCAAATCGAGGGCCTGGGCGCCCGGCATGTGGTCCTGATCGTCACGCCGGGTGAGGTCCCGTGAGTCGCGGGCAGGGCACACTCTGGGCGGGGGGGCTGGTGACATCCGTGCTGGGCAACGCCCTGCTGCTCGGGCTGGTGGCGGCGGCGATCGCGCCCACGCCGCCACCGGATCCGCCGCCGCCGGAGACCCGGCTGGATCTTGCCGCCTACAGTGTGCCGCAGGCCGAGGCGGAAGCGCGCGCGCCGCGCGCGGAGCCAGGCGCCGAAGCAGAGCCTGCGGAAGCCCGGCTTGGCGGCGCCAGCGTGCGGCGCAGCAGGGCCGCGCCGGTGACGCCCTCGGGCGCAGCGGCGCGGAGCGGGACGCCCGCTGCCCTCGCCCTGGACGAAAGCCGCGCCGCTACGGCGACGCAGCGGCTGACCGCGGCAGAGCCCGGTGGCGCGGCGCTGCCTGCGGCGGACGTGCCGGAAGCGCAAGCCGCGACCGCCGCGCCGGAGCTTCCGCGGCCGGCGGCAGACCTTGCCCCGACGGCAGAGGCCGCCAGCACAGCAGAAGTCGAGGCAGAGGCGGCCACCCCTGCCCCGCCCCGCGCTGCGGCAGGTGTCGCTGCAGCAGCCGGGACCGTGGCCGAGGGCGCGCGCGCCGCACAGCCGGGAGCCGAGGCTGCCCGTCCCGCCGCGCACCGCGCGGCTGACGCCCGACAGGGCGATCCGCGCGCCACCGCTGTGCAACCTGCCACGGAAGCCGTGGAACGGGTAGAGACGGACCGCGCCACAGGTCAGGACGCGACACAAGCGGCGCTCCCAGAGGCCTCACGCCTTGCCGCGCGCGAGACGGAGGATGCCGCGCCTCTCGCCGCACGCGAGGTGGAGCCGCTGAATGCCGCGCCCGTTCCGGCAACGACCGGATCCCTACCGCCCGTTCCCTCGAACACCGGCGCCCTTCCGGCACAGACCGTGCGTGCGCAGACAACGGGCGCAAGGCCGGT
>NZ_JBKHAQ010000105.1:0-9896 GCF_046542825.1 Rhodosalinus sp. | reverse complement strand
TCGCGCACCGTGCGCGTCATCGGGCCCGCCTGGTCGAGGGACGAGGCAAAGGCCACGATCCCCCAGCGCGAACAGCGCCCGTAGGTGGGCTTCAGCCCCACGATCCCGGTGAAGGCGGCGGGCTGGCGGATCGACCCCCCGGTGTCGGTGCCGGTGGCGGCAAGGCAGAGATCGGCCGCCACAGCCGCCGCGGACCCGCCCGAGGACCCCCCGGGCGTGAGTTGCCGGTCGTCCACGCGCCACGGGTTCACGGCAGGGCCGTAGACGCTGGTCTCGTTGCTGCTGCCCATGGCGAATTCGTCCATGTTCAGCTTGCCCAGCATCACCGCGCCCGCATCTCGAAGCTGCGCGGTCACCGTGCTTTCGTATTCCGGGCGGAACCCCTGCAGGATGCGGCTGGCCGCCTGGCTCGCCACGCCCTCGGTGCAGAAGAGGTCCTTGACCCCGATCGGGATGCCGCACATCGCGGGCGCCTCTTCGCGCCCCTGCAGGCGCTCATCGGCCGCGCGCGCCCGCTCCAGCGCCAGATCGGGGGTCGGATGCGCCACCGCCCCCAGCGCGCCCGCGCCTTCGATCGCGTCAAGGCAGGCCTCGGTCAGGGCAACGCTTGTGACATCGCCACGCCGCAGCGCATCGCGCGCCTCGGCCAGGGTCAGCGCATTCAGCGCGGTCATTCCACCACCTTCGGAACGGCAAAGAAGCCCTCGCGCGCGTCGGGCGCGTTCGACAGCACCTTGTCCGGCATGCCGCCATCGGTCACCACGTCCGCGCGCCGCTTCAGCCGCATGGGCGTGACGCTCACCATCGGCTCGATCCCTTCGACATCCACCTCGTTGAGTTCCTCGATGAACCCGAGAATGCGGTTGAACTCCTCTGCCAGCGCGGGCAGCTCATCCTCCTCCACCCTGATACGGGCGAGATGCGCGACATGCGCCGCGGTGCGGGTGTCGATCGACATGGGCGGGCGCCTCCTTGGCTCGGATCGGGCACGATCTACAGCCCCCGCTGGCCGCTCGCAAGCATGTGCCGGCGATAGACCTCGATCATCCAGCCCAGCATCAGCCCGTTGAGGATGTGCCACATGAAATGCGTGCCGACGGGCACGACCCCGCAGAGCGGCAGATCGAGCGTGCGGAAGGTGAGCGAGGCGATCAGCAGGCCCGCCCCGATGGCGAGCCCCCGCGCCACCTGCGGCAGGCGGCGGCGCAGCAGGACGGCATAGACCAGGATCAGCAGCGGCACGGGCGCATAGCCTGCCGAACTGCCCAACCCCGGCACCATCTGGAACAGCGGGACGGTGGCGACGGCATAGGGAAAGAAGGCCGCCACCCCCAGCCCCGACCAGAGCCGCGAGAGCCCCCAGTAATGCCGGTTCGCGGCATAGATGTAGATCAGGATGAAAAGCAGGATGGGCAGCACGTCCAGAAGCGCCGACCAGACCTGCGCGTGGGTGTGAAAGAGGTAGCTGCCCACACCGATCGCCGCCAGCACCCACACGAGCGCCATCGCCAGCGGCAGCCCCTGCCCCCGCACACGGGCCCACATCACGACAGCCGCGATCAGGAAGGCCGCGTTGGTCACCGCGTTGACGGGCTCCGCCCAGTAGCTCGCGTCGAGCCGCTCGCAATAGCTGTCGATCTGCCGCGTCCACTCCATGCCCCTGCCCCGTCCCGCCCCGGTCATGCCGCAAGATAACCCCCGCCTCCGCCGGTTCCAGCCAGAGGTCCTTCCTCTTGCCCGAAATACCCCCGGGGGAGTCGGCCGCAGGCCGACGGGGGCAGCGCCCCCGCCGCACGAAGTGCCAGAAGGTGGGCGGCCGCAAGGCCGCTCCGCCGGAAAACCGCCCCCATGGCACGCGCCGCGCGAAGTGCTAGGCTCCGCGCGCACACCCCAACCGAGGAGACGCCCGATGAAACTCACCTGGCTCGGCCATGCCGGCTTCCGCATCGAGCTCGGCGACCAGAACCTGCTGGTGGACCCCTGGGTCACCGGCAACCCCCTCTTCCCCGAAGAGCGGCGCGCCGAGGCGATCGCCGGCGCGACCCATGTGCTCGTCAGCCATGGCCATTTCGACCACGTCAACGACGCCCCGCAGATCGCGAAGGACCTGGGCATCCCGGTGGTCACGATCTTCGATCTCGCCGGCTGGCTGGAAAAGCGCGACGGGGTCGAGACCGTGGGCTTCAACAAGGGCGGCACGGTGATGCTGGGCGACGTGGCGGTGACGATGGTCAACGCCGTGCATTCCTCCTCGCTTTCGGACGACGAGGGGCGCCCGGTCTACACCGGCACCGAATCGGGTTTCATGATCGCGCACGGCGGGCGCACGATCTATTTCTCGGGCGACACCGACGTGATGTCCGACATGAAGGTCTTCAACGACCTGCACGCGCCCGAGATCGGCATCCTCTGCGCCGGCGGCCACTTCACGATGGACATGAAACGCGCGGCCTATGCCGCCAAGACCTTCTTCGATTTCAAGACGGTCATCCCCTGCCACTACCGGACGTTTCCGATCCTCGAACAATCCGCGCAGGCGCTGATCGACGGACTGCCGGGTGTCGACGTGATCGAGCCGCAGGTGATGGAACCCATCGAGCTGTGAGGCGGGCACAGGCGGGGGGCGCCAGGCGACAGCCGTATCGCGCTGGAGCGCCGGACGCCGCCCCGTGCCGTCCGGCACGCCTGCCGCTCAGATGAACTCGGCCGTCTCTCCGCGCGGTTCGGCGGCCATCGCCAGCGCCTCGTCCAGCGTGAAGTCGCGCGCCAGCAGCGGGCGGCCCACCACCGCGCCCCAGACGCCGGGGACATATTTCAGCCGCGCGATGTCGTCGAGCGAATGCACGAGGCCGGAGGCGATCACCGGCGTCCGCGCGACACCGGCCAGTTCCGTGACCAGCGCCAGCGGCTCCTCCACCCCGTCGATATCGGCGGTGATGTCGGTGACCATGATCGCGGCCAGCGGCTCGCCCTCGAACTGCGCGATGAAATCGGCGGGGGCGAAGGCGCTGGCCTCGCGCCAGCCGTGCGAGGTGACGGTGCCCTGCCAGACATCGACCGCCAGCACCACCGCGTCGGGGTGATATTTCGCGGCCTGCTTGACGAGGTCCGGCCGCGTCACCGCAAGGGTGCCCACCACCACGCGGCCCGCGCCGCGATCCATCCAGTGGTCGATCCGCTCGACCGAGCGGATGCCGCCGCCCACCTGCACGGGGATGCCGGCGGCGCGGATGATCTCCTCGACCAGCTCGGCGTTGTCGCCCTCGCCGCCCACGGCGTCCAAGTCGGTGACATGCAGCCATTCGGCGCCGGCGGCGGCATAGTCGCGCGCCCGTGCCACGGGATCGACGTGCCAGACATGGGGCTCCTCGATCCGCCCGCGGTGCAGGCTCACGCAGCGGCCGTTCTGCAATTCGATGGCGGGATAGAGTCGCATCCTGTCCAACTCCCTGACGGCACCGGCAAAGGGCCGGCGCCTTGCCGCCTCAATGACCGCTTGGGGGCGAGTCGTCGCTCATGAAAGCGACCATGCCGGGTGCAGGATCGTCAGAGGCGGCGGCAAGTCAGCGGCGCAGCGCCTCCGCATGGGTTGGCAGAAGCATCCCGGCAAGCCGGTCGAGCGCGGCGCCCAGCCGCGCGGTGCCCACACTCGCCGCATAATGCAGTACGCCGCCGCGCGCCGGGGGAAATCCCGCGCCGTGGACCAAGGCAAGGTCGAGCACCGCCGCCCCGCGCGCCGCACCGCTGGCGAGCAGATGCGCGGCCTCCGCGATCTGCGCGAGCAGCAGGGCTTCGCGAATCTCGCCGGCCGTGCGCGACACCACCGCGATCCCGGCGAACTGCGCCACTTCCTGGACAAGGTCCTCGATCAACGGGGCCACGATCGCCCCGCCGCAGCCGGGACAGCGATACCAGCCGACGCTTGCGGGCTTGCCCAACCGCCCCTCCGCCAGCATCCGCGGACGGAGCGGCAGCTCTGCCGGCCCGTCCCTGCGGCGCGCGCGGACGGCGGCGTCATGGCCCCCGGTCGAGAGAGCCGCGGCGGCGAATCAGGTCCAGCAGTTCTGCCACCGCCTCTGCCTCGGTCTTGCCGGAGGTGTCGAGCTGCGCCTCGGCGCGGGCATAAAGCGGCTCGCAGCTGGCGAGCAGCGCGCGCAGCTGGTCATCGCCTGCGGTTTGCCGGCCATCGGGCGCTCGTCGCCCTGCGCGCGCACACGCGCCATGTGCTCCTCCGGCTGGGCGCGCACCAGACGGTGTGGATTTGCGCAAACAGGCGGGCGCAGGTTTCCGGCTCGGCCACGCGACCGCCTCCGACGGCGAGAATCATCGCGTCGTGCGCCTCTGTCACCCGCTCCAGCGGCCTCGAGTTGCGCCAGGTCGCGCGGCGAAAAACCGGAGACGTCAGAGAGGATGCGCCGCGGCAGGCCCTTCTGCTCGCGCGCGGCGCAGCCGTTCGCCCACCCGCGCGAGCAGCCGCGTGCTGGCGTCGTCACGTTCCGCGCCAATGCGTCCGATCTCGCCCCTGCAACCCTCTTGCGAAACATAATGCACAATTCCGGGAAACAGGTTCCATCTGGCACCGTAGAGGGGCGAATTTGCATTATCTTGCGTCTTCTGGCCGCAGATGTGCTTCGACAAGCGCGCGCAGGTCTTCGGGCGGCGCGGTCTTGGCAAAGGCGCTGGCGGTGACGAAAACGCTGGTGAAACGGCCTTCGAAGCAGAGTGCCCCGTCCTGGTAGCCGTCCACGCGGAAGGTGATCGAGGTCTCTCCCAGCCGGCTGGGCCAGGTGCGGCAGATCAGCCGGTGGCGGGGCGTGATCGGCGTGCGAAAGTCGATCTCCATGCGCACGAAGGGCGTACCGATGTCGCGGTCCATGTTGAGCTGGAACCAGCCGGTGCCGCCGGAGCGATCCTCCCACCAGGCATCGATGGCATCGAGCGCCCACGCCGGAATCCGGCCCGAATAGGCGATCTCTGCCGGGTCGCAATCGGCCCAGCGCACCGCGATGGAATGCTCGAAGACCTCCGTGTCGCCGCCTGCCTCTGTCTGGTCCCGCATCAATAGGTTTCCTCGTGATGGCGCCCGTCCCGGCGCATCTCGTCGCGCAGGCTGCGCCAGTCAAGCCCTCCCCCGCGGGCAATGTCGCCAAGCGCCTGGTTCACGCCGTCCTCCAGCGCCTTGAGACCGCAGATGTAGATGTGGCCCTTGGCGTCCTGCATCAGGCGCAGCACCTCGCCGCGCCTGGTCTCGTCATCGGCCCGGCAGGTCCGGTTCAGAGGCGATATGGCCGACCACCTCGGCGAAGTCTGCCCGGGACGTGCACGTTTCCGCCCGAGCCGCGGTTTTCGCGCAATTTTGCACAAACCGGCAGAAACCCAAAGCGTATGGGGACGGTGCGCATTATAGTGGGAAACATGCTTGCCGCGGCGACCGTGCGAACGGGGCGATCGCTGCAGATCCGTCACGAAGAAAAAAGGGCCGCGCCCCAAGTGGGACGCGGCCCGCGAGTTCCCGTGAGTGGCGCGGCTTATTCGGCCGCCTTGATCTCGCCCGTGTCGATCTGTTCCTGCTCGATCGATTCGAAGAGCGCCTTGAAGTTGCCCTCGCCGAAGCCGTCGTCGCCCTTGCGCTGGATGAACTCGAAGAAGATCGGGCCGATCACGGTCTTGGAGAAGACCTGCAGCAGGATGCGCGTCTCGCCGCCGTCAACGACGCCCTCGCCGTCGATCAGGATGCCGTGCTTCTTCATCCGGTCCAAGGGCTCCTCGTGGCCCTGCACGCGGGTCTTGCTCAGCTCGTAGTAGGTCTCGGGCGGCGGCGGCATGAAGCGGATGCCGCGCGCGGCGATGGCGTCGGTGGAGTCGTAGATGTTCTCGGTGCCCACCGCGATGTGCTGGATGCCCTCGCCGTTGTACTTCTTCAGGTAGGACACGATCTGCCCGGTCTCGCCCCGGTCCTCGTTGATCGGGATGCGGATCTTGCCGTCGGGCGAGGTGAGCGCGCGGCTGAAGAGTCCCGTGAACTTGCCCTCGATGTCGAAGAAGCGGATCTCGCGGAAGTTGAAGAGCTTGCCGTAGAACTGGAACCACTTGTCCATGTTGCCGCGGTAGACGTTGTGGGTCAGGTGGTCGAGGTAGTAGAAGCCCACGCCCTTGGGCTTCGACATCGCCAGCCACTCGAACTCCTCGTTGTAGGGCGAGGTTTCGTAGTAATCCTCGATGAAGTAGATGAGCGAGCCGCCGATGCCCTTGATCGCGGGCACGTTCATCGTCTTGTCGTCGCCCTCGTAGGGCTCCGCGCCCATCTTCACCGCGTGATCTAAGGCGTGCTGCGCGTCAACCACGCGCCAGCCCATCGCGGGGGCGCAGGGCCCGTGCTCTTCCACGAAGCGCGCGGCGAAGCTGCCGGGTTCGGCGTTGACGATGTAGGTGATGTCGCCCTGCTGCCATAGCTCGATGCCGGGCTTCGTCTTGTGCCGGGCCACCAGCTCGTAGCCCATTTTCGTGAAGAGGTCGCGCAACTCCTGTGGGTCGGGATGCGCGAATTCCACGAATTCGAAGCCGTCGGTGCCGGCGGGGTTTTCCTCGGTGATGCGCGCTTTCGGCGCGTCGTGCGGGAAGGGTCCCATCTTGCGCGTCTCCTGTGATCGTTCTGTTCGCTGGTGCAATGATAACGGGTTCGAGCAGCGGTTTCTGCGCATTCCGCACCATGCGCGGGGTGTTCTCTGCGGGGTTTGACCGCTAAACTTGGGGGATCATGCGAGGTTCCCGCACATGCTCGACGAAACGGATCATCGCCTGCTCGCCGCGCTTCAGAAGGACGCGCATCTGACCGCGCAGGAGTTGGGCGAGATCCTGCACCTCTCGCCCAGCCAGGCGGGCCGCCGCCGCCAGCGGCTGGAGGCGGAGGGCTACATCCAGAGCTATTCCGCCCGCCTCGACGCCGAGAAGCTTGGGCTCAAGGTGCAGGCCTTCGTGCAGGTGCAACTTGCCATGCACGGGCCGAAACAATCGGCCGAGTTCGCCCGCATGGTCGAGTTGCGCCCCGAGATCGTCAGCGCCTGGACGCTCACGGGAGAGGCCGACTACCTGCTGCGCGTCTATTGTGCGGACCTGCGCGCGCTTCACAGCCTGATCCACGAGGTTCTGCTGCCGCATCCCGCGGTGGCGCGCGTCCAGAGCCAGATCGTGATGGACCAGTTCAAGCGCGACGCGCCCCTGCCGACCTGAGGCGCCCGGCGCGCGCGTTTCCTGATGCAGGTGCCGGTCCGCCTTGCTGCGGGGATGACGGCGTCGGAGCACGCAGCCAGCCGCGCAGGATGCCAAGATCCCGCTGACGGACATCCCCGACAGCATGCGCGAGGACGCGGCCCAACGAACTTTCCGGGCGGGCGAAGGCGCCTTCAAGCGCCTTCCGAAGCGCACCAGAGCGATCACGGCGCAGGACCCCGACGCGGGCAAGGGCCTTTCAAGGCCCTTGAAAGGCGCTTTCAAGCGCCTTTCTCGCCTGACGGCAAGCCCGTGGGCCGCCCCCCAACGGAGCGCCCCTCGTCATCGACTGGCGGGAGGGTTCAGGCGGCGCGCGACACCAGCATCTCGTCTACCTGCCGTGCGGCGGCAACCTCGTCGCTGCCCGAAACTGCGGCGACCTCGCGCGTCAGGCGCTCAAGCGCCGCCTCGTAAAGCTGGCGCTCGGAATAGCTCTGCTCGCGCTGATCGTCGGCGCGGTGCAGGTCACGCACCACTTCGGCAATCGCGATCAGGTCGCCGGAGTTGATCTTCTGCTCGTATTCCTGGGCACGCCGCGACCACATCGCGCGCTTCACCTTCGCCTTCCCCTTGAGCGTGGTCATCGCCTTCGACACCACGTCCGGCGTGGAGAGCGAGCGCATGCCGATTTCCGTGGCCTTCGCGGTGGGCACCCGAAGCGTCATCTTGTCCTTCTCGAAGGAGATCACGAAAAGTTCGAGCCTGATGCCCGCGATCTCCTGTTCCTCGATCGAGACGATCCGGCCCACCCCGTGCGCAGGATACACAACATAGTCGTTCGGTCGGAATTCGGCTTTCTTGGTCTTGCTCATGCGGTCCTTCCTAGCTCGCCGCCCGGATGACAGGCGACAAAAAGAACGGGCGGGCTATCTCCAGCGACCCCGTCCCGAACCCTTTCACATGCCTACAGGATCGCCCGGCAGTCGGCCCGGGTGGCGATCACGGCATCCATGTATCGTTTATATAACAGACCGTCGCGGCGATTTCCAGCAGGCCCGCGCGGAACACGGGAAAACCCCCGGAAAATCAACCCACTGGGCGTGACGCAGGGTCCGGCGTCAGCGCAACTGCGCGGTCTTGCGGGCGTCGGCGCCCCGAATCGGCCCTCAGCCGCCCTCGCCCGCGGCCTCGGTGAAGTATTTCTCCAGCTTGCCGGTCTCGCCGTCGCGTTCGTCGGCCTCGGGCAGCGGGTCCTTCTTGGTGATGATGACCGGCCACATCTCGGAATACTTGCGGTTGAACTCGACCCATCTGTCCATGTCGGGCTCGGTGTCCGGGCGGATCGCATCGGCGGGGCATTCAGGCTCGCAGACGCCGCAGTCGATACATTCGTCGGGGTGGATCACCAGCATGGTCTCACCCTCGTAGAAGCAGTCCACCGGGCAGACCTCGACGCAGTCGGTATACTTGCAGGCGATGCAGTTGTCGGTGACGACATAGGTCATGGGGCGATCCGGGCTTGCTCTGTCGGACCCGTAGCTAGTCCAGCACCGGGGATCATTCAAGCGCCCGCCGGCGCATCGTCTCGAGGTTGCGCCGCGCCCGTTTCGTCGGTCGGCCGCCCGGCTCCGGCTCGGGCGGCCCGCCCGCGTCCGCGGGCGCTGCCGCGCTCTGCTGCTGCGGCGGCTCGAGGTCCTCGTAATGCGCCTGCGCCTCCGGGGCCGGACCGCGCCGGTCCGGCAGGCCGGTAACCCGCACGACCCGCACCCGCCGCGCCTGAACGAAGGTCAGCACGTCGCCGGCGCCGACGGCCGCCGCGGGCTTCGTCACCCGCGCGCCGTTGACGCGGCAGTGACCGGCCGCGATCTCGCGCGCGGCGAGGCTGCGGGTCCTGAAGAAGCGTGCCTGCCAGAGCCACTTGTCGAGGCGCTGGGTCGGGCGCGTCACCTCGCCGGTCACTCCTTGCCCTTGAGGCCCATGAGCGCCGCGGCGAAAGGATTGTCGGGGTCGATGCGGTCCTTGCCCTTGCGGTCGGGGCCGGCGGTAAAGGTCTTGGGCTTGGCCTCGCGCGGAGGCTTGCCGCCCTTGGGCTTGCCGCCCTTCGGTCGCCCCTTGCCGCGCGGCTTGCCGCTCTCTTCGCCTGCACGCCCGCCTGCGGCATCGCGCTGCGGTTTGCCGCGGGCCTGGGTGCGGGGACGGCCGACCCAGGTGAAGGTGAAGAAGACCTCGGTCTCCTCCTGATCCGGCACCGGAGTCGTCTGCACCTCGGGGCCGACGCCCGCGGGCGCATCGGAGGGCGGCTGCGGCGCCGAGGGCACGACCGCAGGGCTGTCGCCATGCCCGACCGCCGCGGCGTCCGGCGGCACGTCGTCGGCGGCTGGCGCGGCCTCGGTCACCGGCGCCACCGCTTCGGGGGCAGCAGGCTCGGTGGCGCTGCGATCGGCGGCGGCGTCCTCGGCGGGGTCGCGCGGCGTATCCTGCAACTGCTGCCCGTCGGCCCCGGCCTCACCCTCGGGCGGTTGTGGGGCGGCGGGAGCCACCTCGGGCGTCTGCCCGAGCGATGCGGGCACCGCGTCGGGCGCCGTGGCGTCGGGCGCGGGCGCAGCCTCCGTCGCGGGCGTTTCCTCTTCCGGCGCGACGGGGGCGGGTTTCGCCTTGGCGCGCTCGCCGCGTTCGGCGCGGTAGCC
>NZ_JBKHAQ010000104.1:0-9936 GCF_046542825.1 Rhodosalinus sp. | reverse complement strand
AGCGCGACGCCCATCTGCTCGGCGATGTTCATGAAGAGGTTGTTGAAGACCTCCAGCAGCACCGGGTCCGCCCCGGTTCCCAGCGCATCCGCGCGGCGCGCGGCCTCGGCGCGGGTCATCAGGATATGGTCGTGAGCGGTGACCTCGGCGCGCCAGCCCGGTTCGACCACCACGGTCTGGTTGGCCTCGATGATCAGCGCGGGGCCGGTGACGGTGCGGCCGGGCGCCAGTGCCTCGCGCCGCACGACGCGCGCCCGATGGGAGGTGCCGCCGGAAAAGATGGGCACCTCTCCCGCCCCCTCGGCCTCGCCCCCTGTCAGGTCGGCGCGCGGCTCGGGGTCGGCCGCGGAGTCTGCCGCCTGGCCCTCGATTTCCGCCGCCTCGATGACCAGCGGCGTTTCGGGCGCGACAAAGCCGAACTCGGCCTCGTGCGCGGCCTCGAAGGCCGCGCGCGCGGCCATGGCGTCGCCGTCCCAGGCGACCGGCAGGGCGGTGTCGGTGCCGGCGTAGCGCAGGTGCAGGCGCGGTGTCAGCGTGATGCCCTCGTCCGGCACGCCCTGCGCGGCGAGTGCGGCGCGCACCTCGTCCGCAAGCGCGGCGAGCGCCGTCTCCACCTCTGACGTGCGCGCGGGGTCGAGGTCGATCTCCATGCCCTGCTGACGCGCCTCCGTCACGCGGGCAAGGCCGATGCCGTAGGCCGACAGCAGGCCCGACAGCGGGTGGATCAGCACCTTGGTCATCCCCAGCGCGTCGGCGACAAGGCAGGCGTGCTGCCCGCCCGCCCCGCCGAAGGCGTTGAGCAGGTAGCGCGTCACGTCGTAGCCGCGCTGCACGCTGATCTTCTTGATGGCGTTCGCCATGTTCTCGACCGCGATGCGCAGGAAGCCCTCGGCCACCTCCTCGGGGCTCTTGCCCTCCTGCTCCGCGATCTTCGCGAACTTCTCCGCCACGGCCGCGCGGTCGAGCGGCTGGTCCTGATCGGGTCCGAAGATCGCCGGGAAATAGTCCGGGTTGAGCTTGCCCAGCATCACGTTGGCATCGGTGACGGTCAGCGGCCCGCCCCGGCGGTAGCAGGCCGGCCCGGGATCGGCGCCCGCGCTGTCGGGGCCGACGCGGAAGCGCCCCGGTTCGGCGTGCAGGATCGAGCCGCCGCCGGCAGCCACCGTGTGCACGCGCAGCATCGGCGCGCGCATCCGCACGCCGGCCACCTGCGTCTCGAAGGCGCGCTCGAAGGCGCCGTCGAAATGCGCCACGTCGGTCGAGGTGCCGCCCATGTCGAAGCCGATCACCCGGTCCTCGCCCGCGATCTGGCCGGTGCGCGCCATGCCCACCACGCCGCCCGCGGGCCCCGAAAGGATGGCGTCGCGCCCCTTGAAGCGATCCGCGGCGGTCAGCCCGCCGGACGACATCATGAACTGCAGCGTGGGGCCGGGTTCGTCCGGCGGCGTGGCGCCCAACGCGCCTGCCACCCGCTCGACGTACCGCGAGAGGATCGGGGTCAGGTAAGCGTCTACAACGGTGGTGTCGCCGCGGCCGACCAGCTTGATCAGCGGCGATACCTCGTGGCTGACGGACACCTGCCCGAAGCCCGCCGCGCGTGCGGCCTCTGCCAGCTGTTTTTCGTGCTGCGGCGCGCTCCAGGCGTGCATCAGCACGATGGCGACCGCGTCAATGCCCTCGGCTTTCGCCGTCTCCAGCGCCTGCGTCGCGCCGTCGATGTCCAACTCGCGCTCCACCGTGCCGTCGGCGCGCACGCGCTCGTCCACCTCGACGACGCGCTCGTAGAGCATCTGGGGCAGGACGATCTGCTTGGCGAAGATGTCGGGCCGGTCCTGATAGCCGATGCGCAGCGCGTCGCGGAAGCCGCGGGTGATCAGCAGGAGGGTGCGATCCCCCTTGCGCTCCAGCAGGGCGTTGGTGGCCACCGTCGTGCCCATCCGCACCGTGCCCACCCGCTCGGGCGGGATGGCGCCGGGCGGCACGTCGAGAAAGCGGCGAATCCCCTCTATGGCGGCGTCGTCGTAGGCGCCGGGGTTCTCCGAAAGCAGCTTCATCTCCGACAGCCGGCCGGAGGGCGCACGCGCGATCACATCGGTGAAGGTGCCGCCGCGGTCGATCCAGAAATCCCAGCGTCCTGCCTCGTCGTTCATCGCCCCGCGATCCCTCGCTCATCAATCGCAGACAAAACGTTGACAAATTGTCAGTGCAGGGTCAAGTTTCCTGTCGTAGGGTCAAGGGCGGCGGACCCGGTGCGCCGAACCGTCGCCCGCCATGCAACAGGGAAGATGCCGATGACCATGCCGCTTTTCCGCAGCCTGCCCGCCGCGCGCGCGGCGGCCTTGCTCGCGCTGCCGGCCGCCGCCGCCAACCGGGACATGCCGTCCTGATCGCCTGTGGCGCGGCCACCGGGCAGTCCGTCGCGCGGCTGTTCCTGGCGGGGGTGCTGCCCGGCCTGATGCTGGCCGGGCTTTCGATCCTTTCGATGGTGACGGCGGCCGGCATCGACCCGATCCGGTTCGGCATCTGCCCCGTCCTCATGGTGGAGATGAGCCAGATCGCACCGCGCTTGGGCTTCGACCTCTTCGTGATCCAGACCATCACGGGGCGGGACATCTTCGCCGTCGCGCGCTACGCGGTGCCCTTCTTCCCGATCCTGGTGCCGGCCACCGCGAGTCTCGCGCCTGTTCCGCGGATCGCGCTGTGGCTGCCGGGCACGATGCTGTCGCGATGAGTGGAAAGAGCCCCAAGCGCCGCATCGGGCCGGTCGTCAGCTCGGCGCATCTGGCCGCCTCGGACCTGCCGGAACTCTCGGAGGTGGAATACGCGCTGACCATGGCGAACCACGCCTTCCATCGCTGGATCGTGCGCTGCATGGACGCGGCGGGCGCGCCCGGCATGGCGCCGCTGGAGGTGCTGATCCTGCATCTGGTCAACCACCGCGACAGGCCCAAGACACTGGCCGACATCCGGCTGGTGCTGCACATCGAGGACGCGCATCTGGTCAGCTACGCGGTGCGGAAACTGTCCGGGCGCGGGCTGGTGACCACCGCGCGCACGGGCAAGGAAAAGACGGTGGCGATCACGGCGGAGGGCACGGCGCTCTGCGGCCGCTACGCAGAGGTGCGCGAGGCGCTGCTGGTGGAGCTTGCGCAGGAGACCGGCTTCGCGCCGGAGGAGATGTCGCGCCTCGCCGCGCTGCTGCGCGCGATCTCGGGCAGCTACGACCACGCCGCGCGGGCGGCGACCACGCTTTGAGCCTGTTGGCGCTTGCGGCCCGGCACGGCCGCTGGCTGCTGATCGCGGGGCTGGTCACGGGCATCGCGCTGCCCGGCCTTGCCGAAGGCATGGCGGCGGTGATCGTGCCCTTCCTCTTCGTGATGCTTTGCGTGGCCGCGCTGCGCGAGGGGCCGCGGGCGGCGCTGCCGGGGCCTTCGCAGCTTCCGCGCGCGATGGCGGCGGCGCTGATCCTGCAGGGTGTCCTGCCGCCGTCGCGGACGGCGCGCTCCGGGCTGAAGGGCTGCTCGACGCGCCGCTGGCCATGGGCGTCGTGCTGGCGCTGGCCGCGGCGCCGATCACCGGCACGCCGGGGCTTGCCGCGATGTCGGGCGCGGATGCGGCCGCGTTCTGCATGCTGATGCCCGCCGGGGAGGCGGCACTCGGACCCGACCCCCTCCGGCATCAGCATGCGATGGCGCCACGGTTGCCCGCGATGGACCACATCATCTGCACCGGGGCCGGGCACGGCTTTCTTACGGAACCGGACCCGGGCGACTCCCGGCGCGCGCCCGGACGAAAGATGCGCTGCACCGGATGAATGCCGTGCTGCCGAAAACCTGACCGGAGACGCCTTGCAGCGGAACGCCGCCCGTGGGTGGCGCGCCGGGCGTCCCGTTCCGGCGGTTGACAGCCAGCCGACAGCTTTCCAAGACAGGAAGGGTGCGTGACGGACTGCGCCTGCGTCACCGGAGCGAAAATGCGCAACACCACCTACGGGCTCGCGCTGGCCCTCATGCTGGGCTGGCTCCTCTGGATCGGGAAACCGGTGCTGCTTCCGGTGATCGCTGCGGCGATCTCGGTCTATGTCCTGTCCACCGCCGCCGCCGGTATGGAGGGGATGCCGGTGCTGGGCCGCTTGCCCGGCTGGGCCCGGCGGACAGTGATCCTCATCGTCTTCGCGGTGGCGGTGGTGCTGCTCTTCGTGCTGGTGATCAACAATCTTGCGCAGGTCGCGGCGGCACTGACGCGCTACGAAGCCAACCTGGCCGCGCTGGCCACGCGGGGTGCCGGCCTGCTCGGCATCGAGGACGAGCCGACCTGGGAGAACCTGCGCCGCACCACCATCGACCGGATCGACATGGCCGGACTGATCACGCCGGCGCTGCGCGGGTTGCAGGGCTTCGGGTTCACGCTGTTCCTTGTCGTGCTCTACGCGAGCTTCCTGATGGCCGAGCGCGGCGTGATGGCACGCAAGCTGATGATCGCGATGGGTGGTGAGGAAGCGGGCCACCGCGCGCTTTCGCTCATGGCACGGATCAACGATCGCATCGGCAGCTATCTCTTCGTCAAGACGGTGGTCAACGTCATCCTCGGCGCGCTGTCCTATGCCATCATGCTGGTCCTTGGGATCGAGTTCGCGCTGTTCTGGGCAGTGCTGATCGCCTTTCTCAACTACATCCCCTACATCGGCTCGATCGTCGGCGTGATCTTCCCGGTCCTGCTGAGCCTCGCGCAGTTCGGCACGCTCTGGATGGCCGGCGTTGTCATGGTCTCGCTGACGGTGGTGCAGATGTTCGTGGGCGGCTGGCTGGAGCCGCGGATGATGGGGCGGGCCTTCAACCTGAGCCCCTTCGTCGTGCTTCTGGCCCTGGCGTTCTGGAGCGCGCTCTGGGGCCTGCCCGGCGCGCTGCTGGCGGTGCCGATGACGGCGAGCCTGATCCTGGTGCTGGCCGAGATTCAGGCCACCCGACCGCTTGCCGTGATGCTCTCGGCCTCCGGCCGCGTCTGAGCGCAGGAGCGGGGCCTTGTCGAAACAAGGCCCGAGGGGCCAGGCGAGCCGGATCGGGTCCGCGGACGCACCGGCGATCGACGCCCATCCGTGTCCCTCCGGTCGCGTCTTCGCCGCGGGACCTGATCATGCCCGGGCTCACGGGCGATGCCGAGACCGGGCAAGACCGGCAGAGCGACAAGGCCCGTCAGGGCCGCGGAGCGCCCCCTTGCCCTTGCGCCCGCTTTCCTGTCCTGTCCCGCGCATGGCAGAGCCGCGCGCCGATACGCGCCCCGTGGCGGGCGTGCTGTGGATGCTCGTCACCGGGCTGTGTTTCGTCGCCGTCACGGCGCTGGTGAAATACCTGGGCGACCGGGTGCCGGCGCCGCAGTCGGCCTTCCTGCGCTACCTGCTGGGGCTTGTCTTCCTGCTGCCGGTGCTGCGGCCGCTTCTGCGCGCGCGGCCCACGCGGCGGCAGCATCTGCTGTTCGGGCTGCGCGGCGTGCTGCACGCGGGCGGCGTGATCCTGTGGTTCTACGCCATGACGCGCATCCCGCTGGCAGAGGTGACGGCGATGAACTACCTCTCGCCGGTCTATGTCACACTCGGCGCCGCGCTCTTCCTGGGCGAGCGGCTGGCGATCCGGCGCATCGCGGCGGTGGCGGCGGCGCTGATCGGCGCGCTGGTGATCCTGCGGCCGGGCTTCCGCGAGCTCGACCCCGGGCACATCGCGATGCTGGGCACCGCGGTGGTCTTCGCCGGCTCCTACCTGCTGGCCAAGATCGTCTCGGACGAGACGGACCCCGCGCTGGTGGTTGCCATGCTGTCCGTCTGGGTGACGGTCGCGCTGGTGCCTGCTGCCGCCGCGGTCTGGATCGCGCCCACGCCCTACGAGCTTGCCGTGCTGCTGGCGGTGGCCTTCTTCGCCACGGCGGGACACTACACGATGTCGCGCGCCTTTCAGGCAGCGCCCGTGACGGTGACGCAGCCGGTTACCTTCCTGCAGCTGGTCTGGGCGGTGATCGTCGGCGCGGCGGTTTTCGGCGAGCCGGTCGACCCCTTCGTGGTCTCCGGCGGGCTGATCATCATCGCTTCGGTCTTCTTCATCACCTGGCGCGAGGCAGTGCTCAGGCGTCGGGCGATCACGCCGGCCGGACCGGAGACCAAGGGATAGCCGTTTGATCGGTGTCAAGGCCGGGCCGGGCGCCCGCGTCCTAGGGTGGGGCTGACAGGACCCAAAGGAGACCGCGCATGTCCCATACCCCGCACGAGCTGCACGACGAGTTCCCGGACTTCGCCGAACGGATCAGCACGCTCAAGCAGTCGGACGCCCATTTCGCCCGTCTGGCCGAGCGCTATCACGACCTGAACCGCCAGGTGCATTCCGCCGAGACCAACGTGGCCCCGATGGAGGAACTGGCCGAGATGCAGCTCCGCAAGGAGCGCGCGGCGCTGAAGGACGAGATCTACGCCTATCTGAAGGCCGAAGCCTGACGCCGCGGGCCGGCGCGCGCCGTCCGCCGGGCCGGCAAGGCGGGCGTCATCCGACCTCGTAGGGCAGCACGCCCCGCGTGTCCGGGTCGATCCTCAGGTGCCGCTCCAGCGGCGGCACCGACCGCTGGTGACAGTCCGCGCGTTCGCAGATCCGGCAGGAGATGCCAATGGGCTCGAAGGCGCGGGCATTCTCCACGTCGAGATCGTCGGCATAGACCAGCTGGCCGGCGTGCGCCACCTCGCAGCCCAGCGCGATGGCGAAGCGGCGCACCGGCGCGCCGAACCGCCCGCCGGGCTTCGAGACGTCGCGCGCAAGGCTGATGTAGCGCACGCCGTCCGGCGTCTCGGCCAGTTGTCGCAGGAAGCGGCCCGGCGTCTCGAAGGCGCGGTGCACGTTCCACAGCGGGCAGGCGCCGCCGAAGCGGGCGAACTGCAGCCGCGTGGCCGAGTGGCGCTTGGTGATGGTGCCGGCCTGATCGACCCGCACGAAGAAGAAGGGGATGCCCTTGGCGCCGGGGCGCTGCAGCGTCGAGAGCCGATGCGCCACCTGCTCGATCGAAGCGCCGAAGGCCAGCCCCAGCCGCTCGAGGTCGTGCCGCGTTTCCTGCGCGGCCTCGAGAAAGGCGGTGTAGGGCATCATCGCGGCGCCTGCGAAATAGTTGGCCAGCCCGATCTTGGCGATGGCGCGTGCTTCCTCGCTCTGGAAGCGGGCAAGGTCCAGCGTCGCCTCCAGCAGCCGGTCCTGCGTGAGAAGCGCCAGTTGCAGCAGCATCTGAAAGGTCTGCGTCTCGGCCGCCGCGCGCGCCGAGAGTGTCAGGCGCCCCGCCTCGGCATCGTAGCGCCGCAGCGCTTCGGTGTCGTCCAGCGCCACCGCCACGCCGGCCTCCTCCAGCCGCCGGGCGGCATGGGCGCGCGTGTCGCCGGCGCCGGCGGCGAAGCCTTCGGCCGCGCGGTCCACCGCGTCGATGTAGTTGTCGCAGTAGTGGAAGAAGTCGCGCACCTCTTCCCAGGGGCTGGGGCGCGCGCGGCCCTCGTCGCGCCCCAGCGCCTCGTCGAGCGAGGCGAGCCGCTCGTGCACCTCGCGGTAGGCGCGGTGCAGTTCGAGGAAGGCGCGCGCCACGCCCGGCGCGTTCGAGGCCGTCAGCCGCAGGTCGGTGACCGGCGGCACGTCGGCAAAGACCGGATCGGCCAGCGCCTCGCGCATGTCGGAGACCAGCCGCTCCGCCTCTCCGGTGCCAAGCTCGGTGACATCGAAGCCGAACTCCTGCGCCAGCGCCAGGAGCACCGTGGTGCTGAGTGGGCGGTTGTTGTTCTCCATCTGGTTCAGGTAGGGCAGCGAGACGCCGAGCTTGGCGGCGAAGGCCTTCTGCGTCAGGCCCAGGCGCTGGCGCAGCTCGCGCAGCTTCGCGCCGGCGAAGAGCTTTCGTGAGGGCATGGCGGGGACTCGCTTTGCGGATTAGCCGAGCCAGAGACTAGCTTTGCAAACCTGGCCTGCCAAGCGCGCTCACAGCCCCAGGCGCCGTTGCCTCCGGATCACCAGCAGCATGGCCACGACACCGCAGGCGGCCGAGCCGCCCATCAGCCCGATCAGCGGATATGGCCCCGTGCCGGGCCCCAGCAGCAACCCTGCCAGCGCCGACAGCGCCGCGCCGCCGCCGATCATCACCGCGCCCCCGAAGCCGCTGGCCGTGCCCGCCAGATGCGGCCGGACGGAGAGCATGCCCGCGGTGGCCGTGGGGATCGCCAATCCGTTGCCAAGGCCCACCACGGTGATCAGCCCGAAGAAGCTCTCGGCAGAATCGAGACCCGCCAGCGTCAGGATCAGCGAGGTCAGCATCGCCGCGGTGATCAGGATCGTCCCCGTCAGCACCAGCCGGTTGATCCCCAGCCGCGTGCTCAGCCGCCCGGACAGATAGTTGCCCAGCAGATAGCCGACCGCCGGCGCGCCGAAGTAGATCCCCAGCCGTGCAGGCTCCAGCGCGTAGATCTCGGACCCGACGAAGGGCGCGCCGCCGAGATAGGAAAAGAACGAGCCGCCGGCAAAGGCGCCCGCCATGCAGTAACCCCAGAACCGTTGCGAGCGCAGAAGTTCCGGGTATTCGCGGAACTGCTGCATCATCGTGATGCCGCGCTGCGTGCCCGTCTCGCCCAGGTCCATCCAGGCCAGCGCGAAAAGGGCGAGGCCGGCGATGAGCAGCAACCAGAAATTCGCCTGCCAGCCAAGGCTCTGGTCGAGCACGCCGCCCAGCGCAGGTGCCAGCATCGGCACCACCGCCATGCCCATCGTGACGTAGGCGATGCGCGATCCGGCCTCCTCCATCGGCACCATGTCGCGCACCACCGCGCGGCCCATGACCATGCCGACGACGGCGACGGCCTGCACCATCCGGCATAGCATGAAGACGGTGAGGTTCGGCGCGTAGATGCAGCCCAGCGTGCCCAGGCAGAAGACGACCAGCGAGCCCAGGATCACGGGCCGGCGACCGATGTTGTCGGCGACCGGCCCGATCAGCACCTGGATCACCGCACTGGTGGCAAGATAGGCGCCGACCGACAGGCCCATGATCGCGGCCGTGGTGCCGAAATGCGCGCCCATCGAGGGCAGGCTGGGCAGGAAGATGTTCATCGCCATCGCCTGAAGCCCGGAGAGCAGGATCAGCGTCGCGATATGCGGCGGAGAGGTCTTGTCGAGCAGGCGCACCTGCGGGAGGTCGGACATGAAGGAAGGCCTAGGGCGCAGCGCAGCCCTTGTCCATCTGCCTCGCGTGGCAAGCTGCCGCCATTCGCAGATTTGCGATTATCTGTTACAGGATTTGCAGAAATTTGCAAATTTGCCGAAAATCTCTTTCTACCGTGCTGTCCCCCGGATAAGGAAGCGGCACGCCGGACAAGGGGGGACCATGAAGGACATCCTGCAGGAGCTCGAGACCCGCCGCGCCGAGGCGCGCCTCGGAGGCGGGCAGAAGCGGATCGACGGCCAGCACGCCAAGGGGAAGCTCACCGCGCGCGAGCGCATCGAACTGCTGCTCGACGAGGGCAGCTTCGAAGAGTTCGACATGTTCGTCACCCACCGCTGCACCGACTTCGGCATGGAGGACTCCAAGCCCTACGGCGACGGCGTGATCACCGGCTGGGGCACGATCAACGGAAGGCAGGTCTATGTCTTCGCGCAGGACTTCACGGTGCTGGGCGGCTCGCTCTCTGCCACCCACGCGAAGAAGATCGTCAAGATCATGGACATGGCGATCCAGAACGGCGCGCCCGTGATCGGCATCAAGGATTCGGGCGGCGCGCGCATCCAGGAGGGCGTCGACAGCCTTGCGGGCTACGGCGACGTCTTCGACCGCAACATCATGGCCTCTGGCGTGGTGCCGCAGATCAGCGTCATCATGGGTCCCTGCGCGGGCGGCGCGGTCTATTCGCCGGCGATGACCGACTTCATCTTCATGGTGAAGGAC
>NZ_JBKHAQ010000103.1:0-10007 GCF_046542825.1 Rhodosalinus sp. | reverse complement strand
GCCACGATGCCCGCCGGTGCCGCACCAAGGCGCGTGCGGATCGCGCCTCAGCCCCGGCGGATCAGATAGCTCTGCGCGCCCTCGGCCTCCTCCATGCACAGGAAATCGTGCCCCGCCTCGGCGCAGAAATGCGGCACGTCCACCACGGCCACGGGATCATCTGCCAGCAGGCGCAGCACCGCACCCTGCTCCATCTGTGACAGGTGCTTGCGCGCGCGCAGCACGGGCAGCGGGCAGATCAGGCCGCGTGCGTCAACCTCGCGGTCCCATGTGATACCACTTTTCTTCTGCATCCGTCGTTGCGGCCCCTCAGCCATCCCCTTGCGCCACCCAGTCAGGCGGGCGCTTGCCAAAGAAGCTTTCCAGCCCCTCGCGTCCCTCGGCGCTGTCGAGCTGGTCGGCGAAGACCTGCGCGGCCATGTCGAGCTGTTCGTCCGGGAAAAGACCGGGCAGGTCCATCAGCAGGCGCTTGGTCGCCGCCACGGCGCCGGGCGCGCAGAGCCCGGCCTGCGCGCGCAGGGCGTCGAGTTCCGCGTCGAGCGCCCTGCCGTCGGGGACGACGCGATCCGCCAGCCCGGCCGCCAGGGCCTCGCCGGCGGAGAGCCGGTCGCCCAGCAGCAGGAGCCGCCGCGCCATCCGCTGGCCCAGCCGCGCGGTCACTACCGGGGCCACCTGCGCCGGGACAAGGCCCATGGTGGTCTCGACAAAGGCAAAGACCGCGCGGCTTTCGGCCACCACGATGTCGCCCGCTGCCGCCAGCCCGCAGCCGCCGGCCAGCGCCTCGCCCTCGACCGCCATCACCGTCAGTTGCGGCAGCGTCGCGACCCGCCGCATCAGCGCGCCGGTCGCCCGCGAGGCGCGCAGCAGCGCCTCGCGTTCGACCTCGCCGTGCGCCGCGCCGCGCAAGACCGTCATGTCGCCGCCCGCGCAGAAAACGCCGCCGCGGCCGCGAAACACCACGCCGCGGATGTCGGGGCGCAGCGCCAGCGTCTCGCAGACGCGCGCAAGGTCGGCGACGCGCTGCAGCGACAGGGGATTGCGCTGTGAAGGTTCGTTCAGCCAGATCGTCAGCCAGCCCTCGCCATGCTCCAGGTCCAGCGTCGATGTCGCCGGGAGCGTGCGGCTCGCGCGGGTGCTGTCGCGTGACGCGTAGACCATGGCTCCCTTCTTTCCCGGCCCTGGCTGGCGCAAGATGCGCAGCTGGCAAGAGCCCAGCCTAACCTAGATTTCGCGCGCGGGCCTGCCAGCCCCGCGCAGATGCCTCCCTAGCCCCCTGCCGCCCGCGCCAGCCGCCAGGCCAACTCTGACAACGGGCGCGCCAGCGCGCCGGTCTCAGCCGCCTTCGGGTCGGCGGCCGTGCCCTCCTCGGCGCGCCTGGCGATGCCCTGCAGGATCGCGGCGATGCGGAACAGGCTGAAGGCGAGGTAGAATTCCCAGTTCCCGGGCCGGGACTGTCCGGTGCGCTCGAGGTAGCGCGCGACATAGGTGTCCTCGTCGGGGATGCCCAGCGCGTCGAAATCCACCCCCGCAAGCCCCCGGAACAGGTCGGGCGACACGCGCCAGGACAGCGCGTGATAGGCGAAATCCGCCATCGGGTCGCCCAGCGTCGACAGCTCCCAGTCCAGCACCGCCACCACCCGCGGCTCCGTCGGATGCAGCATCAGGTTGTCGAGCCGGTAGTCGCCGTGAATCACGCCTACCTTCCGCTCTTCGGGCAGATGGGCGGGCAGCCACGCGATCAGCCTCTCCATCGCGGGGTTGGGCGCGGTCTCTGAGGCGCGATACTGTTTGGTCCATCGCCCGACCTGCCGCGCCATGTAGGCGCCGTGCTTGCCGAAATCGTCGAGGCCAAGCTCGGCGGGTTGCAGGCTGTGCAGCCGCGCGATCACCCGGTTCATGTCGTCGAAGACTGCGGCACGCTCGTCGCGCGTCATCCCGGGCAGGCGCTGGTCGAAGAAGATGCGCCCCGGCACATGCTCCATGACGTAGAACATCCGCCCGATCACGCCCTCGTCCTCGCAGAGCGCCAGCACCTCGGGCACCGGCACGCCCGAGCCCTTCAGCGCCCGCATCACGCGGAACTCGCGGTCCACCGCGTGGGCCGAGGGCAGCAGCCTGCCGGGCGGCTTGGCGCGCAACACGTAGGAGCGGCCCGGCGTGTCGAGCCGCCAGGTCGGGTTCGACTGCCCGCCGGAAAACCGCGTCAGCGTGAGCGGGCCCGCGAATCCCTCGACCTCGCGGGTGAGCCACGCCTCCAGCGCGCCGGTCTGGTCGATCTCGCCCGTGGCGAGGCCCTGCGCCGTCATGCCTGTCTCCTCCAGCGTCGAGAGGACCCGCAGGAGCGGCCCGTGTCAACCGGAAGCGATGCGGCGCGGCCCGTCTTGCGCAAGACTGCCTTCGCGCGCAGTCTGAGCCGGGCGAGGGAGGCAAGCATGCTGGAGGGGTTTCGCATCGTCGAGGTCGAGGGGCTGGGGCCCGCGCCCTTCGCGGCCATGATGCTGGCCGACCTTGGCGCCGAGGTGATCGTGGTGCACCGCAAGGTGCCCCCCGAGACGCCCGGCCTGGGCGACCGCAGCCCGCTGGACCGCGGCAAGCGGTCCATCGCGCTCGACCTCAAGGACGCGGCCGACCGCGCGGTGCTGGAGGCGCTGATTGCCCGCGCCGACGGGCTGATCGAGGGCTTTCGCCCCGGCGTGATGGAGCGGCTGGGGCTGGGGCCGGCCGAGGCCCACGCGCTCAACCCCGCGCTGGTCTACGGCCGGATGACCGGCTGGGGGCAGGCGGGGCCGCGCGCCGCGCAGGCGGGCCACGACCTGAACTACATCGCGCTGTCGGGTGCGCTCTGGTATGCCTCGCCGCCCGGGGACGCGCCGCTCACGCCGCCGACGCTGGTGGGCGACATCGGCGGCGGGGCGCTCTACCTCGTCGCGGGCATGCTGGCGGGACTGCTGCGGGCGCAAGGCACCGGGACGGGAACGGTCGTGGACGCGGCGATCGTCGACGGCTCGGCGCACATGATGGCGCTGCTGATGTCGATGGCGCCGCAGGGGGCGCTGTCGATGACCCGCGGGCAGAGCCTGCTGGACGGGCCGCACTGGTGCCGGACCTATGCCTGCGCCTGCGGCGGCTTCGTTGCGGTGCAATGCCTCGAGCCGAAGTTCTACGCGGCCTTTCTGGACGGCATGGGGCTTGCCGACGACCCGGACTTCGCCACGCAATTCGACGCCGCGCGCTGGCCGCGTCTGACCGCGCGGCTGGCAGGTCTCTTCGCCGAGCGCGCGCGCGACGACTGGGCGGCGCGGTTCGCGGGCACCGACGCCTGCGTCGCGCCGGTGCTGACGCCCGAGGAGGCGGCGCGCGATCCCCATCTTGCGGCACGCGGCACATGGCTTGCGGGAGAGGACGCGTTGCAACCCGCGCCGGCCCCGCGCTTCGACGGGGCGGCGCGGGCCCCCGGTCCGGCGCCCGCGCGTGGCGAGCACGGCGCGCAGATCCGCGCCTGGCTGGCCGGGGCGCCGGGATGAGCGACGAGGACCTCGCCACGCTCGACCGGCTGCTGGCGGCGCGCTGGTCCTGCCGCGCCTTCCGCGAGGATCCCGTGCCCGAGGAGAGTGTCGCGCGCATCGTGGCCACCGCGCAGCGCGTGGCGTCCTGGAACAACACCCAGCCCTGGCAACTGATCGTCACCCGCAAGCCCGAGACCGACCGCCTGCGCGTGGCGCTCCACGCCCATGCGGAAGCGGCCGCGCCGGAACCGGACATCCCGTTCCCAACCGCCTACGAGGGGATCTACAAAGAGCGTCGCTCGGTCTGCGGCTGGCAGCTTTACGGCGCGCTGGGGATCGAGCGTGGCGACCGCGCGGCCTCTGCCCGGCAGATGATGGAGAACTTCCGCTTCTTCGGCGCGCCGCATGTGGCGATCGTGACCAGCCCGCGGGCGCTGGGCACCTACGGGGTGCTGGACTGCGGCGCCTTCGTCACGGGCTTCATGACCGCGGCGCAGGCCGCGGGCGTCGCCACCATCGCGCAGGCCGCGCTGGCGACGCAGGCGCCATTCCTGCGCGACTGGTTCGCGATCCCGGAGGACCGGCTGCTGGTCTGCGGCATCGCCTTCGGGCTGGCCGATCCCGACCACCCAGCGAATTCCTATCGCACCGAGCGCGCCGCGCCCGGGGACGTTCTCGACTGGCGCGGCTGACAATGGCCGGACGGAAGCCTTTCGGTGCAGCGACGGGAAGGGCAGACCGAAGCTCACCCTTGCCGGGCCGGCGTGCCCGGTCCGTAGCGCTCAGAGCCCGTGGTCCGGCGTCTTGCCGGAGGGGGCGGCGTAGGGCCGGGTGACATCCCTGAGCCGGGCCTCCAGCGCCTCGACTTGCAGCCGGATCGCGCCGTCGCCCGCCAGCACGAGTGTCAGCGTTCCCGGCCCTTCGGGCGGGCCGTCGTAGTCGAGCGACAGCAGCGACAGGACCGTGTCAGGATCGCGGCGGTCGATGCCGAAGCTTGAAACCTGCCGGACCTCCTCGATCACGAGCAACGACCGCACACGCTCCACGGGCCGGCCCCGCGCCTGCGCCGCCGCACGATCCTCCCAGCGGAAGCGGTTGAGCAGCAGCGCGAAGCGCCGCCGCGCCGGTTGCCAGCGCATCTCGGTCGCGGGAAACACCGCGTCCTGTGCGAGCGCCGAGAGCACCCGCAGGTCGTCGGTGTCGAGCGCGCCGAGGTTCAGGGGCGTCTCGCGCCCGTCTGCGAAGCGCGCATCGTCGGTCATCAGGCGGCGACCCTCTCGATCTTCGCGCCGAGCGCCGAAAGCTTTTCCTCGACCCGCTCGTAACCGCGGTCGAGGTGATAGACGCGGTTCACGACCGTCTCGCCCTGCGCGGCGAGCGCGGCCAGGATCAGCGAAACGCTGGCGCGCAGGTCGGTGGCCATGACGGGCGCACCTTTCAGCCGGTCCACCCCGGTGACGCGCGCGGTGCCGCCGTGCACCTCGATCCGCGCGCCCATGCGCATCAGTTCGGGCGCGTGCATGAAACGATTCTCGAAGATGCGCTCTTCCAGCACGCTGACGCCGTCGGCGAGGCAGAGCAGCGCCATCATCTGCGCCTGCAGGTCGGTGGGAAAGCCGGGGTAGGGCGCCGTGGTCACGTCGACGGCGCGGACGCGGCCGTTGCCGCGCGACACCGCCACGCCATCCTCCGTCGCGCGCACCGTGATGCCGGCCTCGTCCAGCTTGTCGGCGAAACCGGGCAACAGATCCAGGCCGCCGCCCAGGCACTCGACCTCGCCGCCGCAGATCGCGGGAACCAGCATGTAGGTGCCCATCTCGATCCGGTCGGCCACCACGCGGTGCGTCGCGCCCGACAGCCGCTCCACCCCCTCGACCTCGATCCGGTCCGTGCCCTCGCCCTCGATGCGCGCGCCCATCGCGCGCAGGCAGCGGGCCAGGTCCACGATCTCTGGCTCGCGCGCGGCGTTCTCGATCACGGTGGACCCGCGCGCCAGCGTCGCCGCCATCAGGACGTTCTCGGTCGCGCCCACGGAGACGAGCGGAAAGCGCACGCGCCCGCCGACAAGCCCGCCCCTGGGCGCGCGGGCGTGCACGTAACCCTCGCGCAGCTCCATCTCCGCGCCCAGTGCCTCGAGCCCGGAGAGGTGCAGGTCCACCGGCCGCGCCCCGATCGCGCAGCCGCCGGGCAGCGAGACCACCGCCTCGCCCGCACGCGCGAGCAGCGGACCCAGCACGAGGATCGAGGCACGCATCTTGCGCACGATGTCGTAATGCGCGAGATGCCCGATCAGGTCATGCGAGGACAGCGCCAGAACCTGCCCGCCCTGCAGCGGCACGACCTCTGCGCCCAGCGACTGCAGGAGCGCGGTCATGGTGCGGATGTCCGACAGCCGCGGCGCGTTGGTCAGCGTGAGCGGCTCGTCGCTGAGCAGCGTGGCGGGCATCAGTGCCAGACAGGCATTCTTGGCCCCGGCGATGGGCACCTGCCCGGAAAGCGGGCCGTTGCCCGTCACGACGATCGAATCCATGTGCCTACTGCCCTTCGTCCGCCGGAGTGTCCTCCCCGGTCCTGCCTGAGTTGTCCGAGCCGCCACCGCGGGCCCGGGCCTGCGCCTTGCGCCGCGCGAGATTGGCCTTGAGCTGCGCGCCGAGCCGCTTCCTGCGGTCTTCTTCCGGCGGGCCGCGGCGCTGTCTGTCGTCCGATCCGCGGGTCATGCTCCTGTCTACCGCAGCCGGCGAAGCCCGTCCAGATTGCGCTTGCGCGCCTGCCGCGAAGCGTCTAACAGGCGCCCCACGCAAGGCCGGGCACAGCGCGCGTCGCCGCCACGGGGCTGCCGTAGCTCAGGGGTAGAGCACTCCCTTGGTAAGGGAGAGGCCGAGAGTTCGAATCTCTCCGGCAGCACCAGAACTTAGCAGGTATTGCGCCCTCGGCTTGCACAGCTATCCGCACAGTTGCTGTCCTCTCCGCTCGATTGCCTCCACCGCGCGCGCCTGGTGGCGCGGGCTATGGTGCCAGTAGTGCCGCCGGATCGTCTCGGGCGACGTGTCGAAAAACTCGGCCCATTCCTCAACGTCCGCGTGGCCGCTCATGACAGCCCAGGTGATCGCGGTGTGCTTCAGGACGTGCGGCGTCACTCCGTCCAGACCGGCGCGCTCCGCGGCCCGGTGGATGCCGGTCTTGATGCTCCCCACGCGCGCACCGCGGAACATGATGACGTGCGAGTCACCGCCTCGCGCCACGCGGGGAGCGCGACATGCTGTTCATGCCACCGGCTTACATGAGCCCGCAGTTGCCGCGGCATACGCGCGCGGCCTCGCCTCTTGTTGGTTTCGCGCTCCCCGGCCTCGCGGAACCGGATGACGCCTGCGTCCAGGTCAACGCGGGTCCACGTCAGGTCTAACAGCGCGCTGGCCCTGCGCCCGGTGTAGAGCGACAGGACGATGAACCTGCGGACGTGCGGCGCGGCGTGGAACAGAAGCGCCGCCGCCTCGGATCGCCGCCGGGGCCGGGCGAGACAAGGCGCGCGGGCAGGTCGTTGTCGTGGTCGGTCATGTCTGTGTCTCCTGTTGTCGCTGCTCGACATAGTGAGGCGCAAGGTCGCGGCATCGGTCTGGCGATTGCGGCGGTGCTGCGCTGCGCTGTAATCCCGTCACCGACATCAAATCCTCGTCCCCCTGCGAGAGGCCGGGGCGGCGAAGCTGCGAAAGGGCCTGCCGATGACCGATGTTTTCCGGATTGTCCCGATCCCCGGCGCCATGAGGGAGGCATGCCGATGCTGGTGACGCACGACCGCGCCCCGGCCCGGCGTCCGGGCGAGCCGCTCGTCGCGCGGCTCGCCTGTCTCGCGGTGCAGCCCGTGCTCGCGCGGGTCGTGCGCCGTATCGCCGAACGCCATCCGTCGCTATTCGCGCGGCTCGGGCCGCATCAGACGACGGATTTCCTCATCGACCCGGTGGAGCTTCCCTTCGCGCTGCACCTGCGGCCCGACCCGGAGGCGCTCGTCTTCCGGGCCGTCCCGCGGGACGCCGCGCCGCAGGCCGGGGCGACGATCCGCGGCAGGTTCATGCTGCTGCTCGAGTTGATCGACGCCGAGGAAGATGGCGACGCGGCCTTCTTCTCGCGCGACCTGGAGGTGACCGGCGACACCGAGGCGGTCGTGCGCCTGCGAAACGCGCTCGACGACATGGACGGCTCGCTCGCCGAGGAAACGGCGGCGATGTTCGGCCCGCCGGGCCGTGCCATCCTCGCGCAGCTGCGCCGCCGCTATCTCACCGAGACCAAAGGACAGGAGGCCCCATGAGCCTTGCCGAACTGATCTGCCCCGCGGGCACGCCCGCGGCCCTGCGCACTGCCGTGGACGCGGGCGCCGACGCCGTCTACTGCGGCTTTCAGGACGCGACCAACGCGCGCAATTTCCCCGGCCTCAACTTCACGCCGCAGGAGCTTCAGGACGCGGTGGTCTACGCCCACATGCGCGGCGCGAAGGTTCTGCTCGCGCTGAACACCTACCCGCCCGCGGGCCGGGTGGACCTCTGGCGCGAGGCCGCCGACACAGGCGCACGCATCGGGGTGGACGCCTTCATCGTCGCGGACATGGGCGTGGCCGACTACATCGCGCGGACGCATCCGCAGGTGCGGCTGCACCTGTCCGTGCAGGCGGCGGCCTCCAGCCCCGAGGCGATCCGCTATTACTGCGACCACTTCGGGGTGAAGCGCGTGGTGCTGCCGCGCATCCTGACCATCGCGGAGATCCGCGAACTGCGCAAGGAGATCCCCTGCGAGATCGAGACCTTCATCTTCGGCAACCACGGGCTGATGGTGGAGGGGCGGTGCAGCCTGACGAACTACCTCACCGGGCAGTCCACCAACATGGACGGCGTCTGCTCGCCCGCCTCGGACGTGGAATACGTGCGCGGCGCGGACGGCTCGCTCTCGTCGCAGCTCGCGGGATTCACCATCGACCGCTTCGGCCCCGAGGAGAAGGCGGGCTATCCGACCATCTGCAAGGGGCGCTACGCCGCGCCGCACCGGCCTGACGGCTATTACGCCTTCGAGGAGCCCGTGAGCCTGAACCTCTCGCGGCTCCTGCCGGAGCTGATCGAGGCGGGCGTGCATGCCTTCAAGATCGAGGGGCGCCAGCGCTCCAAGAGCTACGTGCGCAACGTCGTGGCGGCCTTCCGGGCGGCGGTGGACGACATCCGCGCCGGCCGCGAGGCGAACATTGCGGACCTCGTCGCCCTGACCGAGGGGCAGAAGCAGACCCAGGGTGCCTTCGAGACCAAGAAATGGCGGTGACAGACATGACGAAACTGACGCTGGGGCCGATCGCCTATCACTGGCCCGCCGAGACGCGGCGCGACTTCTACGCGCGCATCGCCGACGAGGCGCCCGTCGACGAGGTCTATCTGGGTGAGGTGATCTGCTCGAAGCGCGCGCCCTTCCACGAGGCCGACCTGCCGGCGACGATCGAGCGGCTGGAGCGCGCGGGCAAGACGGTGATCGTCTCCTCGCTCGCCGAGGTGATGCTCAAACGCGAGCGCAAGGCGACCGCGGCTCTCGCCGCCATGGAGCGCCCCGAGATCGAGGTGAACAACGCCGCCGGGCTCTTCGAGCGGGGCAACCGCCCGCACCGCATCGGCCCCTTCATGAACGCCTACAACGAGGCAACGATCCGCTGGATGGCCGGACAGGGCGCGACGCATGTCTGCCTGCCGCCCGAGATGCCGGCCGAGGCGATCGCCGCGGCGGCTGAGGCGGCGGGCGCGCTCGGCCTCGGCGTCGAGGTGCAGGTCTTCGGCCGCGCCTCGCTCGCGGTCTCGGCGCGCTGCTACCACGCGCGTTCGCACGGGCGGACGAAGGACAACTGCCAGTTCGTCTGCGAGGCAGACCCCGACGGCATGCCGCTGTCGACGCGGGACGACACACCGATCCTGCGCGTCAACGGCATCCAGACCCAGTCGGAAAGCTACGTCGACCTTCTGCCCGAAACGGGGCGGCTGATCGGCGACGGCGTCACCCACCTGCGCCTGATGCCGCAGGCGGCGGACATGGTCGCGGTGGCCTCGGTGTTCCGGCAGGTGCTGGACGGCGCGCTCGAGGTGGCCGAGGCCGACGCGCGCCTCGCCGCGCTCTGCGAGGGAACGGGGCTCGCCAACGGCTTCTACCACGGCACGGCCGGCTACCGGAGGATCGCGATGGCGGCGCCCGCCTGACCACCGGATATCCTCGATCGAGAAGGACCGCGATCGCCCATGCCACCACCAGAACGAAATCCTCATCGGATTTGACGTTCAGGAAGCTCCTCAATGTCGCGACATGTTGCGGCATTGATACCTTTGGTCTACTATATTCGCACCCTCGACGAGGGCTCAGATGCTTCTTGCGGTCAGGATTCACAGCCAATAGATGACCGTCAAGGCGATGCAGACGGCTGACAGGAACAGGTCGCCGCAGCGGTCGTACCGAGTTGCGATGCGGCGCCAGTCCTTCAGGCGCCAG
>NZ_JBKHAQ010000102.1:0-10024 GCF_046542825.1 Rhodosalinus sp. | reverse complement strand
GCGCTCGCACGGGCCGAGGAGGCCCTTTCGGAGGGCCGGCCGGATGCGGCCGAGCCGATCCTCGCCGAACTGGCCGCAGGGGGGGGCGACGTGGGGCCGCTGGCGCTGGCCGCGCTGATCGAAGCCCGCGCCGCAGTCGGGCAACCGATCGAGCCGCAGACCGTGGCACTTGTTGCGGGTCACGCACGCGAATACCGGGACCAGTCGATCGGGCCGCGCATCCGGCGTGCCCATGTGCTCGCGCTGGCCGGGGCCGACGAACTGGACGCGGCGCTTGAGGAGGTCGCAGGATTCGATCGTGCCGGCCTGCCCTACGACCGCCCCGGCACGCTGGGGCCCCTCTGGACGGCGATCGCCGCTGCGACGGATGATCCGGCATTCCTGCGCCGCGCGCTCGAGGCGGACGCAGCGCCGGACGGCCTGCCCGCGTCTGCGGCGCGGGCCGTGGCGGCGCGGCTGCTTGCGTTGGGTCTGCCCGATGCCAGCCTGGCCTGGCTCGCCGGGCCGGACGCGGGCGGCGCCAGGCACCGGCTTCTGAGAGCCGAGGCGGCGCTTGCCCTTGGCCGACCCGGCGAGGCCGAAGCGTTGCTGTCCGGCCTGCAATCGAGACGGGCCGACAGGCTGCTTGCGCAGGCGCGCGCCGACCAGGGCGATCATGCCGCCGCCGCGCAGCTTTTCGAATCAGTAGGCCAGACGGATGCGGCGGCACGCCATCGGTTTCTGGCCTCGGGCCCGGACGAGGAAGCGGCAGAAGCCCCCCCGCCGCCGGCCGGCGCGCCGGACGCCAGACAGGCGGCGACGGAATCCGATCCAGCCGAGGTTGCCGTGCCCGTCGCCGTCACGGCGTCGGACGAAACCGAAGACGAAGCAGCAGAGGCAGGCCCGGCGCAACGCGCGTCCGGGCCGCCGGACCGGGGTGCCATGCACCCTTCCACAGGCGTTCTTGCCCGAAACAGGGCGCTGCTGGAACAAAGCGCAGCCACGCGCGAGGCGCTGACGGATCTGCTGACCCGTGTCGAGGGCCCCCGCGCCACGCGGTGACGCACGCCGGTCCGCGCACTTGGCTGGTGTCAACCTTCCCTCAACCCTGGTCTGCCAGCCTGAGCCCGGGCCCGACTCGGCGGCCCGGTCGGTGCAGAAAGCGCTGGAGCGTCGGAATGCGAGCTTGCGAGGTCCCGTGCAGCCAGGGGCGTCAGTCTTCGGTACGACCGCCCACGTCCTGGCGTGGGCAGAGGATCGAACCCCCGGCGTACTGTCGCGCGCCGCGGGGGGTGCCCGCCTGGCCGGGCTGGACCGCCCTGCGTCAGGCCGTTCCCGGCGCAAAGGCTCTGCAACCAACCTCACTCCCGCGCGGCGGTCGCGCGACTGTCTCGAGCGTGATCCGCTGCCACGGCGTCTTTTGCCGCATCGTGGCCGCCGTGCTTCTGCCGGTCCTGCTTGCGATGCCCGCCGCGCTCGCATCGCGCGAGGCCGCGCTTTGTGACAGGGCTGCGGCGCACGCCGCGGCCAGCACGGGCGTGCCGCCGGAGGTCCTTCACGCGATCACGCGCGTCGAGACCGGTCGTCACCGGAACGGCACGCTGCAGCCCTGGCCCTGGACCGTCAACATGGAGGGCGACGGGCGCTGGTTCGAGACTCGCGCGGCACTGCTCGCCTATGTCGACCGGCACATGGCGCGGGGCGCGCGCAGCTTCGATCTGGGCTGCTTCCAGATCAACTATCGCTGGCACGGTCATGCCTTCGTCTCCGTGGACGAAATGACCGACCCGGAGGCGAGTGCGCTCTATGCGGCGCGCTTCCTGGGCGACCTCTACGCCGAAACCGGGGACTGGACCGCTGCGGCGGGCGCCTATCATTCGCGCACGCCGGTGCATGCCCGGCGCTACCGCGCCCGGTTCACCGAAGTGCTGGCTGGTCTGCGTGACCTGGGCGGGGCCATGACTGCGCCTGCTGCGGCGTCCGCGCCCGTCGCCCCCGCGCCGCGCGTGGGCCAGCCCTTTCCGCTCTTCGCGCGTGGGACCGGGCCCGGCAGTCCCGGCTCCCTCGTGCCGGCCGGCGTGACCGCGGCACGCCCGCTGTTCCAGACAGGAGGTTGACCCCCCGTGCCAAGCTTCTCGTCGCAGGCGCTTTTCCGGCCGACCATCCTGCTTGCCATGGCGCTCATGGCCGTCATCGCCATGATGATCCTGCCGATGCCGGCCTGGGTGCTCGACATCGGTCTCGCGGCCTCCTTCGGGCTCGCGATCCTGATCTTCACGGTCACGCTGTTCATCGAGAGGCCGCTCGACTTCTCGGCCTTCCCGACGATCCTGCTGGCCTCGCTGATGCTGCGGCTGTCGCTCAACGTCTCCTCGACCAAGCTGATCATCGGCGAGGGCCACACCGGCACGCATGCGGCCGGGGAGGTGATCCGGGGCTTCGCCGACTTCGTGATGGGCGGCAGCGTCGCGCTTGGCCTCGTGGTCTTCTGCGTGCTGCTGATCGTCAATTTCACGGTAATCACAAAGGGTGCCGGGCGCATGGCGGAGGTGGGTGCACGCTTCGCGCTCGACGGCATGCCGGGCAAGCAGCTCGCCATCGACAGCGACATGTCGGCCGGCGCGATCGACCATGCCGAGGCGAGGGCACGGCGCGAGCGCGAACAGCAGGAAACAAGCTTCTTCGGCTCGCTGGACGGGGCCTCGAAATTCGTCAAGGGCGATGCTGTCGCCGGGTTGCTGATCACCCTGCTCAATCTGGTGATGGGCCTGGCCATGGGCATTCTGGCGCATGACATGCCCCTGGGCCGCGCGTTCGAGACCTACGCGATCCTCACGGTGGGAGACGGGCTGGTCAACCAGATCCCGGCCGTCATCATCTCGATCGCTGCCGGTCTGCTGCTCGCCCGCGGCGGCACAACCGGCTCCGTGGATTTCGCGCTTGTCGAGCAGCTGGGGCGCTATCCCGCCGCGCTCGGGACCGTCGCGGTGCTGATGGCGCTCTTCGGTCTCGTGCCGGGGCTGCCTCTGCTGCCATTCATGGCCGGTGCCCTGATCCTGGGCGGCGCCGCGCTCGTGCTGCACCGCAAGGCCTTGCAAGAGGCAACGCGGGCGGACGAGGCGGCGGCAGCGACGGGCCCGCCCAAGCCCGCGCCGCTGGGCGACGTGCTGGAGGTGGAGGACGTGCACCTGGAATTCGCGCCGGATCTCGTGAGCATGGTGCTGGACGAAGGCACCGGCCTCGATGCCCGGATCGCCAACATGCGCCGGCACATCGCCTCGGCCTATGGCCTGATCATGCCCGAGATACGGCTGACCGACGATCCTTCCCTGCCCGCCGGCACCTACATCATCCGCATTCTCGGCGTCGAACAGGCACGCGCGCGGCTGCTGCCGGAGCAGGTTCTGGCGCTCGCGGGCGAGGCGGGGGACGCGCTGCCGCCCGGGGAGCCCGTGGAGGAGCCGGTCTATGGCGCACCGGCCCGCTGGATTGCGCCCGACGCGCAGGAGCAAGCGGTGCTGGCCGGCGTCACCGTCGTCACCCCGCCCGAGATCCTTGCCACGCATCTTCTGGAAACGCTCAAGCGCAACTTCGGACGTCTGCTCACGCTGCGGGCCTTGCGCCGGCTGCTCGACGAGATGGTCAACCTGTCCGATCCCGCCCGCGCCGCCGCCAACCGCCGCCTGCTGGACGAACTCGTGCCGGACAAGGTGCCGCTTGACGTGCTGCACGGCGTCCTGCGCCTTTTGCTGGAAGAGCAGGTGTCGATCCGTAACCTGCCGCTGATCCTGGAGGCGGTGGCCGAGGCCCGGCTCACCGCCGCAAGCCCCGAGGCGATCTGCGAGCAGGTGCGCCAGCGGCTGGGCTTCCAGCTCGTCGCCGAGCTGCGGCGCGACGACGGCACGCTGCCTCTCGTCCAGCTCGACGCCGGTTGGGAAGACACCTTCGCCAGCTATCAGGTCGAGGGCGCACGCGGCGGGCTCGACGTGGCGCTGCCGCCGGATCTCTTCAACCGGCTGGGCGACGGCGTCGCGCAGGAAGTGCGGACCGCCGGCGAACGCGGCGTGTTCCCGGCGATCGTCACCAGCAGCCGGCGGCGCCGTTTCCTGCGCACGGTGCTCTCGGCCAAGGGCGTGAGCAACCCCGTGCTGTCGTTCGAGGAAATCGGCCTCGAGGCGCGGCCCGCGCTGGTCGGGACGGTCGCCGCGTGACCGAGCTGGCGGAGCTGCTGCGGCTGGGCGAGGCCGCGCTCTGGCAGGGGGCGCTGGTCTTTCTGCGGGTGGGCGCAATGGCCGCGGTGCTGCCGGGCTTCGGCGGAGAGGCCGTGCCGATGCGGGTGCGGTTGACGCTCGCGCTGGCGTTCACCGCTATCGTCGGGCCGGCCGTGCCGGCGCCTGCCTCGGCCGAGCCGGAGTTGGGCGTCTTCCTGCGCTACCTTGCAACCGAGACGCTGGCGGGACTCGCGCTGGGCCTCGGCGTCCGGCTTCTGGTGCTCGCCCTGCAGACGGCCGGAAGCATCGCCGCGAACGTGACCTCCCTGTCGCAGCTTCTGGGCGGTGCGCAGGCGGAACCGCTGCCGGCGATCGGACAGGTGCTGACGATCGGGGGGCTCGCGCTCGCCATGATGGCGGGGCTGCATGTGCGGTTGGCGGAGCTCATGATCCTGTCCTACACGATCCTGCCCGCCGGGCTTTTCCCGGAGGCTGCCGTGATGTCCGACTGGGGCGTGGCGCAGGTGGCCGGGGCGTTCTGGCTGGCCTTCACCCTGGCCGCGCCCTTCGTGATGCTTTCGATGCTCTACAACCTGACGCTCGGCGCGATCAACAAGGCGATGCCGCAACTCATGGTGGCTTTCGTCGGCGCCCCGGTGATCACCCTGGGGGGCCTCGCGCTGCTTGCCGCATCGGCGCCACTGATGCTGTCGGTCTGGCTGGAGGCGCTGCACCTGTTCCTCGGCAACCCGGCGGCGGCGCGCTGATGTCGCAGGGCCAGCAGGAAGAAGAGAGCAGCGAAAAGCCGCACGAGCCCTCCGAGCGCAAGCTGCAGGAGGCGCGAAAGAAGGGCGAGGTGCCGCGCTCGACCGACATCGGGGCGGCGGCGACCTATGCGGGGCTTCTGGTCGCGGCGGTCACCGGCGGCGCCTGGTCGGTGGGCCAGATCGGCGCGGCCCTTTCCGTGATGATCGGACAGGCCGACCGGATCGCGCCACTCTTTTTCGAGGGCGCGCCGGCGGCGCCGGTCGCGGGCCTCCTCATGGCGCTCGCGCCGCCGCTTGCGCTTTGGTTCGGGATGCCCGCGCTGGCGGTTGTGGCGGCGGTGGCCGCCCAGCGATCCTTCACCGTCGCACCCGACAAGCTGAAGCCCAAGGCATCGCGCCTCTCGCTCGCATCGAACGCGAAGAACAAGTTCGGCCGCAATGGGCTGTTCGAGTTTTTCAAGAGTTTCGTGAAGCTCGTGGTGATCTCGGCCGCGCTCGCCCTGTTCCTCGCCACGCAACTCGACACGATCCTGTTCAGCGTCATGACATCTGCCGGCGCGGCGAGCGCGACACTGGGGCGGCTCACGCTGCAGTTCCTCGCCCTCGTCGCCGCGGTGGCCGGTTCCATGGGCGCGATCGACTTCCTGTGGCAGCACGCAGAGCATCGGCGCCGGCACCGGATGTCGCACAAGGAGCTTCGCGACGAGGCGAAGGAGGCCGAAGGCGACCCCTGGCTGAAGCAGGAGCGGCGCGCGCGGGCAGAGGCGATCGCCGCGAACCGGATGCTTGCGGATGTCCCGCGTGCCGATGTGGTGGTGGTCAACCCGCTGCATTACGCAGTGGCGCTGCGCTGGAGCCGGGCGCCCGGCACGGCGCCTTCCGTCGTGGCCAAGGGCACCGACGAAATCGCCCGCCGCATCCGGGAGATCGCCAGGGAACACGGGGTTCCGATCTACCGCGACCCGCCGACGGCGCGGGCCCTCCACGCCGAGGTGCCGCTCGAACGCGAGATCCCGCCGGAGCATTACCAGGCCGTCGCCGCCGCGATCCGTTTCGCCGAGGCGATGCGGCGGCGCGCCCGCCGGGGATGGCGATGACGGACTGGGTCCGGCTCATGCCCGCGATGGAGGCGCGCTGCCGCCGTGACGAGGCCGCACTCGCCGCCGCCCGCACGCAGGAGCGGCGCATCGAGGCGGCTCTCGCGGCGCTCGATCACCGGTCAGGCGCGGCGCTCGCCGTGGCCGGTATGGAACATCAGGCGACGGGCGCCGCGCCGCTCTGGCAGGAGGAGACACGCCGCCGGCGCGCGGCATTGCTGCGCGAGCTCGCCCTCGCCCGCGCCCGCAGCGGCGATGCCGAGGCGCGGCTGCGCGCCGCGCTCGGCCGCAAGGACGGGGTGGCGCGTCTGGCGCAGCAGGCGGCAGCGGCCCGCCACGCCGCCGCGCTGCGCAGGCAGGAGGCAGCGATGCTCGCGTGGCTGATCCTTGGCGCCGGGCGCTGATCGACCCGACTCAGACGTCCTGCCGCGCCATATCCATGATGAGCACTTCGGTGATCTGCCCGGGCATGAGCTGCTGCGCGGCCTCGGTGAGCGAGCGGCGCAGGAGGTCGAGGTTGCGCGAGCCCGTGAACTCCGCGCCGAAGCCGCCCATGTTGGCATGGTCGAAAAGCACTTGCAGCAGCGCGTCGCGCAGCTTGGGTTCGCGCGCGAAGATCGCCTCGCGCGCGCCCGGTGCAGCCTCGAAGGAGAGCGACAGGATGACCATCGCGCTGACGCGGTCGTCCCTGAGCACGGGGACGACGAACTGATTGGACAGCCGGACATATTCGCGCGGGCCCGCGGTGTCCGAAGGGGGTGCGTTGGCCGGCGTCGCGGCGCCGGCAGGCACAGGATCCTGCGCTTCGTCCGTCCGCGTCGCCGCCGCGGAGTCCTCGGGTGCCGCGGGCAGCAGCAGGCCCGCGGCCACCCCGGCGCCAAGCCCCGCGAGCGCGAGCAGCAATGGAAACAGCTTGCCCATCGGTTGCGACCTCAGAACGGCAGCACCGCGTCCAGCACCTGCTGGCCGTAGCGCGGCTGTTGCATGTCGGTGATCTGACCGCGCCCGCCATAGGAGATTCGGGCGGAGGCGATCTTGTCGTAGGTGATCTCGTTGCGGCGCGAGATGTCCTCGGGGCGGACAAGCCCGCGTACCAGCAGTTCGCGCAACTCGAAGTTCACGCGCACCTGCTGGCTGCCGTGGATTTCCAGAACCCCGTTCGGCAGCACGTCCGTCACGGTGGCCGCCACGCGCAGCGTCAGTTCCTCCTGCCGGCGCACGGAGCCGTCGCCGCTGGCTTCGCTGGCACTGTCGAGTTCCACTGCATTCGCCAGCGAGGCGCCGGCAGGAAGCTCCGCGTCCGCGCGTTGCGGCAGACCGAACAGCTGGGGCAGGCCAAGGCTTTGCGAGCCGCGGCGTCCGCGTGCGGATTCGTTCGAGATCTCGGCGCTTTCGTCGATCTCGATCACGACGGTCAGGATGTCGCCACGCTGCATCGCGCGCCGGTCACCCAGGAGCGAGCGCTGTCCGGCCGACCAGAGCGAGGACTCGCGGCCCGGCAGGGGCGAGGCGATCTGGGCCGGAAGGCCGGGCGAGAGCATCGCGAAGCGTTCCGCGCCTGTCGGCGTCTCGGTGAACTCGGGCGGCCGGCCGAGTGGCGCGGTCGAGCAGGCCGCGAGCAGCGGCAGAAGGGCGAGGGCGGCGACACGCATGGGCATTCCTCAGGGATTGACGCGGACCGAGCCGTCGGGCGCGACGGTGCCCGTGACGCTCATCCGCGAGGACAGGTTCATCACGCGGACCGGCTCTCCCTCGGCGGCGCGGCTCAGGGCGCGGGCCTCTGCGGTCACCTTGAGGCCGCCGCGCGAATAGACGACGCTGACGATCTGGTTGCGCTCGACCAGTGCCGGCGCGGCCGTCTGGCCGCGCATGACCGGTCGGCCGGGGTAGAGTGCGATGCGCGCCTCGCGGCCGACGGCAGCCGCCGGGTCGGTCAGTGCGCCCGGCACCTCGCCCTCGGCCAGGATCACGTCGCCGGGGCCGATCACCTCCTGTGCGCGGATCAGTCGCGTGGCAATCAGGGTCTCCGCGGTCAGCGGCGGGGCGGCGACCGTCAGGGCGAGGGCGAGCGCGGTCCGCATCAGCGCACCTGCGTGGTCGCGCCAAGCATCTGGTCGGCGGCCGAGATCACCTTGGCGTTGAGCTCGTAGCCGCGCTGTGCCTCGATCAGGTCCGTCACCTCGCGCACGGCGTCGACCGAACTGTCCTCCAGGTAGCCCTGCCGCAGCGTGCCCAGCCCGTCCTCCCCCGGTGCGGACAGCAGCGCGGGGCCGGAGGCCTCGGTTTCGGCGAAGAGGTTCGAGCCCAGCGCCTCGAGCCCCTTGGGATTGGTGAAGCCGGCCAGCACGAATTCGCCCAGCGGCTGCGCCGGCCCGCCCTCCTCGAAATAGGCGAAGACCTCGCCGTCGGCGTTGATCGACACGGCGCGCGCGTCGTCCGGGATCACGATCTCGGGCGCGACCGGATAGCCGTCGGAGGTCAGGATCAGCCCGTCGGGGCCGCGCTTGAGCGCCCCGTCACGCGTATAGGCCGGCTGGCCCGAGGGCAGTGTCACTTCGAGAAAGCCGCGCCCCTCGATCGCCACGTCGAGATCGCCGCCGGTGGCCGAGAGCGCCCCCTGCGACAGCTGCACCGAAACGGCGGCGGGCCGCACGCCCAGGCCCAATTGGATGCCCGTGGGCAGCACGGTGCCGTCAGCCGCGTTGATCGCGCCGGCGCGGGCAAGTTGCTGGTAATGCAGGTCCGCGAACTCGGCCCGTCGCGCATTGTAGCCCGTCGTGGACATGTTCGAGAGATTGTTCGAGATGACCTCGACCCGCGTCTGCTGGGCGCTCATTCCCGTGGCGGCGATCGCAAGGGCACGCATGGGGTTCTCCTATTTCACGAAGGTTCTCAGGGCGGTGCGCAGGCGCTCGTTCTCGGCATCGAGAAAGCTCTGGCCCATCTCGTAGGCCCGCTGCACGGCGACCATGCGGGCGACCTCGCCGATGGGATCGACGTTCGAGGCCTCCAGGTAGCCCTGCAGGATGCGGCCCGGCGCACCGGGCTCCGTGCCGCCCTCGGCGCGGAACAGCACGCCGTCCTCGCGGCGCAGGCCCAGCGGATCGACAGGCGCCCAGAGTCCGATCTGCCCGATCGGGCGGCCATCGGCGCTGAGTGTGCCGTCGGCGGCCAGCGCCACGCCTGCCGCGTCCGGCGGCACGAAGACCGGCGCGCCGCCCGCGTCGAGCAGGCGGTGCCCGTCGGGCGTGACAAGCTCGCCGGCCGCGTTGGGCGTGAAGCTTCCCGCCCGCGTCAGCCGCTCGCCCGCCGCGGTTTCGACCAGGAAAAATCCCTCGCCCTCGATCGCGAAGTCGAAGGGCGCGCCGGTGGGTGCGGTCTCTCCCGGCAGGGTCGAGGTGGCGCGCACGTTCGCCGCGGCCATCGAAAGGGACTCGTCGCCGCCGGTGCGGCGCACGAATTCGGAAAAGATCACGCCCTCGCTGCGGAACCCGGTGGTGCCCATGTTGGCGATGTTGTTGGCCACCGCCTGCAGTTCGCGCACGAGGCCGGACTGCCGGGCGAGGGTGACATATGTCGCGTGTTCCATTTCAGCCTCCGGCGATCAGCGGCATGATCTGCTCGTGCAGGAAGGACACCAGCATCTGCGTCATGAAACCCATCGACACCCAGAAGACGGCGACGATCGCGATCAGCTTGGGAACGAAGGTCAGCGTCATCTCCTGGATCGAGGTGAGCGCCTGGAACAGGCCCACGGTGACACCGGCCAGAAGTGCCGCTGTCAGGACCGGGACCGAGATGATCACCGCGATCCAGAGCCCCTGCCGCAGGGTGTCGAAGAACAACGCCTCGCTCTGCATCAGACCGGCATCCGCAGGATTTCCTGATAGGCCTCGACCACCTTGTCGCGCACGCTGACCGCGGTCTGCACGGCCAGTTCCGACTGCGCCAGCGCCATGACGAGGGCGTG
>NZ_JBKHAQ010000101.1:0-10109 GCF_046542825.1 Rhodosalinus sp. | reverse complement strand
GGGCGGGCGTTGAGGCGGGCGGGGCGTGGCCCAGGGCCCTTACGAGATATGTTGAATCTCGCGATTTTTCGTCCGATTCAAAAGGGTTCATAATGGACTACCGCTCTGCAGAAATCTGCGAGGGCATTCCCATCAGCTGCCGATGTGCAGACGGCGCCGACCTCGCCGCACCTGCTGCCTTTCGCTAAGTTGCCATCTCCCTGGTAAAGCGTTCGATCCATTCGCCGCTTTCGGCGCCCGCAAGCTTCGCCGTAGGTGGCTGGACCCGGCTTGCGTGAATGGGATCGAGGCCAAGCGCTTCCAGCAGACGGGCGAGGGTGGCTTGCGGGGCGCGTGCCAGATCCTCGTAGTCGACTCGCAGCGGAGCCGGATGTTCCCGTGCAAACCAGCGCTCCCAATCAGCATCCATCGCCGCGAGGGCGGTCATATGCCGCTCGATGCTCTTTCGCTCGTAACTGGGCTCTCTGGGTGGAGCGAGGCGCTCCAGTTCCGAGCCGTCTGCATTGCGATGCCACAGGCCCGTCTGCTCGGCCATCACCCGCGAAACCGCCTGTGCGAGCCTGTCGGTGCGCTTGAGGTAAATGAACAGGGTCGGTCCGAACGCAGCTTCGATTCGTTCGACGTCGTTCGACCGACCAGGATAGAGCCGGTCCACCTGCTCGAGGAAATAGTCACGGCTGCCCTGCTGTAGGCGAAGCCCGAACACGCCGGTCCCGCCATCTCCTTTGTCGCGTATACTGGCGAAGACGGCGCGACGGGCATCCTCGTCAGACGTGAACCGCCGATCGGAAAGCCCATGACACTCCAGCCAACGATCCAGCGAGGGTTCATGAAAGTGAGAATCGGGCCGACCTGCCATGCCGGTTTCGGCGAGAAGCCCGCAAAGCAGCGTGCTGCCGCTGCGCGGGCTCGTGCAGATTACGTAGGAGCGGAAGTGCAACGTTCTCATGCGTATCTGTGTAGCCGCGGATCGACACATGCGAAACTTGAATGAGGTACACCGAACCGCGCTAGTGGCTGACAATCGAAGAGCATGATGAACTCGCGGGAAAAGCCCGAAGCGGCCATGGAGGCGCCTGCATCCGGATAGGATCAACAACATATCCGGCAAGGGGATTGGGCGTGGCCGCGTGCCCCTGCGCGCCATGGCGATCCTCGACGACGCTGCCGCAGGCTTCCGCAGCACGCATGCGGCCGGGTGTGGCCGTGCGAAGCCCCGGGCGTGCGGGGTCCGATGCCGCCTGCGGCGACGGTCCTTTGCCGGGAGACTTGCGCTGGAGGCCGATTGCGGCGGCGCCCTTCGTTGCCAGCGCCGCGTCTGCAGTGTGCCGCGCCGGGCGCCGCGGGAACCGTGCAGACGGCCGCCGCCTTTCCCCCAAACACCGGACGCGCTAAGGAGCGGCCATGCGGTGGACCCTGCCCAACGTGCTGACCATCCTGCGCCTGCTCGCCGCACCGGCGGTTGCGGTGATGTTCCTGTATTTCAACCGTCCCTGGGCCGACTGGTTCGCGCTGTGCCTGTTCCTCGCCGCGGCCGCGACCGACTGGATCGACGGCCGCCTCGCCCGCGCCTGGGGGCAGGAGACGAAACTGGGCGCGATGCTGGACCCGATCGCCGACAAGGCGATGGTGGTGATCGCGCTGATGGTGATCGTGGGCTATTCCTCGTATTCGCCCTGGATCGTGCTGCCGGCCACGATGATCGTCTTCCGCGAGGTCTTCGTCTCCGGGCTGCGGGAATACCTTGGCGCCTCTGCCGGGACGCTGAAGGTCACGCAGCTGGCCAAGTGGAAGACCACGGTGCAGATGCTGGCCATCGCCATCCTCTTTGCGCAAGGTGTCTTCGAGCACTATCTGGGGATGGAGAGCTACGGCATGGGGCAGGAGCTGTTCGACGCGGTGATGGCGGGTGAGGTCGAGGATGTGCGCGGCTTGCGCTGGATGTCCCAAGGCATGGTCGTCTCCGGCTATGCCGGTCTGGCCCTGCTCTGGATCGCGGCGCTGCTCACGCTCTGGACCGGCGGGGAGTATGTCCGCAAGGCGCTGCCTTACCTGAAGGACTGACGCGATGGACGTTCTCTATTTCGCTTGGGTGCGCGAGCGCATCGGCCTGCCGAAGGAGCGGGTCGAGACCGGGGCCGCAACCGTGGCCGACCTCGTCGAGGAATTGCGCGCGAGGGAGGAACGCTACGCGATGGCCTTCTCCGACCTGTCCGCGCTGCGCGTGGCGGTCGATCAGGAGCTGGCGGATTTCGACGCGCCGCTCGACGGGGTGCGCGAGGTCGCCTTCTTCCCGCCGATGACCGGGGGCTGAGAGATGCGCGTGCGCGTGCAGGAGGCGGCGTTCGACTACGGCGCGGAATGCGGCGCCTTTGCCGCGCGGCAGGCGGGGCAGGGGGCTGTCGTCACCTTCGCGGGTATCGTGCGCGACACCGTCCGCGGCGACCTGCAGGCGATGGAGATCGAGCACTATCCCGGCATGACCGAGAAGGCGCTGGCGCGCATCGCGGAAGAGGCCGCGCGCCGCTGGGCGCTGGGCGACGTGCTGGTGATCCACCGCCACGGGCGACTGGCGCCGGGCGAGGTGATCATGATGGTGGCCACCGCCGCGCCGCACCGGTCCGATGCCTTCGCCGCGGCGGAATTCCTGATGGACTACCTGAAATCCCGCGCGCCGTTCTGGAAGCGCGAGATCACGGCCGACGGGGCTGACTGGGTCGCGGCGCGCGATGCGGACGAGGCGGCGCTGTCGCGCTGGTAGGTGAAGCCCGGGAAACGGACGAGCGGGGGCTCTGCCCCCGCACCCCCGGGGTATTTTCCGACCATTGAAAGGCGCGGGCCTGCCCGTCGCTGCGCGCGCAGGCCGCCTGCCGGCATGGCGGCCCGTCCGCGCGCCCGACTGTCGACCGGGTGCCGGTCTGTCGGATGTCAGCCGGCGTCCAGCCGTTCCAGCCGCATCCGCAATTCCTCTGCCTCGCGGCGGGCGTCACGCAGGCCTTCCATCGCGGCGGCGAGTTCCGCCTCGGTCTGGTGCAACTGGTTCGACAGTTCGGCCTCGCGCTGCTGCATGTAGGTGATCGCCCTGTCGCGCGTCTCTTCCGCGTCGTGCAGTTCCTGCGCCATCCGCTCCAGCTCGCCCATGTCGGCAGAGGACACGCGGGTGAAGCGGTGCACCAGCCAGTGCGCGAACCAGCCCAGGCAGAACGCCACGAAGAGGATCGCCGCCGTGGCGATGACGAAGTCGGTTCTGGTCATTGCCCCTGCGCCTCGCCGGTGTCCGCCTCGTCTTCCTCGCCCTCTGCGGAGACGTTTTCAGGCGTGGTCTCCGCGTCCCCGGGCGGCTCCCGGGGGATCAGGCGGAACTCGATGCGGCGGTTGGCGTCGCGGCCTTCCTCGGTGTCGTTGTCGGCGATGGGCTCGGTCTCGCCGTAGCCGCGCGCCCGGAAGGAAGCGGTCAGCACGCGGCGGTTGCGCAACTCGTCCAGCACCGCCTGTGCGCGCGCCTCGCTGAGTTCCAGGTTCATCGATTCCCTGCCCTGGCTGTCGGTGTGCCCCGCGATCTCCAGCGGGATTTCGCCGCATTGCCCGAGCAGCTCCGCGATGTCGTCGAGGATCAGCCGCGCCTGCGAGTCGAGCGTGGCGGACCCCGGCTCGAAATTGATCTTGCGTCCCTCCAGCAGACCCTGCAGCGATGCCACGCAGTCCTCCGGCGAGGGTGTGGCGGCCTCGGGGTCCAGTTCTTCGCGATAGGTCACGTCAAGCGTCAGCTCCTCGGTGCCGCCCAGCTTGTCGGCGACGAGCGCGGCAATCTCGGCGCCGGCTTCGGCATTGCCGGTCTCGCCCCGGATGTCGATCCCGTCCGGCGTCACGACGAGTGCACCGCGCTCGAGTTCTGCAAGCCCTTCCAGCCCTGCCAGAACGCGTGTCTGCCAACCCTGCGGCAGGGTATCGGATATCTCGGCCGCGGTATGGACGGCCTCGCTTCCGAAGCGCGCCCGCGCGAGACTGTCGGCGATCAGGCGCGCGTCCTCGCTGCCCAGCGGCCCGCGCAGTTGCACCGCGCCTTCGGGGCTCAGTGTCGCCACGAATTCGGGCGGGCCGGCCTCGCCCCCGGTCTCGCGCGGCGGCTCGGGCAGCACGGCGTCGAGCGTGAAGATCGCCGGCAGGCCCGCGACAAGCTCTTCCACCACGGCCTCGAAGCGGGCCGGATCGGTGCCCATCGGGGCCACGAGGGCGATCTCGGCGTCGGACATCGTCAGCGTGCCGCCGCCCAGCGCGCCGATCGCGGCAATCGCCTGTTCCGCCGCGTCGGGCCACTCGGCGCCCGGTGCGCCAAGCCCGATCCTGCAGTCGGCCTTGCCTTCGAGGCCCGCGCCGGCGGCGGCGCGCAGGATACGGTCGCGTTCCGCCTCGGTCGCGGCCGCGCAGGCGTCGAAGCGTGCGCCGTCCCCGTCGCGCACGAAGCGCAGCGTAAAGGGGCTGATCACGGGGCGCGGCGCCGTGATCTGCAAGGCAAGGCGCACGTCCGGCGGGATCGCGCGGGCGATCTCGGCTTCGAGCCTCCGTTTCTCGGCGCCGCTCTCCGCCGCGCCCGCCACGCTGACCTTGCCCGCCTCGACCGAAACCTTCGCGCGCGGCAGCCGCTCCATCGCCTCGAAGGCGGCGTCGATCGAGAAGCGCCAGCTCTCGGGTGCGGGGTGATCGGCCGTCTCCAGCAGATCGGAGACAGGCACGCCGTCCGCGGCGGCTGCGGCGCGGGCGGCCAGAGCCGCGCGGTCGGTCTCTGCCGGGACGAGCCCGATCAGGGTGACCCCATCGTCGCGGCGCAGGATCTCGATCGAGAAGCGCGGCGCAGCGGGCGGCGCGCGCTCGGCGACGTTCACGTCGTCGATCAGGCGGGCCGCGTCCACCACCTCGCCGGCGGTGGAGAGGGCCTGAAAGCGCTCCGCCTCGGAGGGCGCGGTGCCGATCAGGAAGACCTGCAGCCCGTAGGCGTCGACCTCCGCCCATTCGATTCCCTCGCGGTCGAGCGCGGCCTTCACGTCCGCCTCGGTGCCATCCTCGACCATGCGGACGGCGAAGGCGGCCGTGACCCCGCTCAGGCCGAGGGCGAGACCGAAGGCGAGGGCGGGCAGGGCAAGACGGGACAGGCGCATCAACGGTTCCGGGATCGTCGCTGTGCCGCGAAGGTATGGCCAGCCCGCGCCGGTTGCAATCGCGGCCCGTGCGTCACGTGGTGCACAGACGGCGGCCCCTTGCCGATCGGCGCTTCAGACGAAGAGCGCGGCCAGCGCGAAGAACGGCAGCACGACAAGCCCCGCATCCCGGTTTGCGCGGAAGAGCGTCAGCAATCGCCCGTGGTCGTCGAGGTCGAGGCGCCGGAGCTGCCAGGCCATGTGCCAGCCGAAGGCCCAGGGCCCGCCCAGCGCGATCACCAGCGCCAGGATCTCGCCCCGCGGCACCGCGCCCAGGACGGCCAGGCCCATCAGCGCGACCGAGGCGACGAGGAAGCGCCGCAGCCAGCGCGGCGTGTCGTCGCCGAAGAGCCGGGCCGTGGATTTCACCCCGATGAGCGCGTCATCCTCGCGATCCTGATGGGCATAGATCGTGTCGTAGAACAGCGTCCAGGCGATGCCGGCCAGGTAAAGCGCCAGCGCGGGCCACTGCAGCGCGCCGGTATGCGCCGTCCAGGCCAGCAGGGCGCCCCAGTTGAAGGCCAGGCCCAGGAACACCTGCGGCCACCAGGTGAAGCGCTTGGCGAAGGGATAGATCGCCACGGGGAGCAGGGCGAGGATGCCCAGTGCGATCGCCGCAGTGTTGAAGGTGAGCAGAATGGCGAAGGCCAGGAGTGCCTGCGCGCCCATCCAGATCACTGCCTGCCGAACCGTCACCTGTCCCGAGGGAATCGGGCGCTGCGCCGTGCGCCAGACGCCGCCGTCGATGTCGCGGTCGGTGATGTCGTTCCAGGTGCAGCCGGCGCCGCGCATCAGCCAGGCCCCGATGCCGCAGCCCGCGAAGATCCACAGGTCGTGCCAGCGCGCCGTGCCGGTGGACAGGATCGCCAGCGTCAGGCCCCACCAGCAGGGAAGCAGCAGGAGCCAGGTGCCGATCGGCCTGTCGGCGCGCGAGAGCCGCAGGTAGGGCTTCCAGCCATCGGGCGCGCGGCGGTCCACCCAGTTGCCGCTCACCGCGTCGGCAATGACGCCGGGCCTCTGGTCTCCGGGGGTCTGGCCCTCTGCGGGCATCGCATGTCTCCGGCAGCTTGGGGTCGTCCCCCTTCCTAGTGCAGGGGGTGGGCGGGCTGCAAACGCTTCGGCGGCCCTTCCGCCCGGAGGCGCGCGGGGTTAGATGGGCGGCATGGTGTCGCGCGTGCGCCTTTTCGTCGAGCATCCCCTGGCCGAAAGCGCCCGGCTGCCGCTGGAGCGCGCGCAGGCGCATTACCTGTTCAACGTGATGCGGCTGTCGGAGGGCGACGAGATCGCGGTGTTCGACGGCGGGTCCGGCGAATGGGCCGCGCGTGTGATCGAGGCGGGCAAGCGGGGCGGCACGCTCGAGTGCCTGTCGCAAAGCGCGCCGCAGCGCGACCCGCCGGATGTCTGGCTGCTTTTCGCGCCGGTGAAGAAGGCGCGCACCGACTTCATCGTGGAAAAGGCGGTCGAGATGGGCGCGCGGCGCCTCGTGCCGGTGCAGACCGACTTCACGAATTCCGAGCGCATCCGCCGCGACCGGCTGCAGGCTCACGCCGTCGAGGCAGCCGAGCAATGCGGCGCGACCTTCGTGCCCGAGGTGGCGGAGCTATCGCCGCTGTCGCGCGTCCTGAACGACTGGCCGGAGGGTCGCGCGCTGCTCTATGCCGACGAGGCGCAGGCGGGGCGCGCGTCGCCCCTCGCAGGGCTCCTCGCGTGCGACGACGCCCGCCAGGGCGGAGGAGCGCCGCCGCCCGCCGCGCTGCTGATCGGCCCCGAGGGCGGCCTGTCGGCGGCCGAGCGCGCGCGCCTTGCCTCGCTTCGCCTTGCGGCGCCGCTCGCGCTGGGGCCGCGCATCCTGCGAGCCGATACGGCCGCCGTCGCCGCGCTGGCGCTCTGGCAGGCTGCCTGCGGAGACTGGCGATGATCCGCCCCGAGGTCCTTGCGGCGCTCTCGCGCTGGCGCGAAGCCCTTGCCGGGCTGGCGCTGGCCGCGCTGGGCCTCTGGGCCGCGCTCGGCTCCTTCGGGATCCTTGCCTGGCTCGGCTGGGCGGCGGTGGCGGCAGGCGCGGCACTGGTCTTTGCCGGCATCCAGCGTGGGCGGTTCCGCGGCCGGCAGGGCGGGCCGGGCTTCGTCGAGGTCGTCGAGGGGCGTATTGCCTATTTCGGCCCGCTCGACGGCGGCGCCGTGGCGCTTTCGGAGATCGAGGAACTGCGCTTCGACCCGTCGGGGGCGCCACCCGTCTGGGTTCTGGTCCAGCAAGGGCGCCCGCCGCTGTCGATCCCTGTCAACGCCGCGGGGGCCGATGCGCTTTTCGACATCTTCGCGACCCTGCCGGGGCTCAGGACCGGCCACCTGCTGGCCGAACTGGAAAAGGGCGGGCGTTCGCCCGTCGTGATCTGGGAGCACCCGTCGCGGCTGGCGCGCCGGCCGCGCCTGCACTGACACCCCCGCATTGACACCGCGGCGCAACCGGACCATCCCTTGCCACCGACCGAAGCGAGGCCCGGAACCACACGCATGTCCATTCCCCAGTCCGGCGGCGGGCCGATCGAACGGCACGCGCAGCTTGCGGAATATCTCGAATCCGGCTGCAAGCCGCCTGCCGACTGGCGCATCGGCACCGAGCACGAGAAGTTCGGCTACTGCCGCGACACCCTGCGTCCGCTGCCCTACGACGGCCCGCGCTCCGTGCGTGCCGTTCTGGAGGGGCTGCGCGACCGCCACGGCTGGACCCCCATCGAGGAAGCGGGCAACATCATCGGGCTCGAGAAGGAGGGCGCCAACGTCAGCCTCGAGCCCGGCGGGCAGCTGGAGCTTTCGGGCGCCCCGCTCGAGCACATCCATCAGACCTGCGACGAGGTGAACGCCCATCTGGCGGACGTGAAGGACGTGGCCGATGCGCTGAACGTGGGGTTCATCGGCCTTGGCGCCGCGCCCGAGTGGCGCCACGAGGACATGCCGATGATGCCCAAGGGGCGCTACCGGCTGATGACCGACTACATGGACCGCGTGGGCACCATGGGAAAGTCGATGATGTACCGCACCTGCACGGTGCAGGTGAACCTCGACTTCGGCTCCGAGGCCGACATGGTGAAGAAGCTGCGCGTGGCGCTCGCGCTGCAGCCGGTGGCGACCGCGCTCTTTGCCAATTCGCCCTTCTTCGAGGGGCGGCCGACCGGCTACAAGTCGTGGCGGAGCCGCGTCTGGCGCGATCTGGACGACGCGCGCACCGGCATGCTGCCCTTTGCCTTCGAGGAGGGCTTCGGCTTCGAGGCATGGGTGGACTACGCGCTCGACGTTCCGATGTACTTTGTCTACCGCGACGGTGTCTATGTCGACGCGCTGGGCCAGTCCTTTCGCGACTTCCTGAAGGGTCGGCTGCCGGCGCTTCCGGGCGAGACGCCGACGCTCTCGGACTGGGCCGATCACCTGACGACGATCTTCCCCGAGGCGCGCATCAAGAAGTTCATCGAGATGCGCGGCGCCGACGGCGGGCCGTGGCGGCGGCTCTGCGCGCTGCCGGCCTTCTGGACGGGGCTGATGTACGACCGGTCCGCGCTCGACGCGGCCTGGGACCTGGTGAAGGACTGGAGCGCGCCCTTCCGCGAGGCGCTGCGCATCGCTGCCGCCGATCAGGCATTGCAGGCCCGTGTCGAGGACGTCTCGATGCACGATCTGGCGCGCGAGGTGCTGGCGATCTCCGAGGCGGGGCTTGCGGCCCGCGCGAAGGAAGGGGCAGGCGGCCTGCTGCCCGACGAGACGCATTTCCTCAACGCGCTGAAGGAAAGCGTCGACAGCGGCAAGGTGCCGGCCGATGAACTGCTCGAGCGCTACCACGGCGACTGGGGCGGCGACCTTTCCAGGATCTACGCGGACTATTCCTACTGAAACTGGCGCGGGGCGCACCGCCCTTGCGCAGGCCCCTAGCCGCTGCCTTGCGACGGGGTATTTTCGGACCATTGAAAACCCGTGCGGGCGCGCGTCGGTTCGTGCGGGAAGGCTGGCTGCCGGCCGCACGCCTGCAGGGCCGGGGGAACGCCGGGGCGGGCGGAGCCGTGCGGAAAGCCCTCTGCCTCTGGACGCTGCGGCGCGGCGGGCCTATAAGCCCGGCCCATGACCCGGGGTGTCGCGATCATTTGTCGAATTAGCGGCCCGGCGCGCTGATCCCAGCCGCCGGGACCAAGGCGCAGGGCGTCCCGCGCCGCCCTTTCCGAACCGACCCCGACACCAGAGCCAAGGACGATTTCCCATGTCCGCCGACGACGCCGCGCCCCTGCCCGACTACAAGGACACCCTGAAGCTTCCCGAGACCGCCTTCCCGATGCGCGCGGGCCTGCCCAGGCGCGAGCCCGGCTGGCTGCAGCGTTGGGAGCAGATCGGCATCTACGATCGTCTGCGCGAGCGGGCAGACGGCCGTGCACCCTTTACCCTGCACGACGGGCCGCCCTACGCCAACGGGCACCTGCACATCGGGCACGCGCTCAACAAGGTGCTCAAGGACATGGTGGTGCGCAGCCAGCAGATGATGGGGCGCGACGCGCGCTACATCCCCGGCTGGGACTGTCACGGCCTGCCCATCGAGTGGAAGATCGAGGAGCAGTACCGCGCCAAGGGACAGGACAAGGACCAGGTCGATGTCGTGGCCTTCCGGCAGGAGTGCCGGAAGTTCGCCGAGGGCTGGATCGACGTGCAGCGCGCGGAGTTCAAGCGCCTGGGCATCACGGGCACCTGGGACCGTCCCTACCTGACGATGGATTTCCACGCCGAGCGGGTGATCGCCGGGGAATTCATGAAGTTCCTCATGTCGGGCGTGCTCTACCAGGGCTCGAAGCCGGTGATGTGGTCGCCAGTGGAAAAGACCGCGCTGGCCGAGGCGGAGGTCGAGTATCACGACCACAAGAGCCACACGATCTGGGTGCC
>NZ_JBKHAQ010000100.1:0-10196 GCF_046542825.1 Rhodosalinus sp. | reverse complement strand
CCGCCGCCGGCGAGCTTCTTGAACTTCACCAGCGCGAAGTCGGGCTCGATCCCGGTGGTGTCGCAGTCCATGACAAGCCCGATGGTGCCCGTGGGGGCGATCACCGTGGCCTGCGCGTTGCGGTAGCCATGCGCCTCGCCCAGCCGCAACGCCTCGTCCCAGGAGGCCATGGCAAGCTCGACCAGCCGGGTGTCGGGGCAGTTGCGGTGATCGAGCGGCACGGGGCGCACCGCCAGATCCTCGTAGCCGTGCCCGTTGCCCTGGGCCGCGTTGCGGTGGTTGCGGATCACCCGCAGCATGTGGTCGCGGTTGCGCTCGTAGCCCGCGAAAGCGCCCAACTCGCCCGCGATCTCGGCCGAGGTGGCATAGGCCACGCCGGTCATGATCGCCGTGAGCGCCCCGCAGAGCGCGCGGCCCTCGTCGCTGTCATAGCTGTAGCCCATGTTCATCAGCAGGCCGCCGATGTTGGCGTAGCCAAGGCCCAGCGTGCGGAACTCATAGGAAAGCTGCGCGATCTCCTTCGACGGGAACTGCGCCATCAGCACGCTGATCTCCAGCGTCAGCGTCCAGAGCCGGGTGGCGTGCATGTAGTCCTCTGCCTGGAACACGCCGTCCTCGAGGAAGGTCAGCAGGTTCATCGAGGCGAGGTTGCAGGCCGTGTCGTCGAGGAACATGTATTCCGAGCACGGGTTCGAGCCCCGGATCGGCCCGTCCTCGGGGCAGGTGTGCCAGGCGTTGACGGTGTCGTGGAACTGGATGCCGGGATCGGCGCAGGCCCAGGCGGCGTGCCCGATCTGCTCCCACAACTCGCGCGCCTTGACGGTCCTGGACACGCTGCCGTCGGTGCGGCGGTAAAGCTCCCAGTCGGCGTCGTCGCGCACCGCCTGCAGGAAGGCGTCGGTCACGCGCACCGAGTTGTTGGAGTTCTGCCCCGATACGGAGGCGTAGGCCTCGCTGTCCCAGTCGGTGTCGTAGGTCGGGAACTCGATCGAGGTGAAGCCCTGGCGCGCGTAGTCCAGCACCCGCTTGACGTAGGTTTCCGGGATGCGGTCGCGCTTGGCCGCGCGGATCGCGGATTTCAGCTGCGGGTTCTTCGCCGGGTCGGCGGCATCCTCGGCCGTGCCGTCCCAGGCGCCGATGGCGGCGAAGATGTCGTTCAGCCGCGCCTCATGCGCCTTGGAGCCGGCGACGAGGCTCGCGACCTTCTGCTCCTCGACGACCTTCCAGTTGATGAAGTCCTCGATGTCGGGATGATCCACGTCGCAGATCACCATCTTGGCCGCGCGGCGCGTGGTGCCGCCCGACTTGATCGCGCCGGCCGCGCGGTCGCCGATCTTGAGAAAGCCCATCAGGCCGGACGACTTGCCGCCGCCCGAAAGCTTCTCGCCCTCGCCGCGCAGCCGGCTGAAGTTGGTGCCGGTGCCCGAGCCGTACTTGAACAGCCGCGCCTCGCGCACCCAGAGGTCCATGATGCCGCCCTCGTTCACCAGATCGTCGGCGACGGACTGGATGAAGCAGGCGTGCGGCTGCGGATGCTCGTAGGCGGATTTCGCCTTGGTGAGCTTCCCCGTCTTGTAATCGACGTAGTGGTGGCCCTGGCTGGGGCCGTCGATGCCATAGGCCCAGTGCAGGCCGGTGTTGAACCATTGCGGGCTGTTGGGCGCGGCGCGCTGGGTGGCCAGCATGTGGCGCATCTCGTCGTAGTAGGCGCGCGCGTCTTCCTCGGTGGAGAAATAGCCGCCCTTCCAGCCCCAGTAGGTCCAGGCGCCGGCCAGCCGGTCGAAGACCTGGCGCGCGCTGGTCTCGCCGCCGAAGCCGTCGTTGTCGTCGGCCGGCACCGAGCGCCACAGGAATTCCGGCACGCCCTTCTCGCGCACGGGCTTCAGCCGGTTCGGAACGCCGGCCTTGCGGAAATACTTCTGTGCGATCACGTCCGAGGCGACCTGGCTCCAGCGGGCCGGCACCTCGACCTCGTCCAGTCGAAACACGACCGTTCCATCGGGGTTGCGGATCTCGGAAGCCGTGGTGACGAACTCCAGTCCCGCGTAGGCGTCCTGTCCTGCTTCGGTGAACTTTCTTTCGATACGCATTCTTGCAGCCCTGCCTTTTCCGTTCCGGTGGACGCAGCATCTCCGTCACGGTGCGGATCACCGTGCGGGGCCCCTCGCCGGGCCGCGCGCTGCTTCATCCAATGTGTCTGTCCCTGGCACGCTGACTACATCTAGTGGCCATCTGCGCCGCCCACACAACCTGACGTATCTGACACGAGATGGTCAACGCCATTTTAACGGCTCAAGAGCGCTTTTTTCGCTTGACGCGCCGGAGTGCCGAGTCGCCCGCCCCCGCCCGCGGAAGGCGCTGCCCCAGCGCGGCAGGAAAAGATGCAATTTCACCGCATCTTGGGCGGAACCGCTGCACAACGGGATCGACCGGGGTGGCACGGGCAGGGGTGCGGCCCTTCGGTCACAGGCAGGGGATGGTCGGGGCGGCGAGATTCGAACTCACGACCTTCTGTACCCAAAACAGACGCGCTACCAGGCTGCGCTACGCCCCGACGCCTCCCCTCTACATATCGCGCGGGTCGAAGGGAAGCCTCAGCAGGGCCAGGCGGCGTCCTGCCCCAGCGCGGGATGCCGAAGCACGGTGCCGGGCGCGATTCCCAGCTCGCGCGCCATGCCGCCGTTGACCTCGAGCACCACCAGGATGTCGTCGCCGCCGGGAATCGGCGTCAGATCGCCGGGCACCGCGTTCTCGTGCACCCGGCGCACCACGCCACGCGCGTCGGCAAAGATCATGTCGAGGGGAATCAGCGTGTTCTTCATCCAGAACGACACGCGCTGAGGCCGCTCGTAGACGAAGAGCATCCCCTCGAAGCGGTCCATCTCCTCGACGAACATCAGCCCCTGCGCGCGCTCGTCGGGTTCGTCGGCCAGCGCGATGCGAAACTGCGCCTCGCCCCAGTCGCCCCGCAGCCAGACCGCATTCTCGCGGCAGGACGCAGCAACAGTCGCGGGTGCCAGCGCCAGTGCCACCAGCAGCGCCAGCCCGCGCGTCAGACCTCGTCGATCAGGGCGACTTCCCATGCACAGACCTCCGTCGCCATGCGCCCGCGCCGTCCCTCGACACAGCGCAGCGCGATGGCCTCGCCCGGCTGCACCTCGGCCAGCCCGGCGCGGCGCAGCACCTCGATATGGATGAAGACATCCTCGCTCAGGCCGAAGACATTGGCAAAGCCAAATCCCTTCGCGCGGTCGAACCATTTCACGCGCGCCGGCTGAAGCTCCGCCCCGAGCAGTTGTTCACGGTCCAATTCGGCGAAATCGGCCAGCGGCGGCGTGTCAGGCACGTCGGGCGGTGCGATCGACAGCACGGCCGTTGCCTGCAAGCCGCGGTCCGTCTGCTGCGTCAGTATCTCGATGCGCGCGCCATCGACGACGGAACTCTGGCCGAAATTCCGCAGCACGTTGGCGTGCAGCAGAATGTCCGGGCCGCCCTCGTCGGCGACCACGAAGCCAAATCCCTTCAACGGGTCGAACCACTTGACACGACCCGTCGTCTTGCGCGCGGACATGTCTGTTCCGGGCAATTCTTCAGTCCTTGCTCATCCCCGGCCAGAGTCTGGAGAAGATGCGCAGCGGCCGCAAGCGGCAAAAGTGACTGGCGTTCAGTCAACTGCAACGGGCTGCCGCGCGGTCAGGGACTCAGGCGGGTCACGGTCCACGCCTCTCCCGGTGCGTCCCGGCGCCACACGAAGCGGTCGTGCAGGCGAAAGGCGCCGTCGGCCCAGAACTCGATCTCCAGCGGCACGATGCGGAAGCCGCCCCAGAACGGCGGCCGGGGCGGATGCGTGCCCAGCCGCGCGGTGAGCCGCGCAACTTCTGCCATCAGCGCCGCCCGGCTTTCCAGCGGCTCGGACTGGCGCGAAGCCCAGGCGCCCAGCCGGCTCTTGAGCGAGCGGGAGGCGAAATATTCATCCGCCCTGGGGCCATCTTCCCGTTCGGTCAGCCCGCGCACCCGGATCTGCCGGCGCAGCGACTTCCAGTGCATCACGAAGGCGGCCTTGCCCGCGCCCTCGATCTCGCGCGCCTTGGCGCTGCCGTAGTTGGTGTAAAAAACGAAGGCCGCGTCCTCGACCGCCTTCAGCAGCACCATGCGCGCGTTGGGCAGCCCGTCCGCGTCCACCGTGGACAACGCGATGGCCGTGGGGTCGTTGATCTCGCTCTTCTCGGCCTCGGCCAGCCAGGCGCGCGCGATGGCGAAGGGGTCGTCGCCGGCGAAGATCCCGCTGCGATCCGTCATCTGCCTTCCCTCTCAGGGGCCTCGGGGCGGGGCCGTTCCCGCCGCCCTTGATGCCCATATTGCAATCTTCTAAAGGACGTCCATTGCGGAAATTGGTCGGAGCGCCCCCATGTCAAATTCCCTTCTCGCCGGCAAGCGCGGGCTGATCATGGGGCTGGCCAACGACAAGTCGATCGCCTGGGGCATCGCGAAGGCCTGCGCGGGGGCGGGTGCGGAACTGGCGTTCTCCTATCAGGGCGAGGCGCTCAAGAAGCGGGTGGGGCCGCTGGCCGGTCAACTCGGCAGCGACGTGGTGATCGAATGCGACGTGGCCGACGAGGCTTCGATCGACCGGCTCTTCACCGAGTTGGGTGAGCGCTGGGGGCGGCTGGATTTCATCGTCCACGCGATCGGCTTTTCCGACAAGAACGAGCTGCGCGGCCGCTACGTGGACACCACGCGCGCCAACTTCGCCATGTCGATGGACATCTCGGTCTACTCCTTCACCGCCGTCGTGCAGCGCGCGGAAAAGATGATGGGGCCGGGCGGCTCCTGCCTGACGCTGACCTATTACGGCGCGGAGCGGGTGATGCCGCACTACAACGTGATGGGCGTGGCCAAGGCCGCGCTGGAGGCCTCGGTGCGCTACCTGGCCGAGGACCTGGGCCGCGACGGCATCCGCGTCAACGCGATCAGCGCGGGGCCGATCAAGACGCTGGCGGCCTCCGGCATCGGCGATTTCCGCTACATCATGAAGTGGAACGAATACAACTCGCCGCTGCGCCGTAACGTCACGACCGAGGATGTCGGGCGCTCGGCGCTCTACCTGCTGTCCGACCTGAGCTCGGGCGTGACGGGCGAGACGCATCACGTCGACGCGGGCTATCACGTCGTGGGGATGAAGGCCGTGGACGCGCCCGACATCACCAAGGGCTGAGCTGGGGGACAAGGCAGATGAAGGACCGGCTGCCGCACGAGAAGGGATTTCACGTCAGCTGGGACCAGCTGCACCGCGACGCGCGGGCGCTGGCCTGGCGGCTCGACGGGCACGGGCCCGACGACGGGGCGTGGCGCATGGTGGTGGCGATCACCCGCGGCGGCATGGCGCCCGCGATGATCGTCGCGCGCGAACTCGACATCCGCACCGTCGATACGATCAGCGTCAAGAGCTACAACCACCAGGCCCGGACAGAGCCGCAGATCATCAAGGCGCCCAACATGGACCTGGTGGGCGACGGCACCGGCGTGCTGATCGTGGACGACCTGGTCGACACGGGCCGCACGCTGGAAGTTGTGCGCGCCCGGATGCCCAGGGCGCATGTCGCCACGGTCTACGCCAAGCCGATGGGGCGCAACCAGGTGGACACCTACATCACCGAGGTCAGCCAGGACACCTGGATCTTCTTCCCCTGGGACATGGCGCTGCAATACGTCGAACCCTACCGCGGGACCGAGTGAGTTGCCGGGCGCGCGGCGGTCCCTCCGGTCCCTTCTCGCGAGAAGCGCCCGCCCGGGCGCGCCGAGCGGGTCGTGACGACGCGCACGAATGCCACCTTTCCGCCCCCTGTGATGGAGGCGCGGCGCTGGCTGGCGACGGCCGGCCCGCCCGCGGACATGCCTCTGCTCAACGTGAGCCAGGCCGCGCCGGTCGCGCCGCCGCCCGAAGCCCTGCGCGCGGAGATGGCGCGCCTGGTCACGGGGGTGCCGCAGGTGCATCTCTACGGCCCCGTGCTTGGCCTGCCCGCGCTGCGCGAGGCCATCGCGGCGCGCTGGAGCGCGGCCTATGGCGGCGCGATCGCCGCGGACCAGGTGGCCGTCACCGCCGGCTGCAACCAGGCCTTCTGCGCCGCAATCGCCGCGCTCTGCGGCGAGGGCGACGAGGTGATCCTGCCCACGCCGTGGTATTTCAATCACAAGATGTGGCTCGACATGGCGGGTGTGCGCGCCGTGCCCCTGCCCTGCGGCGACGAACTGCTGCCCGACCCGGAGCGGGCGCTGTCCCTCGTGACCGAGCGCACGCGCGCCATCGTGCTGGTCACGCCCAACAACCCGGCAGGCGTGGAATATCCAGCCGACCTCGTCGCGGCCTTCCACCGGCTGGCGCAGGAGCGGGGCCTGAGCCTGATCCTCGACGAGACCTACCGCGACTTCGACGCGCGGCCCGGCGCGCCGCACGCGCTCTTTTCCGATCCCGACTGGCCGCGCGCGCTGATCCACCTCTATTCCTTTTCCAAGGCCTACCGCCTGACCGGGCATCGCACGGGCGCAATGATCGCGCATCGTGACACGCTGGCCGAGGCCGAGAAGTTCCTCGACACGGTGGCGATCTGCGCGCCGCAGCTGGGCCAGCACGCGGCCCTGTGGGGACTCGCGCACCTCGACCAATGGCTCGCTGGCGAGCGGGCCGAGATCCTCGACCGCCGCGCCGCGGTCGAGACGCAGGCGGCGCGGGCCGCGGGCACCGGCTGGCGGCTGAAGGGGGCGGGCGCCTATTTCGCCTATCTCGAGCATCCCTTCGCCCTGCCCTCGGACGACCTGGCACGGCGCATGGTCGGCGACATCGGCGTGCTCGCCCTGCCCGGCACGATGTTCGTGCCCGAGGGCGACGCCAGCGGCACACGGCACCTGCGCGTGGCCTTCGCCAACGCGGACCGCGACGGGATCGCGGAGTTGTTCCACAGGCTCGGGCGACTCGCCTATCCGCTTGCCGACAGGGCCCCGCACCGCTAGGAACGCGCGAAACCCAAGCGGCGGGAGGCGGCATGGCGGCGCGCAGCGGCACCTCGAGAATCTTCGTCTGGATCCTGCTGGGCCTGCTGATCCTGGGCCTTGCCGGCTTCGGCGCCACCAACCTCACCGGCAACGTCCGCACCGTGGGCGAGGTGGGCGACGAGCCGATCGAGGCAGAGGACTACGCCCGCGCGCTGCAGAACGAGTTGCGGCGCCTGACGCAGGAACGCGGCTCCGCCGTGACCTTCCGGGAAGCGCGCGAGGCCGGGCTGGACCAGCAGATCCTGGGCCGGCTGATCGTCGAGGCGGCGCTCGACGACGAGGCCGACCGGCTGGGCATCTCGGTGGGCGACGGCGTGCTTGCAGAGCAGATCGCGCAGATCGGGGCCTTTCAGGGATCCGACGGCAGCTTCGACCGCGAGGCCTATCGCTTCGCGCTGCAGAACGCGGGGCTGAGCGAGGCGGCGTTCGAGGAGGATCTGCGCGACGAGACGGCGCGCCGCATCCTTCGGGACGCCGTGCTCGCCGCAACGCCCGCGCCGCAGGGCTACGTGGATGCGCTTGCCGATTTCCTGGGCGAGCGGCGCAGCTTCACCTTCGCCCGGCTGGGCGCAGATGCCCTCGACGACCCCGTGCCCGCCCCGACGGAGTCGGAACTCCGCGCCTTCTACGAGGAGAATACCGACCGCTTCATGCGCCCCGAGGTGCGGCGCGTCACATATGCCTGGCTGACGCCCGAGATGATCCTCGACGAGGTCGAGGTGGACGAGACGGCACTGCGCGAGCTCTACGAATCGCGGGAGGCGCAGTATCGCCAGCCCGAGCGGCGGCTGGTCGAGCGTCTGGCCTATCCCGACGAGGCCGCCGCGCGCGATGCGCTCAGGGCCATCGAAGAGGGCGAGTCGAGCTTCGAGGACGAGGTCGCGGCCCGCGGCCTGACGCTTCCCGACACCGATCTGGGCGATGTGACCCGCCGCGAGCTGGGAGAGGCCGCGGAAGAGGTCTTTGCCGCCGACACGGGCGAGGTGGTGGGGCCCCTGCCCTCCTCGCTGGGCCCCGCGCTCTACCGTGTCAACGGCGCGCTCGCCGCACAGGAGACGAGCTTCGAGGAGGCCCGCCCGGAATTGCGCGAGGAGCTTGCCACCGACCGCGCCCGCCGGGTCATCGCCAACCAGGCCGAAAGCTTCGACGACCTTCTCGCCGGCGGCGCGACGCTGGAGGAACTCGCGCAGGAGACGGATCTGCGCCTGGGCGAGATCGACTGGCGCCCCGGTCTTTCCGAAGGCATCGCCGCCTATCCCGCCTTCCGCGAGACCGTGCAGGCGGCGACGACAGATGACTTCCCGGAAATCATCGGGTTGGAGGACGGCGGTCTCTTCGCGCTCCGGCTCGAGGAAATCGTGGAGCCCGCGCCCGCCCCTCTCGAGGATGTCGAGGGCGAGGCCATCCTGCTCTGGGAACAGCAGCAGACCCGCGAGCGCCTGAGTGTCAAGGCCGAAGATCTGGCCGCCGCGCTGCGCGAGGGAGAGGACTTTTCCGCGCTGGAACTGAACGGTGCGACCGAGGTCGAGGCTTTGGCCCGTGGCGAGGAGCGCGAGGGCGTGCCCCGTGCGCTCGGAGATACCGTTTTCGCGATGGCCGACGGCGATGTCGAGATCGTCCCGGAGGGTGCCGGCGTCCTGCTGGTCCGGCTCGACGCGATCCTGCCGCCCGATCCGCAGGCGCAGGATGTCGCGGCGCTGCGGGCGGAACTCTCGGCCCAGGTCGAAGGGGCGCTGGCAGAGGATGTCTTCGAACTCTACGCGCGCGAGCTGCAGACGCGCGCAGGGATCACGCTGAACCAGTCCGCGCTGAACGCCGTTCACGCCAACTTCCAGTAGTTCGCCCAACCTCGGGCCGCGGCCTGCCGCGGGGACACCTCGCGGGGGTCACGTCGCCCTACCCATCTCCCCCGCGAAGTGCAGGCGCGCCGCCACGGGCGGATCAGCCCCCGGTTGAACTGTCGCGGAGCACCGCCGAGACCGGCGCCAGCGCAAGCCCCGCATCGCGGCTTGCCAGACCCCAGGCGACCAGCCCGGGCACGAGGTCCGGCCGCAGCGGTCCCGTCACGATGGTGGCCCCCTCGCTGCGCGCCCGCATGCCGGCGCGGTCGAGCAGCCGCTGCAGGGCGCGGGCATCCTCGCCCACCCCTCCGAAGCTGCGGAACACCGTGGCCGCCGGGACGCCCGCGCGTTCCGCAAGGGCGAGCCCGGTGTTCAGACCCCTGGGATGGAAGACAAGGCCCCGTCCCGCCTCTCCGACGATATCGGCAACCTGTTCCGCCAGCGCGCGATCCTGCTGCAACGCCCCGGGGCGCCCCTCGATGACCGCGACGGTTTCCGGCAGCGTCTCGAACCAGGCGGCGCTGGCAATCTCGGCGTCCTGCGGGGTGGCGCCCTCCGGCAGGCTGACGGCAATCAGCACCTCGATCCCCTTCGCGCGATAGGCGGCCATTGCCGCTTGCGCCTCGGGGCGCTCCGGGTCGACCGCGACGCTGACCGGAAACGGGACCCCGGCAAGCGTGTCGGGGCCGAAGGGCATGCTGCCGTCGTCGATGAGCACGATGGCCAGCCGCGGCGCATCTTGCGGCAGGTCCGCCTCGGCCGCATGGCGGCGAAGCGGCGGCAGCGCCTCGGCAGCGGCAGCCGCCTCGCTGCCATCGCTCTCGTCCGCGGCAGCCTCGGGGGGGGCGGGCGGCACATCCGCCGTGGGCAGGCGCCCGGTCCGGACCTCCGGCGCCAGCCGGGCAAGAGCGCCGGGGGCCTGTCCCGCGCCTCCGGCGGCGGAGCGCGACGCGGGAGCGTCGGGCGCTTCGGGCGCATCGGGCGCAGGTTCCGCGGCCGGTGCAGCGGGCGCGCCCGGCGTCGAGGGGTCCGAGGGGGGATCGACTTCGGCGCGGGGGGGCATCCCTGACCCGCCCTGCGGCTCTGCGGGCTGCGGCACGGCCTCGCCTGCGCCCGCCTGCGGCCGCGCCGGCGTGTCCTGCGCGCCCGGCGCAGCCTCGGTGTCCGGCGCCGCGGCGCCGCGGGGCTCGCGAGGGCGCTCCGGCCCTTCCTCGTCGGAGCGCTGCGGCGCCGCGGGTGCCAGGCCTGCGCCCCCCGGCGCGGCAAGTGCCGTCTGCTTGGTCAACAGCGCCAGCAGCATCAGGG
>NZ_JBKHAQ010000099.1:0-10211 GCF_046542825.1 Rhodosalinus sp. | reverse complement strand
TGAGCGACGAAGGCCACCGATCGGGCGAGCGCGCCCACGGTCATGCCGGACACGTCGCGGCCCTGCGTCACGACGCGGCCCGAGGTCGGCTCAAGGAGCCTGACGAAGTGCTTGACCAGCGTGGACTTGCCCGAGCCGTTCTGTCCGGCAATCACGGTGAAGCTGCCCCGCGGGATGGAGAGGGTGACGTCCGAAAGCGCGCGCGTCCCGTCGGGATAGACGTGGGTCAGGTACTCCACCATCAGCGCGGCCTCGCCTTCGGGCAGGGGGCGCGGCGCCTGTTCGGGAAGCGAGAGGCTGGCGTCGGCGCGCTCCGCCTCGGCCAGCGTGACCGGCGCGCGCCGTCCGGGCGCGAGCCGCGAGAGGCTGCGCGCGATGTCGGGCGGGCGGACTGCCAGCGCCTCGAGCTCCGCCACGCGCGAGAGCACCTGCGCGGGCGGGCCCTGCAGCGCAATCCCTCCTTCGTCCAGCACCACGATGCGGTGGCAGGTCTCGGCCATCTCCTCGGCGGCATGGCTCGCGATGACGACCGTGAGCCCGCGCTCGCGGTTCTCCCGCGCGAGAATGGCATAGACCTCGGCCGCGGCCTGCGGGTCGAGCTGCGAGGTGGGCTCGTCGAGCACCATGAGATCGGGCTCGAGCGCGAGGGCCGCCGCGATGGCGAGGCGTTGCTTCTGCCCCCCCGAGAGGTTCGCAGGGTGCTTTTTCTGCAGACCGCCGAGGTCCACCGCCGCGAGCGCCGCGTCCACGCGCCGCCTTATCTCGGCGGGCGCGACGCAGGCGTTCTCGAGCGCGAAGGCGACCTCGGCCTCGAGCGTGGTCGAGGTGATCTGGCTTTCGGGATCTTCCAGCACCATGCCTGCGCGCACGGCAAGCTCCGCCGTGGGCCGGGTCACGGCATCGAGGCCGGCCACGGTGACCCGCCCCGACATCCGCCCGCCGTGAAGCTGCGGCACGAGTCCGTTGAAGGTGAGGCACAGCGAGGACTTGCCGGCGCCCGTAGGCCCCATCAGTCCGAGGATCTCGCCCCGCGCCACGGTCAGGTCGATGCCGCGGAGCGCCGGGCGCGAGGTGTTCGGGTAGCTGTAGGTCAGCCCCTCGATCCGGGCGCAGACCTCCGCGCCCAGATCCATGTCGTCCTCCGCGAGTCGGAGCGCGGCCTCCATCAGTAGCCCGCCATGTCCGCCTTGGCCATGTTGGAGCGGCGCAGCGCGGTGACGAGCGCCATGGCGATCAGCGCGCCCACAAGCGTGAAGACGACCCGCTCGACGAGGATGATGACCACGAGCGCGGGCCAGACTTCGGCCGGCCAGGGATTGGTGGCGAAGGCGGGCACCCAGTTGGCCTGGATCCCGGCGGTGGAGCCGAAGAAGAAGACCACCGCGAAGGCCGAGAAGGTCTTGGCGCCCATTCCGCCGGTGCGGATCTGCGCGATGGCCCAGTTCCGGACCTGAGGGATCGCGATCAGGATGAGCGCGATGTGCACGGTGAAGACGTTGGACCACCAGAGCCCGAAGCCGATGCCGTAGGCCTCGGCCTGGAACCAGTAGATCACGTTCAGCGTCGCCGTGATCACCCAGGGCACGTACCACATCGACCGGCGCGGCATCAGGGTCATGGCGACGGTGAAGGCCGCCATCGCCCCGATCAGGAAGCCCCAAGGCCCGAGGTTGGTATAGGGCGCGACGACGCCGCCCACGACCACGCCGATGGCGGCGGCGATGGGGCCCGCGATCGGGCCGAGCAGAAGGCCCACGGCGGGGGTGATGACGTCCCAGAAGGGCCAGCCGCCGCCCATGCCGCCCACCACCACCGAGGCGGGGATGAAAGCCAGCACCGCAACGAGCGCGGCGAGGATTGCGGTATAGGCGACGGGCGCGCCGCCGATGGTGACGCCGGCCTTCGCCGTGACGTCGGTTTCCTGAGAGTGGCTCTGGTCGCTCATGTCAGCCTCCTTGGCTCAGCGCGGGGCCGCCACGCACAGGGCGGCAGCCGACGAAGCTGAGCCTGCCCGCTTTACCGTGCATCACAAAGCACCAATTTGCGCGCGATGCGTTGCCTTTCGGGCATCGTTTACACTTGCGAGGCGACTACTCCGCAGCCCGCCTGGACTCCGCGGGCAGGCTCGAGAGAAGGGTCGCAAGGCGTTCGATGACGAGGCGCGTGGATCGAGAGGGGCGCGTCTGGGCACAGTGCATGACGGCAAGCTCCTGGGTGAAGCCGCGCAGATCGACCAACGGAAGGAATACGCAGCGGCCGTCTCTGGAGCTGTGCAGCACGTCCACAAAGTTCAGGACCGCAACTCCGTCGTCGAGCGCGGTGCAGCGGCGCAGAAAGTCGAAGTCGTCCGATTCGACCGCCGGCCGCAGCGTCAAACCGGCGCGCCATGCGGCGTTGTCGATTGAGTTGCGTACCGTGACACCGGGGCGCGGAAGCAGCAGTGGAAATCGCGAGATCTCGTGCAGATGCACGTGAGAGCGGACTGCCAGCGGGTGATCGGGGGAGACCACGACACCGCAGGGCATCCGGACGGAAGCGGCGACTGTGGTCCTTGCGAACCGCGGCAGGTCGAAAGCGAAGCCGATATCGATTTCGCCTGCCGCAACGGCCGCCGCGACGTTCTCGGCTGTCGTCACCCGAACCGAGAAACAGATGCCTGGTTCGGTGCGGCGGTGCTCGGCCAGCGAATGAGCCAGCAGATCACCCGCCACGCCCGCCACCGTGCCGATCGAACAGTGCGACACGGCCCCGCCCTTCAGCGCCTCGATCTCGTCGAGGACGCGCCGCTCGGCGCCCACGGCCTCGCGCGCGTGGGCGATCAGAACCTCTCCGGCGGCCGTCAGCCGCATCCGGCGCGGCAGCCGTTCGAAGAGCTTGATGCCGAGCTGCTCTTCAAGCGCAATGAGCTGCCGATTGATTGCAGAGGGCGCGATGTTGAGGGTCTGCCCCGCACGCCGGATGGATCCGCAACGTGCGATTTCCTCTACATAGTGCAGTACACGAGGGCTCAGCATATCGCCACCTTAGCACATGCCGGCGAGGTGGGGGATGAATCCAGGCCCAGGATCCGACGCGCAGCGTGCCACCGCAGGCCGCTGCGCGGTGTGCAGCCGACGATGGACGATGGAGGACGTCCGAAACCTCGATGTCGGCATCGATCCTCGCCACATGGAAGACGGGCTGGGCCGGTTCGAACCTGACTTGGCGCTCGTGCCCCCCTTTTCCGACAAAAATTACAGGAAACTCGCTTCGGAACGAGCTCAGCCGCCTTCCCGAGGATGGCACGCCGGTCGAGACCGACTGGCGCCTGTCACCCGAGCAGGCGCGGCAGATCGCCCCTCGACCCTCGCCGGGCACGCCCGCTCCGCCGCTGGCGCCACCGTGCCGCCCGGCAGTCGGCCATGACATCGAAACGCCGCCCGCGGCTTGCCATGGCGGCATGCCCGTGCGGCAGGTGTGCGGGCGTCGCGCCCCGGGATGGGAGAGCGTCACCGCGATACCGATGTTTCCGGCCCATGTCTCGAAACACTCCCCGGGAACCGGGTCCGGTGCGAATGCAGCCTGTCCGCCGCCCTGCCCTGCCGTGTCTCGAGCCACGGTCTTCCCACCGGCCGCCGAGCGCCGGGCAGCGCGGGCCGACCGGATTGCGCGTCGTGGCATCCTCAAGGGTGGTGGCGTCAGGCGAGACCGTGACATGATCCCGACAGAATCTCCAGGAAGGCGTGGCAGACAGGGCTGGGGTTGCGCCCGTCGCGCAGGATGACCCCCACCTCGCGCACGGCCTCGGGATCGGCGAGTGGCAGCGCCACCAGGCCGGCGTCCAGCGAGACCGTGGCCAGCCGCGGTAGCAGCGTCACCCCCGCCCCGGCGCGCACCAGCGACAGGAGCGAGATCACGCTGCGGGCCTTCAGCACCGACGCCGCGACAACAGCGCGGCACTCTTCGGCGGCGATCGCTTTTGCCGCGTCGTTGCCGATGATGCGCGCGCCGGCGAGGTCGGACCAGGCAAGCGGCGCCCCGTGGCCCGCGAGCGGATGATCGGACCGGCAGACAAGTCGGAACGGATCCCGGAACAGGATGTCGAAGCTCAGCCCGGAGGAGGGCGCCGGCGGTCCGGCGATCCCCAGTTCCACCGTCCCGTCGGCGACCAGAGCCTGCACGCCAAGGCTGTCGGTATCGATGAGTTCGATGGTGAGCCCCGGGCGCGCGTCGAGGAAGTCGGCCAGAAGCCCCGGCAGAAGCTCTGCCGCGACCGAGGGCACCGACGCCAGCTGCAGTCGCCCCTGTCGCCCCGTCGCCGCGGCCTCGATCCGCTCCAGAGCGCGGTCATGTTCGCGCAGCATCTCCTTCGCGATCGAGAACACCTTGTCGCCCAGCGTCGTCAACCGGCTCTTGCGGTCGGTTTCGAACAGCGGGGCGCCCAGATCCCGCTCCAGCTGCTTGAGGGTCATCGAGACCGCCGAGGGCGTGCGATAGAGCCGCGCTGCCGCGTCGCGGATATTGCCGCATTCCGCGACCTGGACGAAGACCCGAAGGGACGTGATCCCGATCATGTGGCGATGCTTCTCATGTGGCGATGCTTCAGTCTTGCTGAACTCAATTCAAGTTAAATTCGATTGATCTTATCCCCAACGCTTCACACTCTCGAAAGACCGGAGAGAGAGGACAGCGTGACGGCACGGAATCTGAGCCTCGACAGCATCGAGGAGCTTGCGCAGGAGGCGCTCGCGCGCGCAGGCGCCGCGCCCGCGCAGGCAGGCCCGGTCGCGCGCGCCACCCGGCTGGCCGAACGCGACGGTATCCGCAGCCACGGTCTGATGTACGTGCCGGTCTATGCCGAGCATCTGCGCTGCGGCAAGGTGATGGGAGACGCCGAGCCGGAAGTCAGCCAGCCCCGCCCCGGCGCGGTGCGGGTGGACGCCGCGCACGGCTTCGCCCATCCGGGGATCGATGCGGGCTGGCCGGCCTTCACCGCCGCCGCGCGCAAACAGGGCGTGGCGGCGATGGCGCTGACGCGGTCCTACAACTGCGGGGTGCTGGGCCACCACGCCGAGCGGCTCGCGGAGGAGGGGCTGGTGGGGCTCTGCTTCACCAACGCCCCGGCCTCCATGGCCCCCACCGGCGGCCATCGCCCGGTGATCGGCACCAATCCCTTCGCACTCGCGGTGCCCGACGGCGCGGGCGGGGCGCGGCTCGTCATCGACCAGTCCGCCAGCGCCATCGCCAAGTCCGAGATCGTGCTGCGCGCGCGCCAGGGCGAGAAGATCGAGCCGGGCTGGGCGCTCGACGCCCTGGGCAACCCGACCGAGGATGCCGAGGCCGCGCTCGCGGGGTCGATGCGGCCCGCGGGGGGACAGAAGGGCTTCGGCGCGGGGCTGATGGTGGAGATCTTCGCCGCGGCCCTCACCGGGGCCAATCTCGGCCTCGACGCCAGCCCCTTTTCCGGTCCGCAGGGCGGGCCGCCGGGCACCGGCCAGTTCTTTCTCGCGGTCGATCCGGCGGCTTTCGCCGGCGAGGCCTTCGACGTCGCCATGACGCGTCTGGCCCAGAGTATCACCGCACAGGAAGGCGCACGCCTGCCCGGCGCGCGCCGCGCCACCAATCGCGCGCGCATCGAGACCGAGGGCGTCTCGGTACCGCAGGAGCTGCTGGACCGGATCGCGGCGGCCTGAGGCCGCTGCCCCGGCAGAAGGACAGGAATGACCGAAGAAACCCGCAATTTCATCGCAGGCGCATGGCAGGACGGCGCAGGGACCGTGGAGAACCGCAACCCCTCGGATCTCTCGGACGTGATCGGCCACTACGCCCAGGCCGATGCCGCACAGCTCGACGCCGCGCTCGCGGCGGCGCGTGCGGCGCAACCGGCCTGGGGAGCGACCGGTCCGCAGAAGCGCCACGACGTGCTCATGGCCATCGGCACCGAGCTCATGGCCCGCGCGGGCGAGATCGGCACGATGATCGCCCGCGAAGAAGGCAAGCCGCTGGCAGAGGGCAAGGGCGAGGCCTATCGCGCCGGGCAGTTCTTTACCTATTTCGCCGCCGAGGCGCTGCGCCAGCTCGGCCAGACCGCCGACAGCGTGCGCCCCGAGATCGAGATCGACGTCCGCCGCGAGCCGATGGGCGTGGTGGCGGTCATCAGCCCCTGGAACTTCCCCGTCGCCACGCCGGCCTGGAAGATCGCCCCGGCGCTCGCCTTCGGCAACGCCGTGATCTGGAAGCCAGCCAACCAGACCCCGGCAAGCGCCGTGGCGCTGACCGAGATCATCGCGCGGCAAGATCTGCCCGAGGGCCTGTTCAACCTGGTGATGGGGCCTGGGGGCGAGGTCGGCCAACGCCTCGTCGAAAGCGCGCAGGTGGACGCCATCAGCTTCACGGGGTCGGTGCCCGTGGGTCGGCGCATCGCGGCGGCGGCGATCGGCAACATGACGAAGATCCAGATGGAGATGGGCTCGAAGAACCCCATGGTCATCTGCGACGATTGCGATCTCGACCTCGCCGTGGCGCATGCGGTGACCGCGGCCTTCGGCGGGACGGGGCAGAAATGCACCGCCGCCTCTCGCCTCGTCGTGCAGGAGGGCGTGCACGACGCCTTCGCGGAGAAGCTGGTCGCGGCCACCGAGGCGCTCCGGGTCGGCCATGCCCTCGACGAGGGCACGCAGATCGGCCCCGTGGTGAGCGAGGCGCAACTGGCCAACAATCTCGATTACATCGGACTCGGCCGGTCCGAGGGCGCCGAGCTGCTGTGCGGCGGCACGCGGCTGGAGCGCCCGGCAGAGGGATACTACATGGCCCCCGCCGTCTTCGCGGGCACCGACAACACCATGCGCATCAACCGCGAGGAGATGTTCGCGCCGATCACCTGCATCCTCAGGGCGGGCAGCTACGACGAGGCGCTGCACATGGCCAACGATACCGAGTTCGGGCTGACGGCAGGGATCATGACGCGCTCGCTCTCGCGCGCCACGCATTTCCGCCGCAACGCGCGGGCGGGCTGCGTGATGGTCAACCTGCCCACCGCCGGCACCGATTACCACGTGCCGTTCGGCGGGCGCGGCGCGTCGAGCTACGGCCCCCGCGAACAGGGCCGCCATGCCGAGGAATTCTACACCACGGTCAAGACGGCCTACATCCACGCGGGGACGCCCGCATGACCGCCCCCCGCATCGACGCCCTGCAATATGCCAACTGGTCCGGAAAGGTCTTTCGCCAGATGCGCGCGGGCGGGGTCGATGCGGTGCACGCCACGATCACCTACCACGAGAATTTCCGCGAAACGGTGCTCGGCATCGAGGCGTGGAACCGCCGGTTCGCGGAGCATGCCGACCTGATCTTTCAGGGCTTCACGGCGGACGACATCGCGCTTGCACAAAGCACCGGGCGCACGGCGATCTTCTTCGGCTCGCAGAACCCGAGCTGCATCGAGGACGATATCGGCCTTGTCGAGGTGCTGCACCGGCTGGGCCTGCGCTTCATGCAGCTCACCTACAACAACCAGTCGCTTCTCGCGACGGGCTGTTACGAGGCAGAGGACACCGGCCTGACCCGCATGGGCCGCGAGGTGGTGGCCGAGATGAACCGGGTCGGCATGGTCGTGGACATGAGTCATTCCGGCGAACGCTCCACGCTGGACGCGATCGAGCATTCGACCAGACCCATCGCGATCACCCATGCCAACCCGGCGAGCTGGCACCCCACCCTGCGCAACAAGTCCGACCGGGTGCTCGAAGCCCTGGCGCAAAGCGGCGGGATGCTGGGCTTCTCGCTCTACCCCCATCACCTGAAGGGCGGCGGCGACTGCACCTTGCCCGAGTTCTGCGAGATGGTCGCGCGCACCGCCGAGCGCATGGGCATCGAGCGGGTGGGTATCGGCTCGGACCTCTGCCAGGACCAGCCCGACAGCGTGGTGGACTGGATGCGCGTTGGCCGCTGGACCAGGAAGGCCGACTTCGGCGAGGGCAGCGCCGACATCCCGGGCTTTCCGCCGATGCCCGGCTGGTTCCGCGACAACCGCGATTTCGACAATATCGCACGCGGCTTGCGCGCGACCGGCATGAGCGGCGCCGAGGTCGCGGCCGTCCTGGGCGGCAACTGGGCGCGGTTCTTCGCCGAGAGTTTCGGGGCCGCCCGCGCGGGACAGCGGGAGGCTGCGCAGTGAACTGCGCGGGGCTCAACCCGATGCCCCAGGCCGCGGCCTTCCGGCGGCCGCCCGCCGAGGTCATGCGCCTCGACCGGATGGGTTGCAGCCACCCGACGCGGCTGTCGTTCCTGCGCCAGCTCCTGCGGCGGATGAAGGCCGAGACCTGGGTGTTCGACCGCCCCGTGTGGGACATGGACGTGCGCGGCGTGGGGCGCGCCGTCTACCGGATGCGCTTCGCGGGGGGCAGCCTGAGCCTCGTGGCCTTCGGCCACGACCTGCCCGACCACCGGCGCTCCGACCGGGTGATTGCGACCGCGTGGGACGCGACCTTCGCGTTGTTCGACGGCACGCCCGACACGGGCGACCTGGAGCGGTTGCAGGCGAATGTGCCCCTGCAGGAGGCTGGGCGCGTCACCTCGCGCGAGCTGTCGCTCAGCCGTGCGAACCGGTCGGTTCGGCTCTTCGATCATGTGGTGAAGCGGCTGGCGGCGGGACAGCAGCCCGACGCGCGGATGCTGCGCGAGACGGGTTACCTGATGCGCACCACCGCCGTCTACGGCTCGGGCAAGTTCGGCGCGGCCGACCGCGCGATGATCGCCGGGCGGCCCGCGCTGTCGGCGCCCTTCCAGGCGGAGATGCTGTCGGTCTGGCTGACCCGTGCCTTCACCGTCGATCTCGTCGAGCACCTGGCGCAGGCGCGCGGCGGCGACCGCGCGGTGCGGCTCTGCGCCGACCTGCGCCGCGGGCTCTGGGTGGGCAATTCCACCGGGCTCGGCATGGCCCCCTTCCTCGTTCGTCACCCGGTGCTCTTGAACAACTGGATGATGGCCCGCGAAGAAGCCCTGGCGCGCGTGCGCGCCCAGGAGAGCGCGGGCGAAGCGGCGCTCGCGGGGTTTCGCGACGCACTCGACGCGGCACGGGACAACGCCGCCGACTGGCAAAGCGACCATCCCGTTCAGCAGGCGCGGCTCGCGGACCTACGCGTGGGCCTCGCGCGGCTGGAGCGCTTCGCCGCGCGCGACTGGCAGACGACGGCGCCGCACCCCTGGGACGCGCTCTGGCGCTGGGGAACCGTGCATCTGCCGCTGGAGGCGCAGGAAGCGCTCCTGGCGGCGATGCTGGAGCCGCATGGCGCGCTGATCGACGGGCTGGGCGCATGCATGGAGGCCGAAGAGGAGGCGCATTTCGGCATCGACGGCACGATGCGCGTGGCCGAACTGCGCAGGATCCTTGAAGAGCATTACGACTGGGCCCTCGGCACCGATTACGGCGACCCGCGGCACTGCGGGCGCTTCTGGTACATCTCCGAGGAAAAGCTGGAGCCGCGCCTCGGCGAACGCTTCGAGGAGGCCGGCGCGGCGCGCGAACTGCCGCTCGATACGGGGCGTCAGGCCGCCGCGCTCCGGGATGCCCTGCACGAGGAAGCCTGCGACACGCCGGTGGCGCGCCTCCTCCTGGCCTTTCCCGAGCATCGCCTGATGGTGCGCCGCGCGCAGATCGCCGCGCGCCACCCCTTCGCCGAGATCCGTGACAACCTGATCGCGGCGGAGTTGCTGCCCATCGACCTCTTGCGCTGCAAGCTCGCGTTCTTCGGCGCGACGCGCTTCGACCCGCGCTCGGACCGTTGGGTGCGCATCAGCCTGTTCCAGGGCGCGCCCTACCCCGACGAGCTGCACCGGGAGGCGGCACCGTGATGCTCTCGCCCCACGATCCCGCGCACAACACGTCCACGCCGGGCGCGGATGGGGCGGCAAGGGTGCGGCTGTCGCTATCGGAGATCGAGGCGCTCTGCTTCAAGGCGGCGCGGGGCGCGGGGCTCGACTGGGGCGAGGCCGAGGAAGCAGGCTGGGCGGCGGCCTGGCTGTCACGCGCTGGGCTGGCGGGGCCGACGATCATCCTGGGATTGCTGAAAGACCTCGCCGCGCTGGAACGCCCAGTGCCCGGGCCCGGCCGCTGGGAGCCCCGGGCACGCGCCCAGTGCCCGCTGCGCACCGGCATCGCGCTCGCGGATTTCGCCGGGCGCCGCCTGCGGCGCGAGCAGATGTCGATGGTGTTCCAGCATTTCGCCCTGCTG
>NZ_JBKHAQ010000098.1:0-10394 GCF_046542825.1 Rhodosalinus sp. | reverse complement strand
AGCGCGATGGCCGCGGCGTCGTTCAGCAGGCTCTCGCCCTCGATGATCCGCGCGAGGCGGCGCGGGGCCGAGATCGAGCGGAAGATGCTGACCACCGCCGACGGGTCAGTCGTGGACACGATCGCGCCGATCAGCAGGCAGGCCGCAAGCGGCAGCGCGCTGGCCCATGACAGGGCATACCCCACGCTCAGCGTCGCCACGACCACCGCCACGACCGCGAGAACGAGGATCGGCACCCAGTCGTCCAGCATCCGGCGCAGGTTCATGCCCAGCGTCGCCTGGAACAGCAGCGTCGGCAGGAAGACGTAAAGGAAGACGTTGGACCGGATCGGCAGCCCCAGGATCGCCTCGGCCACGGGGTTGAGCGCATCGGTCAGTTCCGTCCGCAGGAAGAAGAGCGCGCCCGCGCCGATCAGCACGCCCAGCACCGCGAGGATCACGCTGTATGGCAACTTCAAGCGCGCGGCGAGCGGCTCCGCCGCACCGATGACGAGGAACAGGGACGCGATGACCGTGGTGCCAAGGACGATATCCATAAGCCTGAAATAGCTGGAATTTCACGCGCGGGGAAACGGCGCTGCCCGTTTGTCGACGCCGAAGGGCAAGATTTCTTCGTGCCGGCGTCCGGGATGCCTCGCCCGCTCGCGCTTCATGCCTGCGAAAAACCCGCCGTGGTCGCCGGATGGCGCGCACGCATGCCGGACGGCCGACGCATTGTCTCGGCAGGCAGGAGCCGATCCCGCATGACAGCAGATGCGCTCGGCATCCGCGCAGCCGGTTCCCCGGCCGCACCGGCCCGGAACTGCCGGCGGCACCGAACGAGAGACGGACGCGCCTGTCTGATGTCGGTGTGAAAGAGGTCCATCGGATGGCGTCATGCAGGCGATCGCCAGGCCGTTCATGACCCTGGCCGCACCGCGTGTGTCGATCACGCTGAGCGCTCTGTCCCGTCGGGACCAAGGAACAGCTGCAGCCATGGCGCATTACTCAGGCGGGAGTCCCCGCCCGGCACGGGGGCGGCAGAACCCTCGACGGGACGGGCCGGAAAATCCAAGGAGTATTGGCATGGCCGAGACAGACGATGACGCGGGCGGCTTGCGGCTGCAGGTGGCAAGTGCACGGCCGGAGGACGCGGGTCGTGGCATCGTGCGGCTTGACCGCCCGACGATGGAGCGCATCGGCGTGCGCGAGGGCGAGGCGGTCGAGATCGCGGGAAAGCGGCGGACCGTCGCCATAGCCATGCCCCCGGCGCCCGAGGACGAGGGGCTGACCTTGGCCCGGCTCGACGGGCTGTTGCGCGGCAATGCAGGGGTGGCCGCCGGAGAGCAGGTCGAGATCCGCCGCGCCGAGCTGCGGCCGGCCAGGCGGATCGTTCTGGCCCCGGCGCAGAAGGACATGCGCCTGCACGGCTCGGGCGAGGCGCTGCGGCGCAGTTTCTTCCGCCGGCCCTTTGCGGCGGGCGACGTGGTCTCGACCTCGGTGCACGCGCCAAGGGCCCATGCAGACCGGCGCATTCCCGAAGAACTGCGGCAGATGCTCAACCTGCCGGCCTACGGGCTTCAGGAAATCCGCCTTGTCGTCGTGTCGACCGAGCCGCGCGCGCTCGTGCAGATGACGGAGGAGACCGAGGTGATCCTGCGCCCCACCTACGAGGAACCGTCCGAGAGCCGCCGCCCCGACATCACCTACGACGACATCGGGGGGCTGGGCGACACGGTGGACCGCATCCGCGAGATGGTCGAGCTGCCGCTGCGGCACCCGGAGCTGTTCCAGCGCCTGGGGATCGATCCGCCGAAGGGCGTGCTGCTGCACGGGCCGCCCGGCACCGGCAAGACCCTGCTCGCCCGCGTGGTGGCGAACGAGGCCGAAGCCAGCTTCTTTCTCGTGAACGGCCCCGAAATCCTGGGCAAGATGCAGGGCGAGAGCGAGGAGCGCCTGCGCCAGGTCTTTCAGCAGGCCGCGGAACAGGCGCCCGCGATCATCTTCATCGACGAGATCGACTCGATCACGCCGAAGCGCGACCAGGTCGGCGGCGAGGCCGAGCGCCGGCTGGTCGCGCAGCTTCTGACGCTGATGGACGGGCTGCAGCCGCGCCAGAACGTCATGGTGATCGGGGCGACGAACCGGATCGACTCGCTCGACGAGGCGCTGCGCCGGCCCGGCCGCTTCGACCGCGAACTCGCGATCGGCGTGCCGGACCAGAAGGGACGGCGCGAGGTGCTGGGCATCCACACCCGCGGCATGCCGCTCGACGAGGGCGTGGACCTCGACGAGCTGGCACGCGGCACCTACGGCTTCGTGGGCGCCGACATCGCCGCGCTCGCCCGCGAGGCGGCGATGGACGCGGTGCGCCGGCTCCTGCCCGAGCTTGACCTGAAGGCGGAGCTGCCCGCGAAGCTGGTCGAGAAGCTTTCCGTGACCCGCGCCGATTTCGAGGGGGCGCTGCGCCGCGTCCAGCCCTCCGCCATGCGCGAAATCATGGTCCAGGTGCCCGACGTCTCGTGGGACGATATCGGCGGCCTCGCACAGGTCCGCGAGACCATGCAGGAAAGCATCGAGCTGCCCCTGAAGGACCCGGACGCCTTTCACCGCCTCGGCATCCGGCCGGCCAAGGGCTTTCTCCTCTACGGGCCGCCCGGAACCGGCAAGACGCTGCTGGCCAAGGCGGTCGCGCGCGAGGCGGAGGCGAACTTCATCTCCACCCGCTCCTCGGACCTGTTGTCGAAGTGGTATGGCGAGAGCGAGCAGCAGGTCGCCAGGCTCTTCCAACGTGCGCGGCAGGTCGCGCCGACGGTGATCTTCTTCGACGAGATCGACAGTCTCGTGCCCGCCCGCGGCGGCGGCATGGGCGAGCCGGCGGTGACCGAGCGCGTGGTCAACACGATCCTGTCCGAGATGGACGGGCTCGAGGAGTTGCAGGGCGTGGTTGTGATCGGCGCGACCAACCGGCCCAACCTTGTCGATCCCGCGCTGCTGCGGCCCGGCCGCTTCGACGAGCTCATCTATGTCCCCGTCCCGGACCATGACGCGCGGCGCCATATTCTGGGGATCCGCACGAAGGACATGCCGCTCGCGGACGGGGTGGATCTGGACGAGATCGCCCGCAGGACCGAGCGCTACACCGGTGCCGACCTCGCGGATGTGGTCCGCCGCGCAGGCCTGTCCGCCCTGCGGCGGGGCAAGCAGACCGTCGGCCCCGAGGAGTTCGAGGCGGCGCTGGCGGACAGCCGCGCCTCCGTCTCGGAAGAGATGGAAAAGGAATACGACCGTCTGAAATCGGCGCTGGGCCAGGAAAACCCGCTCGATCAACCGATCGGCTTCCGCCTGGCCCGGGAAGAGTACGACCGCGAGATGTCCGAGGCCGCAAGGGCGCGCGGCCGGAACGCGTAGTCATGCGGGAACCACGGCAGCGCCGTCCAGCGGCGGCGCTGCCGAGGCCTCAGGTGGGCGGCGGCGCAACCGGAGCAACCGCCCACGGCCAGGCGATCGCGAGCATCCCCAGCCAGAACAGCAGCAGAACCAGCAATGCGAGCCCCGCCGCCACCAGCGGTGCGGCGTAGCGGTAGCCGCCGCCGTAGCGGTAGGGCCAGCGCTCGTATGTGTAGGGCCAGCTGGGCCAGGCAAAGACAAGCACCACCAGCATGAGGATGAGAAACCAGAACCAGAATACGTCCATTGCGGGCCTCCAGGGTCTTCAGGTTTTCCTCGGGCACAATCGATGATCGGGGACGGGGTTCCGGGGCGTGGAGCCCCCCGTCGTCAGTTGCCTCGCGGCGCGAAGTGCTGTGCGGGAAGCCCGGCAGGGCTGTCACGCGCCGGCGCGGGGCGCTGCGACGACACCGAGACGGGAACATGCCCGCCTGCCGCAACTTGTCTGACCTGAGAACGCAGCGTCGCTTCCGCCGGGTGGCGGCGCGTGCGGCCAGGCTGGGCCGGGCGTCGGAACGGGAGAAGGGCTGCGATGACCAACACTGTCGAGAGCGGTGAAATCCACTTCTTCTACAGGACACGGCTCGGCGTGCGGCAGCCGTCGGGGCGTGACGATCTCGAGCGCGTGTTCCTCGCTCTCGTGCCCGACGACGGCAGGCACGCACGTCTCTTCGTGATCGGCCGCAAGCACCTCCCCCGAATCCTGCCCGGCGAATCCGACCCGAGCGAGCGGCATTGGCTGCTGCTTTCGATGGTGGACGCGCCGGAGGCCGTCGGCAAGGCGCTGCATCCGGTGCGTTATGACACCGAGACGCGCGGTGAACGGCAGACCTCGGAGGCGGTTCCCGCGGGCGCGGGGCGATACGCCATCGTCTCGGGCGACGACGCCAGCCAGCTTGTCTATCGCCTCGTCGCCCCGCGCCGGCCCGGCCCGGCGCAGGAGGCGTTGGGTATCCGGCAGGAGGCACGCTACGTGATCGCCGTGCGGAACCCGTCGGTGGAGGTGCCCGGATTTCCCAAAGAGAAACCCGCCTATCCCGAAGACATCGCCGGGCAATTCGCCGACGAGCGATGGATCGACGTCTCGGACCCGCGGCTGCTCGATCACGAGAACGCGCAACTGGTCCTGATCGGCGCGCACGAAGAGACAGCCCCCTTCAGCATCCCCGACGATGGCCGGCCCGATCCCTTCGCCACCTTCGGCCTCGATGCGGATGCCTGGCCGGACGAGGCGCTGCGGAGCGGCACATTTGCCGAACCGAAGGAAGAGGCAGACCCGGTCGAGGCCCGGGGAGACCGCAGCAAGGGCGGCCGGCGCGGCGGCGCGGCCGCGGCCAAGACCGACTCGGCGGCGGGCGTGGCCGCAGCGCTCAAGGGGGTGTCGTTTCCATCCGACCGGGCGGGTCTCGTCCGTCACGCGCAGGGCAACGAGGCCCCCGAAGAGGTGATCGGCCTGCTCAGGTCCATCCCGGACCGCCGGTTCGAAACGATGGCGGACGTCACGAAAGCGATCGGAGAGGTGCGCTGAGATGGCCCAATACGCTTGCGAGATTTGCGGAGCGGAGTTCGACACCCTCTCGGAGTATCGTCGCCACATGCAGACCTCCCACCCGGAACGCGCCCCCTCCGCCGCCGATCTGGAGCGCGCGCTTGCGGGCATCGACTATCCCGCGCCACGCGGCAGGCTGGCCGATCACGCGCGACGCCGGGGCGCGCCGGAGGCCGCGGAGATCCTCGAAAGCCTGCCTGACCGGGAATACCGGGATGCCGCCGAGGTTGCGCGCGCCTTTGGCGAGATACGCGCGCATCGGGAGAAACCGACCCACCAGCCAAGCGTCCGCGGCGGGGAGGCCGCCCTGGACACCGGGGCGGTGTCGGCCGCGCGTCTCGCGCAGCTGTGCGACGGCATGAGTTTTCCGGCCTCCACGGGCGATCTGAAGGCGCATGCGCGATCCCAGGCCAGCCAGGCCGAGATGGAGCTCATTTCCCGCCTGCCCGAGCGCAGCTTTGCCGACATGTCCGATGTCGCGAAAGCCTTCGGCGAGGCGAAGGCGCAGGACCGGGGATGACGGCTCTCGTCTCCTGCGCGGCATGTATGCCAGCCCTCGGTGTGCGCACCTGACGATCCGGCGTCGAGGCGGCGACAGGCGGGCAAGACGGCGGGAGGGTGCCACAGAGACGATGCGCGCGATCTACGATACCAACGTCTTCGTCGCGGCGGGCTTCAATCCGCAAAGCGCCTCGGCGGAACTGCTCGAAGCGGCCAGGGACGGGCGCGTCACGCTGGTCTGGGATGCGGCGACGCGGCGCGAAATCCGGCATGTTCTCGAGCGGATTCCCAGACTGTCGTGGGAGATGGCTGCCGACGTCTTTCGGCCCGAAGCGGAATTCACCGGGCGTTGCGATCCCTCGCTGGTCTCTTTCGTGGCGGACCCGCAGGACCGCAAGTTCGCCGCCCTGGCGCGGGCGACGGGGGCGACACTGGTGAGCGCCGATCACCATCTGCTCGACCACCGCGACCGGCTCGATGTCGCCAAACCCTCCGAGGTCTTGCGGATGCGGTCGTGATGCCGACCACGGCAGGCTGCTGTCGCACCGCCGGAAGGCCGTCGCCATGCCTGTTCCCTGCATGTCCCGTTTACCTGCGATAATCTCGCGGCGCCGGCAGGCATGCGATTGATGGGAAGGAACTCACTGCGGCGAGAGGAGCATCGCCATGGACACGCCCGAAATCGTTCTCTGCACACCCCTGCGCACGCCAGTGGGCCGTTTCGGCGGCACTCTGGCGTCGGTGCCAGCCACCGAACTCGGGCGGCAGGCCGTCGCCGGGGTTCTGGACCGCAGCGGCCTTGCCCCCGAGCGGGTGGATGCCGCCATCATGGGCAACGTCATCCAGGCGGGCGCCGGGATGAACCCGGCGCGGCAGGCGGCGCTGAATGGCGGCCTGCCCGAGAGCGCTCCGGCAATGACGGTCAACCGGGTCTGCGGCTCGGGCGCGCAGGCCATCGCCAGCGCCGCCATGGAGGTGGCGCTTGGCCACGCGGACTGCGTGCTGGCTGGCGGCATGGAGAGCATGGATCAGGGGCCCTACATGCTCGGAAAGGCGCGATGGGGCTACCGCATGGGGGCGGGCACCGTTGAGGATGCCACCCTGCGCGACGGGTTGCTCGACGCCTTTTCTGGTGAGCACTCCGGCTGGCATACCGAGGATCTGGTGGCCGAGAAGGGGCTTTCGCGCGAGGCGCAGGACGACTGGGCCGCGCGCTCGCAGCAGCGCTTTTCCCGGGCGCAGGCCGACGGACGCTTCGCGGAAGAGATCGTTCCGGTCACGGTCCGGGGTCGGAAGGGCGAAGAGCGGCTGGAGCAGGACGAGACGAACCGGCCCGATGCCACCGCCGACTCGCTCTCGAAGCTCAGCCCTGCCTTCCGCGAGGACGGCACCATCACGGCGGGCAACGCGCCAGGCCTCAACGACGCTGCCGCGGCGATGCTGGTCGCCCGCCGCGACTGGGCCGAGGCGCAGGGGCTTGTTCCCATGGCGCGGCTCGTGGCGCACGGCGTGGGCGCGGTCGCGCCCGGCATGTTCGGCCTTGGCCCCGTGCCGGCGGTGCACCGGGCGCTCGACCGGGCGGGATGGGCGCGCGCCGACCTGGAGCGCGTGGAGATCAACGAGGCCTTCGCCGCCATCGCCATCGCCGTCATGCAGGACCTGGACCTTCCAGAGGACATCGTGAACGTCGAGGGCGGCGCGATCGCGCACGGTCACCCGATCGGCGCGACGGGCGCGATCCTGACCGTGCGGCTGCTGCATTCCATGCGCCGCGACGGGCTGCGCCGCGGGCTGGTCACGTTGTGCATCGGCGGCGGGCAGGGAATCGCGCTGGCGCTGGAACGGATCGATTAGACGCGAGGGACCGCACCGGGCCCGACCCGCGTTGACGCGTGAAAGCAACCGGTGCCGCCGTTTGCACGCAAGCCCGTCTGAAAGGAGACCAAGATGTCGGACAGCAAGCGAGTCGCTCTTGTCACCGGGGGCGTCCAGGGCCTTGGCGCGGCCAGCGCACGCGCGCTCAGGCAGGCCGGATTCACGGTGGCGGCGACGCATCTTGGCGGCGGCGACACCGCCCGCGCCTTCGGCGAAGAGACGGGCATCCCCGTTTACGAGTGGGATGTCGCGGACTTCGACGCCTGCCGCGACGGCGTGGCCCGTGTGGAAGAGGACCTGGGCCCGGTCGACGTGCTGGTGAACAACGCCGGCGTCAATCGTGACGCGATGTTCCACAAGATGTCGCGCGAGGCGTGGGATCAGGTGATCGCTGTCGATCTCGGCTCGATGTTCAACATGTGCCGGCAGGTGATCGAGGGGATGCGCGAGCGCGGTTACGGGCGCATCGTGAACGTCTCGTCGGTGAATGCCGCCCGCGGGCAGGCGGGGCAGACCAACTATTGCGCCGCGAAGGCCGGGATCGAGGGGTTCACCCGCGCGCTCGCCCGCGAGACGGCGAAGAAGGGCATCACCGTCAACGCGATCGCGCCCGGCTACGCCGACACGGCGATGGTCGAGAAGGTGCCCGACAAGATCATGGAGAACATTCTGGAGAACGTGCCGAAGGGGCGCCTTGCCGAGCCGGAAGAGATCGGCCGCGCCGTGGTCTACCTCTCCGGCGAGGGGGCCGACTTCGTGACCGGCACGACGATGAACGTCAGCGGCGGCTTCCGCATGGGCTGAGGCCGCACCGCAGGAGGACAAGACATGGCCAGACGCACCACCCAAAGCGCGCAGAGTGGCGCGCAGAAGACCCGGACGCCGGACAGCCGGACGTCGGCGAAGACGGCGAAACCCGCGCCGCGCCGGCAGCAGGCGGCCGCGCCGCAACCGCCGGAGAGACAGCAGGAGCCCGCCGATCGGCCGGCAGCGGACACGACCGCCGAACGGCCGGAGGCGCAGAAGCATGGCGAGGTCACGGCCCAGCGGGAGGAACGCTATGGCCTGACCGCCGAGCCGCCCGAGTTTCACCGCGCCTACCATTTCCAGCCGCCCGAGGAGCAGCACGGCATCATGGCCATCGATGCGGCCAGCAAGGCGATGCTGGCGCGCATGACGGCAGGCGTGACGCCTTTCGGCCTGACCTCGAAATTCTTCACGTGGTGGCTGCATGCCGCCAGTTCGCCGGGAAAGCAGGTGCAGCTTGCCGATCACGCGACGCGGTCATGGGCGCGTTTTCTCGGCTTCGCAGCACATGCGACGCAGAGCGCCGAGGCCGATCCCTGCATCGAGCCGATGGAGCACGACCACCGTTTCGACGACGACGCATGGCACCAGTATCCCTACAACCTCATGCAGCAGGGTTTCCTGTTGACGCAGGACTGGTGGTATCGCGCGACCAACGACGTCGACGGGCTCGAGCGGCATGACGAACAGGTCGTCTCCTTCGTCACCCGGCAGATGCTGGACCTCGTTTCGCCCACGAATTTCCTCTGGACCAATCCGGTGGTCGCCGAGCGCACGCGCGAGGAAGGCGGGCGCAACCTGATCCGCGGTGCGGAGCATTTCGTCGAGGACTGGGAACGCCTGACAAGCGACCGCCCGCCGGTGGGCGCAGAGGATTTCGTCCCCGGCCGGGATCTGGCCACCGCCGAGGGCCGCGTGGTGCATCGCACGCATCTGATGGAGCTGATCCAGTACACGCCCAAGACCGACAAGGTCGCCGCCGAGCCGCTGCTTATCGTGCCCGCCTGGATCATGAAATACTACATCCTGGATCTGTCTCCGGACAATTCGCTGATCCGGCATCTGGTCGATCAGGGCTTCACCGTCTTCGCGATGTCGTGGCGCAACCCCGATGCGCGCGATCGCGACCTGGGGATGGAGGAATATGCCGCCGCCGTCGAGGCGGCCATCGACGCGGTGCAGGCCATCGTGCCCGGGCGCAAGGTGCACGGCGTGGGCTATTGCCTGGGCGGCACCCTGCTGACGGCCAAGGCCGCGCAGATGGCCCGCGACGGCGAGGACCGGCTGGCAAGCCTGACGCTCTTCGCCACGCAGACCGATTTCAGCGAACCCGGCGAGCTTGGGCTCTTCATCAGCGAGAGCGAGGTGTCCTATCTGGAACACATGATGTGGGATCGCGGCTATCTGGACAGCCAGCAGATGGCCGGCGCTTTCCAGCTGTTGCGGTCCAACGACCTGATCTGGTCACGCTACATCCAGGAGTATCTCCTGGGCGAGCGGGAGGAGATGTTCGACCTCATGGCCTGGAACGCCGATTCCACCCGCATGCCCTACCGGATGCACAGCGAATACCTGCGCCGTCTCTTCCTCGAGAACCAGCTTTCGAACGGCAAGTTCGAACTGAACGGGGGTCCCGTCGCGGTCAGCAACATCGAGGCGCCGATATTCTGCGTCTCGACCACCCGTGACCACATCGCACCGTGGCAGTCGGTCTACAAGCTGCACCTCGTGGCCGATACCGACATCACCTTCGTGCTCACGAACGGCGGCCACAACGCCGGCATCGTCAGCGAGCCGGGCCATGCCGGGCGCAGCTACCGGATCCGCTGCACCCGGGAGGGAGAGCGCTATCTTGCCCCCGAGACATGGCGCGAACACGCCGAGCAGCGCGACGGTTCCTGGTGGCCGGCGCTGACCGAATGGCTGCGCGAAGAGTCAAGCGGCGAGACGGCACCGCCTGCCATGGGGAGCGAGACCTATCGCCCGAAGGAAGAGGCCCCAGGCACCTATGTCTTCCAGCGGTGACGCGCATGGCGCGCGTGGCAGGACGGCGCGGGCGATGCGCCCGAATCGCCTGCGCGCGAAAGTGCGCGCCGCAGCGCCGCCGCCGGGCCAAGGACTGCCAAGCCGATGCATCGCCGGCGGCACGCCGATCGGACGCGAGTACGCCTGTGCCGGCAGGAGCCGCGCGGGCATGGGCTGACGTTGCGGCAACGAACCTGCTGCGCGGCGC
>NZ_JBKHAQ010000097.1:0-10481 GCF_046542825.1 Rhodosalinus sp. | reverse complement strand
CCGTGGCCGGCGCGTCGGAGGCCTGTGCCTCTTCGGCTGGAGCGGCGGGGGCCGCGAGGCGTTCGGGCGTGGCGGGTGCGGACGCGTCGGGCATTTCCGGGTCTTGCGCCCGGGCAGAGTTCGCCGCATCGACGGGTCGCTTTGCCGGCGTTGCCCCTTCGGTTTGCGCTGCGGTTGTCGCCGGGGCCCTGGCCAGGCGGTCGGTCACTGGAACCGGCGCGGTGCCTTCCACGGTCGCCGTCGCGGCCGGTTCCGATGCCGAGGCCTTGTCTGCCGGGCGCCGCGCGGCCTCTGGCGCGGGCGAGGGAGGATCCTGCAAGGCCAGCGCAGGGACGTCAGCCTGCGCTTTCGCCTGTGCGGTTTCCGGCTGCGCCGCTTCGCCGGCGTCTGCGGAGGCGGCGGGCTGCACAGGGGGCGCGGCCGTGCGTTCCGGTGTCGCGCGCGCGGCGCGGCCTTCGGACGGGGCAGCCTGTGCCGGGTCCGGCCGCCGGGCCGGCGGCTCCGCCGCCTCGGTCGGCGCCTGCGGCGTGAGCGTGCCCGCGGCCATGTCGGCGAAGCTGGTGCCCAGACGCACCTCTGCCGCGCCGGTCGCGCCCTCCGTCTCGACCGTCGCGGACGGCATGATCGCCAGCACCAGCGCCGCATGTGCGCCCAGCGCCGCGGTCACTGCCAGCGCCTTCATGCCCCGCGACGAGGCGATCATTCCAGCCCCCTTTCGGTCACGACCAGCACGCGCTCGGCGCCGGCCGCGCGCAGGGCCGCGCCGATCTCGACAAGCCGCGCCGCGGGCAGGTCGCGGTCGGGTACCAGGCGCACCGTGCCGCCCGCATCGCCCCGCGCCGCCATGAAGGCCTCGGCCGAGGCGGTGTCGGTGCCGCGATAGCTCATGCGTCCGTCGGGGTGCAGCACCAGCGCGTCGGGCGGGGCCGCGCCCTCCAGTTCGTTGGTGCGGACCAGCCGCAGATCAGGATCGAGCGGCTGTGCGACCGTGCCCGCGACAAGAAAGAAGACCAGCATCAGGAAGACGATGTTGATCAGCGCGATGGTGGGCTCGCGCGCGGGTCTGTGGCGCCGCGCCCTCATGACGCCCCCAGCACGGTTGCCTGCACGCCCGGCACGCCCCGCAGCACCACCAGCAGATCGGTCAGGCGCTGCGCCGTCACCTCTCCGCGCAGCGCCACGAGCAGAGGCCGGGGCGCCGTGGCGTCATCCGCCGCAAGCGCCTCTGCCAGTTCCTCCAGCGCGACGGGCGCGCCGTTCAGGCTGAGCCGGTCGGGGGCGACCTGCAGAAAGAGCGGCCGCGTCTCGGCCGTGGCGGTCCCGCCGCCGCCGGAGGTCAGCTCGACCTCCGCGAAGCGCGTGAAGGTCGATGTCAGCATGAAGAACAGCAGCAGCAGGAAGATGACATCGACCAGCGAGGTCATCGAGATCCTGCGCCGCCGGCGGATGCTACGCATGAACCGGCGCACCCTGCGCCCGTGGCGCGGCACGCGCCGCGCCCGGCGACAGGATGGTGTGCACCGCGCTTGCGGCAAAGACCCGCTCGGCGTCCATCCGCGCCTCGAACCAGCTGAGCACCACGGACGTTGGCATCGCCACGGCGAGGCCCGCGGCGGTGGTCAGCAGCGCGACCCAGATGCCGCCTGCCAGGACGGATGGATCGACCTGTGCGCCCGCCTCCTGCAACGCCTGGAAGGCCGTGATCATGCCAAGAACCGTGCCGAACAGACCCAGCAGCGGCGCAAGCTGCGCCACCGTGTCGAGGAAGCGGAACCCGCGTTCGAGCCGGGCGAAGCGCAGCTCGGCCTCGGCCTCGAGCCGGGCGGCGTCCTGCATCCCCGACAGGGCCATCTCGATCACCGGGCGCAGGTAGCTGCGCGAGCGGTCGAGCGCCACGCGCGCATCGGCCCGCTCGCCCGCGTCCCAGGCCGCCACGGCCTGCCGCAGGGCTGCGTGGCGGCCCACGCCCGCGGCGGCGAACTGCCACAGCTTGTAGAGGATGACCGCCAGCGTCACGACCGAGACGCCAACGAGAATCATCACGACCGGCCCGCCCAGTTCCGCCACGCGGGCCACCATCTCCTGCAGCCGGTCGATCATCCGGTCACCTCGATGTCCGTGCGCGTGCGCAGGTCGAGATCCTGCTCGCAGGCCTCGGGGCCCAGATCGCCCGCCTCGCAATCGGTGGCGCCGTTGAACAGCACCTGCCCCAGGCCCTCGCAGCTCGTGTCGGGCAGCACGAACTGGCGCACGCGCGGCCGGCCTGCGGGCAGTGCGCCGAAATCGAGCAGGGTCAGGCGATCGACCTGGCCCTCGGCGTCGAAGAGCACCGCCTCGAAGACCGCTGACGCCACGTCCTCGGCGTAGCCGTTGACCGCAAGGAAACTCATCTCGCAGCCCGCCTCGGTCTGGCGCAGGGTGTTGAGCTCTATGGACAGGCGCGCGCCGATCTCTTCCTCCTGCGCGGCGACGGGCGCCGCGAGCGCCAGTGCGAGCAGGGCCCAGGGGGCGCGGAGGGCTCGCGCGCGGGTATTGGCGGACGAGGTGCCGCTTGCGGGTGCCATGCCTGCCTTCCTCTGTCTGGGGGACGGGTGCCGCGTCACTTGGTCAGGATCAGCTTCTGCGCGCGCGTGATGCGCAGCCTGTAGGTCTGATCCCCCAGCGTGATCAGGGCAAGCGTGCCGCCGTCCGTCAAGGCGATGGCGTCGTGACAGGGCAGATCGTGGCCTCCGGGGGGCTCGTTCTCGTCCGTCGCTGGCTGCGCGTCGCTGACGCTGAACTGGTTGTGCTTCATGGCTGATCCTCCTTTTGGGCGGCCAGGGCCGGCGTGCGGGCCCTGGCCTTTGCGTTTCACCAGGAAATCTCGCGGGTGAGCGCCAGCTTCACGCTGCGGCCCGCCGCGTTGTCGAGCTGCAGGTTCGGGCGATAGGTGGCGTCGGTCACGTTCTCGACCGCAAGGCCCACGGTGAACCCCTCCAGCGGCCCCTGCTGCGGCGTCCAGTCCACGAAGAGGTCGTGGGCCACGTAGCTGTCGCCGCTGGTCCCAGGCGAGGCGGTGGTGATGTCGCCGGCCCAGACGCCGCGCCAGCCCATCCGCACGCCGTGCTCCGGCAGTTTCCAGCCCAGCGTCAGCGCAAGGTTGTCGGCCGGCGTGTCGGTCAGCGTCTCGCCGGTGGACAGATCCTCCGACCGCACCAGCGAATAGGCCGCCTGCCCGAACCACCGCTCGGCGTCATAGGCGGCCTCGAGTTCGAGGCCCCAGATCCGCGCCTCGTCGATGTTGGCGCGATTGGGAGTACCCGGCCCTGCGTCTTCCGGCGTAGCGATCAGGTCGTCGAGATCGTTATGGAACGCGGTGACCTTTGCCTCGAGGCTGTCGCCCTGGGCGAGCACGTCGCGCCCGGCGTAGGCGAGGCCAAGCTCGGCGCTCGTCGCCACCTCCAGATCAAGGTTCATGCTCGGGCTTCGCCCAGCACTCGTCGAGTAGAGTTCGTCCAGCGTCGGCGCCCGCTCGGTCCGCGCGAGCGAGCCGAAGACCGACCAGCTATCGTTCACCTCGTAAAGCGCCGCGATCTTGGGCGAGACGGCGGTAAAGCTCTTGTCCTGCCCGCCGTCCGGCGCGGTCTCGCCCGGCTCCTGCTCTATGCGCTCGAGGCGCAGGCCGGGGATCAGCGTCAGGCCGCTCTCGTGGATGAACTCGCCCTGCGCGTAGAGCGCGGCGCGGGTGTCCGTCCCCTCGGGGTGGAAGTCCATGGCGCCCACGCGGCTCGTCGCGGTGCGCTCCTGCTGCGAGACCTGCGCGCCGAAGGTGAGGTAATTCTCCCAGGCGCCGCCACCGAAGGCGATGGTGTTCTCGGCCTTGAGCGTCACCGTCTCGTAGGCCGCCTCCTTGTCGCAGAAAAACTGACTGAAGCCCGGCCCACAGGAAAATTGGGGGGCTCCAGGCCCAGTAGGCGGAGGAGGCACGAGGTCGTTCTGCACGACCTCGGTGTCGGACCAAGAGAGCGTGACCTCGAGATCGAGCCACGGGTTGCCCGCGCCCGCGTGGGAATAGGCGACCACAGCGGTCTCGTCGCGGCTCTCGACATCCGCCGTGCCGAAGCCGCCGCTCCCGCCGGTCTGATCGACAGTAGTGTCCTCCTGATCCCCCTCGGTGCGCGAATACGAGAGGCGCAGCGCCTGATCCTGCATCTCGCCGAAGCGGAAGGTGCCCTTCACGAGGCCGGACAGACGATCGAAATCGGTGCCCGCGAGCGTCGCGCCGTCGCCGTCCTCGATGTCGCCAGAGGTGTCGCGGTTGAGCGCGAAGAGGAACTCCGCCCCCTCGCGCGGGCGCGTGGCGAAGATCACGCCAGCGCCCGCACCGTCGCCGTTCGAGGTGTAGTCGCCCGAGAAGCGCAGCGCGGCCGTCTCGTCCGGCGCGAGGAAATCGGCGGCGTCCTTGGTGGTGAAGTTGATCACGCCGCCGATCGCACCCGAGCCGTAGAGCGTCGAGGAGGCCGGCCCGCGCAGCACCTCCACCCGCTTGTAGAGCGCGGGATCGCCGAAGAAGGTGCCGGTGCGGTACTGCTCGAAGAACTTCGGCGTGCCGTCCACGTTGACGACGACGCGCGACTGGCTCGCCGGTTCGGCGTTGCCGATGCCGCGGATGTTGAAGGTCTCGCCCGCGACGCGGCCGGAGCCGCCGGCCTGCACGCCCGGCACCGTGTCGAAAAGATCGCCCGCCGTGGTCGGCTGTTCGCGCTCGATGTCTTCTTCCTCCAGCACGGTCACCGCCTGCGGCGTGTCGATCGCCACCTTTTCCGTCCCTGCGCCCAGCACCAGCCGTCCCAGCGGCGTGTAGGCGGTGCCGCCCTCGTCCTGTGCCGCTGCCTGTCCCGCGGTGAGTGCCGCCGCTGCCGCGCCGCACACCAGTGCGGCACGAATCCCGTTCCCCCTCGCCATTCGAGGCTCCCCTTGCTTGCTGTCCTTGATCTGCGGAGCGGGCTGGCGAGAGGCTGGCGGTACCGCGCATTTCCGACTTGATGTGTCAGGAATGGATGTTTAAGAACACCGACAAGAACAGTCAAGTATCTTCCGGGCGATCCAGCTATCTTCCGGGCGATCCAGCCGGACGACGGAAGCGCGCCGGAAAGCAGAAAAAAGCAGAAGGAGGCGAAGGATGCCGCTGTCCGACCCAATGACCCCCGACGCCTTGCTGGAGGCCAGGACCGCCCGCCCCGAGCGTCGGGCGCGCGATCTTGCAAACGAACTGGGCGTGTCGGAGGCCGCGCTGGTCGCCGCCGAGGTGGGCCGCACCGCCACCCGGCTCAAGGCGCACCCGAACGACCTGATTCCCCCGGTCTCGACGCTGGGCGAGGTCATGGCGCTGACCCGCAACGACAGCGCGGTGCACGAGCGGGTCGGCGAATACGTCGAATACCACGGCGGCGAACACGCGACCATGGTGCTTGGCCCCGAGATCGACCTGCGGATGTTCCCGAAGCACTGGGCGCATGCCTTCGCCGTGGTCGAGGAGACCGACAAGGGCGTGAAGCGCAGCCTGCAGGTCTTCGATGCCGCGGGCGATGCGGTGCACAAGGTGCACCTGAAGCCCGCCTCCGATGTCGCCGCCTTCGAGAAACTGGTCACGGCGCTCGCCACCGGCGACGACAGCCGCGATTTCGATGCAGCCCCCCGCACGCCCCCCGAGGGCGCGAAGCTGCGCGAGGACAAGATGGACCTCCTGCGCAAGGAATGGGACCGGATGACCGACACCCACCAGTTCCTGCGCCTCGTCTCGAAGCTGAAGATGAACCGCCTTGGCGCCTATCGCGGCGCGGGCGCGCCTTACGCCGAACCGCTCGCGCCCGCCGCCGTCTCTGCCATGCTGGAGGGCGCGGCGGCCGAGGGCATCGAGATCATGCTCTTCGTCGGCAACGCGGGCTGCATCCAGATTCACGCAGGGACCATCGAGACGATCAAGCCGATGGGCCCGTGGCAGAACGTGCTGGACCCGCGCTTCAACCTGCACCTGCGCGCCGATCACGTGGCAGAGGTCTGGCGCGTCTGGAAGCCCACGCAGCGCGGCCCGGCCATCTCGGTCGAGGCGTTCGACGCCGAGGGACGGCTGATCCTGCAATGCTTCGGCAAGCGCAAGGAGGCCGAGCCCGTTGCCTGGAACGCGATGGTGGCCGAGCTGCCGGCACCGGAGGGCGTGGCATGAAGGCACTGCTGCTCGCGGTCGGGCTGGCCGCGTTTCCCGCCCTGGGCCTCGCGGCCGAGCGGATCGTCGTCGCCGGCGGGGCGGTGACCGAGATCGTCTATGCGCTGGGCGCGGGCGACCGGGTCGTGGCACGCGACACCACCTCGAGCCACCCGCCGGAGGTCGAGGCGCTGCCCGACGTGGGCTATGTCCGCCGCCTGTCGCCCGAGGGCGTGCTGTCGCTGGCGCCCGACCTGATCCTGGCCGAAGAGGGCGCAGGGCCGGCCGAGACGGTGCAGGTCCTCGAACGGGCCGAGATTCCCTTCGTCACGATCCCGGATGCCACCGACGCCAAGGGCGTGGCGGCCAAGGTCCGCGCGGTGGGCGCGGCGCTGGACCTTGAAGCGAAGGCCGCGGCGCTGGCCGAAGAGATCGAGAGCGAGATCGCCACCGTTCAGGACCGCGCCGAGGGCGTGGCAGAGCCGGTGCGCGTGCTCTTCCTGCTGTCGGCAGAGGGTGGGCGGCTGCTGGCCTCCGGCACCGACACGGCGGCCGACGCGATGATCCGCATGGCCGGCGGGACAAACGCCGTCACCGGCTTCGAGGGATACAAGCCGCTGACCGACGAGGCGGTGATGGCCGCCGCGCCCGACGTGGTGCTGATGATGGAGGGCCGCGCCGAGGGCCACGGCGGCGCGGGTGTGCTGGGCCATCCCGCGCTTGCCGCCACGCCCGCAGGGCGCGACGGGCGGCTGGTCGAGATGGACGGGCTCTACCTTCTGGGCTTCGGGCCGCGCACCGCGCAGGCGGTCGCGGACCTGAACGCCGCGCTCTATCCCGGGGGCTGAGCGGTGGTCGCGCTGACCGAGGCCACCGCGCCGCACGCCGGCGACCGCCGCCTGCGCGCCCGGCGCGCGAGCGTCGTGCTGGTCGGGCTGGTGCTGATCGCGTGCTGGGCCGCGCTGGCCACGGGGGCGGCGGGCGTGTCGCTGACGGGCGCGCTGGGCCGGATGCTCTCGGGCCAGGGCCTGACCCTGCAGGAACAGGTGGTGCTGTGGGAGATCCGGCTGCCGCGGCTTGTCACCGGCCTTTGCGTGGGCGCGGCCCTGGCCGTCTCCGGCGCGGTGATGCAGGGGCTCTTCCGCAACCCGCTGGCCGATCCGGGGCTGGTGGGCGTGGGCGCGGGCGCCGGGCTGGGCGCGGTCACCGCGATCGTGCTGGGCGGGCTGCTGCCGGCCGCCATCGCCGGGCTGATCGGCGTCTATACCGTGCCCATCGCGGCCTTCCTGGGCGGATGGGCGGCGACGCTGATCCTTTACCGCGTGTCCACGCGCGCCGGCCGCACATCGGTCGCCACCATGCTGCTGGCGGGCATCGCGCTGGGCGCGCTTGCCGGCGCGGTGACGGGCCTTCTGGTCTATGCCGCCGACGACCAGCAGTTGCGCGACCTGACCTTCTGGGGTCTTGGCTCGCTCGCAGGCGCAAGCTGGGCCAAGCTCGCCGTGGCGGGGCCGGTGATGCTGATCGCGATGGCGGGCACGCTGTGGCTGGCGCGCGGGCTCAACGGCCTCGCGCTGGGCGAGGCGGCGGCGGCGCACATGGGGATCGAGGTGCAGCGGATGAAGAACCTCGCAATCCTTTCGGTCGCCGCGGCCACCGGCGCGGCGGTCGCCGTCTCGGGCGGGATCGGCTTCATCGGGATCGTCGTTCCGCATCTGTTGCGCCTTGCCATCGGGCCGGACCACCGCTTTCTGCTGCCCAACGCGGCGCTTCTGGGGGCGGCGCTGCTGGTCGGCGCCGACATTCTCGCGCGCAGCGTGATCGCGCCGGCGGAACTGCCCATCGGGATCGTCACGGCCCTCCTGGGCGCGCCGGTCTTCCTGTGGATCCTTCTGCGCCGCCGCGGCGTGATCGACCTCTGAGGCCCGCCATGCTCGACGCACGCGACCTGACAGTCCACCTTGGCAAGCGCCGCATCCTGCACGACCTCGCCTTTCGTGCCGCCCCCGGAGAGCTCACGGTGATCCTCGGCCCCAACGGGTCGGGCAAGACCACGCTGATGCGGGCGCTGACCGGCGAGATCCCGGCCGAGGGACGCATCACGCTGGACGGAACCGATCCGCGCAGCCTGCGTCCCTGGCAGCTGGCACAGCGCCGCGGCGTGCTGGCGCAGTTCGCGCGCCTCGCCTTTCCCTTCACCGTGCTCGAGGTGGTGCGGCTGGGCGCGGAGGCCGCGGGCGAGGCAGGCGCCGCCGCCTCAAATCGCGCCCGCGCCGCGCTGGCCCGCGTCGACCTGTCGGGCTACGAGGCGCGCTTCTACCAGGAGCTCTCGGGCGGCGAGCAGGCGCGCGTGCAGCTTGCCCGCGTTCTGGCCCAGGTCTGGGAGCCGCGGGACGGCGACGGACCCCGCTGGCTCTTTCTCGACGAGCCGGTGGCCAGCCTCGATGTCGCGCACCAGCTTCAGGTCATGGAACTGGCCGGCGACTACGCGCGGCGCGGCGGCGGGGTCGTCGCCGTGATGCACGACCTGACGCTGACCGCACTTTTCGCCGATCATGTCGTGCTGCTGGATCAGGGCCGTGTGGCGGCCAGCGGCCCGCCGCGTCAGGTGATGGATCCGGAGCGCCTTGCGCAGGTTTACGGATGCCGGATCGACACGATCCATGCAGAGGCGCCCGACCGGCTGATCGTGACGCCGGTGCCGCAGGCCGCGCCCTTGCAGGACCCGGCAGCGCCCTCACGGGCGACCGGTAGCGCCAGACCGGCCTGATGGCCACGCGGCTGCAGCCCCGGCGGGCGACGCCCGCCACCCGGCACCGCGCGGCGACACGAAGGATCAGGCGTGCGCGCCCGGCCACCCGAACAGCAACAGGCTAGTCGCCGGGTGACCCGCTGGCGCCCCGGATCTCTGACACGCGCAGCCAGCTCGTCGTGTCGGGCGTGACGATCAGGGCCCGAACGGGATTTCCATCCAGGAAGGAGACCGCCTGCACGGCTTCATCTTGCCAGAGTCCGCGCTCGATGAGGAACGCGTCCACGGAGCCTGCGGCTTCCAGGCGTGCAACGAGATCGGCATCCGGCGGAAGCTCGTTTGCAGTCGGGACGGACGCTCCCGCCGCATCCGCGCTTTCCGGCGGCATCGTCCCGGCGCCCTCGATCCGGGCGGGATCGGCATCATGATGTCGCACAGCACCAGATCGGGCGTGCAGTCGCGCAGCGCGGCGACGGCCTCGGCCGCGTCGGCCGCCTCGCGCACGCGGTAGCCCGCCTCGCGCAACTCGTCGGCGATGTCGCGGCGCCGGGGCGGTGCGGTCATGCCGCGTGCCGCGCCGCTGCATCCAACGCCCGCGTTGCGCGCCCAAAGCTTTGTCGAGGCGTCGCTCGATCGATAGGCGTTTTCGGACCTCGGCATCGGCTGCGTCGGTGCCTCGCTCCGGCCCGTGGCCCGCGGGCTGGAACCGGGAAGCGCAGACAGGCCAAGTTATAAGATTGCCATGCGAATCCTTCCCGCCGATAAACGGGGCGCTCGCCGCTCGAGCCGGACGACACATCTGGAAGGGTAGAGTACATGAAACTCATCGCGAACAGACTTTGCGCAATGGCACTTGCGAGCGGAATGATGACTGCGCTCCCGGCAGCCGCAGCCGATCAGAACGTCATGATCGTTTTCGACGGGTCGAATTCCATGTGGGGCCAGATCGACGGCACCGCCAAGATCGAGATCGCCCGAGACCTCATGGAAAACCTGCTGGGCAACTGGGCCGAGACGCGCAAGGTCGGGCTCATGGCCTATGGCCATCGCCGGCGCGGCGATTGTTCTGACATCGAAATCCTCGTCGCGCCGGGAGAGGACACGCGGGCCGGGATACTCGAACGTATCGATGGCATAACCCCGACCGGCAAGACGCCCCTGACTGACGCGGTTGAAAAAGCCGCGACCGCCCTGTCCTACACCGACGCGCCGGCCACCGTGGTCCTGATTTCCGACGGGCTGGAAAGCTGCGAGCGCGACCCCTGCGCCGTCTCCGAGGCGCTCGAACGGGCCGGTGTCGGCTTCACCGCGCATGTGGTGGGCTTCGGTTTGGACGACGAGGACGCCGGTGCGCTGTCCTGCATAGCGGAAAACACCGGCGGGCAATATCTTTCGGCGCGCAATGCCGATGAACTGGGCGCGGCGCTCAGCGCGGTCGGAACGGCCGTGGCTGCCGAGCCCGAACCCGAGCCGGAGCCCGAACCTCGGGACGAGGTCACGGTCAGCGCCCCCGAAACCACCCTCGCCGGCGCCGCCTTCGACGTG
>NZ_JBKHAQ010000096.1:0-10505 GCF_046542825.1 Rhodosalinus sp. | reverse complement strand
GACTGCCTGCGCCTGCGCGATTCAGGGATCAGGTTCTATTCGGTTTGTGGTGCCGGCAGAGGGACTCGAACCCCCGACCCTCTGATTACAAATCAGACGCTCTACCAGCTGAGCTATACCGGCACGACCCGAATGGTTGCCTAGTCGGTCGCGCGCGTTCGGGCAAGGGCGAAGGCGCGGACGGTCAGGCGCGGCAATCAAGCTCTTCGCGGTCGAGCACCGCCGTCCACTGCGCGAAATGCGCGTCCGCCATGCCGGCATGGTCCTGCCGGCCGTCTGCCGTCTGCGCGGCAAGCTCCTCCGGCATCACTGCCCGGGTTCTTCCGCCGGCATTGGCCAGAGGCAGGGTCTGCGCCCGCCGTTTCCGGGAAATGGAAGGCCTCGTCGCGGGCTGCGGCGCGGGCCGCGTCTTCGGGCATTCTCTCTGTCCGCCCTCTCATGCGGGGACGGCGGCGCCGATCCCCAGTTTCTCCCGATGGCGGCGGCTGGCGGCCTGCAGGATGCGGTCGGCCGTCATGGCGAGAAGCGCCATGGAAAGCCCGGTGACCACGCCCATGCCCATGTCGGCCTGCGATAGCGCCAGATACACCTGCTGGCCCAGGCCCTGCGTGCCGACCAGTGCCGCGATCACCAGCATCGACAGGGCATACATGATCGTCTGGTTCAGCCCCAGCATGATCCCCGGCAGCGCGAGCGGCAGCTTGACCTGCGTCAGGATCTGCCAGGGCGTGCAGCCCATCTGGCGCGCGGCCTCGACCGTGCCCCGCGGCAGGGTTCTCAGCGCGTGTTCGACGTAGCGGACGGGCGGCACGATGGCGTAGGAGATGATGGCCAGCAGCGCGGTGAACTCGCCCACCTTGAACAGCATCAGCGCCGGGATCAGCAGCACGAACTGCGGCATGGTCTGCAGCGTGTCGTTGATGGGCCGCAGGACGGCAGAGACACTGTCGTTGTGCGCCGCCCAGACGCCCAGCGCACCGCCGATGGCAAAGCTGATCGTCACCGCGATGCCGCACAGGTAGACCGACAGCATCAAGGGCTCCCAGAGCCCGTTGACCAGCACGAAGATCAGCGCGGCGGCGACGAAACTGGCGGTGCGCGCGCCCCCTGTCTGCCAGCCCAGCGCGGTCGCGGCGGCGATCACCACGGGCCAGGGCAGGCCGGTGGTGCCCCACCACAAGAGCACGGACAGCAGTGCCACGGTCAGCGCGCCGCCCGCCCGGCCCCGCCAGAGCAGCCAGACCGCCAGCGCAGCGGCGGCCGCCGCGTAGGCCCAGGGCATCCAGGGGGCCAGCGCGAAGCCCCAGGTAAAGGGCGAGATCGCCTCGCTCAGCCCGATGCGGAAGGGCAGCATCCCGAAGAAGAGCGCCGAGTTCTTCAGCGCGTCCATCACGCCGGAATAGTTGCGCAGGAACCAGTTCACCGCCTCGTTGAGCTGGGCGGCGGGATAGATGCGCAGATCGCGGGGGTAGTCCGCCAGGACCGGGAAAAGCGTGGCCAGCAGCAGCGCGGCCATCGCCAGCGCCACCGCGACGGACCAGGTGCGCCGCCGCCGCGCGGCGCGTTCGTCCAGGCTTTCTCCGGCGAAGCGGTTCTGCGCGAGGCCGAAGGTGATGCGGTCAAGCACGATGGCCAGAAGCGCGATGACAAGGCCGGCCAGCAGGCTCTGCCCGAACTGCGCCTTGCGCATCGTGCTCAACACCTCCCAGCCGATGTCGTCGAAGCCGCCGATGATCGCGGCGATGATGACCATGCTGAGCGCCGCCATCGTCGTCTGGTTCACGCCCACCATGATCTGCGGCATCGCGGTGGGCACCTCGACCCTCCAGAAGCCCTGCCGCGGGGTGCAGCCCGACATCACGCCCGACTCGCGCACGCCCGCGGGCACGGAGCGCAGGCCCAGGATCGTGTTCCGCACCATCGGCGGGGCGGCGTAGATCGCGCTGGCGATCAGCCCGACCGCCGGGCCGAACCCGAAGAGGAAGAGAATCGGGATCAGGTAGGCGAAGGCCGGGATCGTCTGCATGAAGTCGAGCGTCGGCTGCACAATTCGGTCGACCCGCTCGGAATGGGCCGCGCCCACCCCCATGGCAAAGCCCAGGGCCACCGACAGCGGCACCGAGACGACAACCAGCGCGAGGGTGTTCATCGACTGCTCCCAGTAGCCGGTGAGCACCATGTAGCCCAGCGCACAGACGGTCAGCAGCGACAGCCCCGGCCCGCGCGCGCGCCACGCCAGTGCCGCGGCCAGCGCCATCACCACCAGCCAGGGCACCGCCTGCAGCCCGGTGCGCACCGCGACGAGCGGCACGTCCACCAGCGAGGCCAGCGCGCGGAAAAACCAGCGGAAGCTGTCCACGAAGGCGCTCATCCCCGCGGTGATCCAGTCGGCAAAGGGGATCACCAGCGCATCGGGATATTCCGTCAGCCAGCCGAGCCGCGGCGCCAGAACGAGGCAGAGCAGGCAGAACGTCCCCACGCCCAGCCAGAGGCGGCCATCGGGCGAGGCCAGCGCGGCGCGCATCACGCGCTTTCCCGGTCGCCGCTGCGGCGGGCGACGGCGCGCGCCAACTCCTCCGAGGCCAGCGTGCCGATGCAGCCGCGCTCGGGGTCCATCACCGCGACCCGCGGGGCGCCGCTGCGCAGGAACTCTGCTGTCACGTCGTCCAGCGTCATGCCGGCGGGCACCTTGGGCAGGTCGCCCGCACCGTCGCCGGGCGTCATCACGTCCCGCGCCGTCAGCAGCCGGGCGAGCGGCACCTCGGAGGCGAACTCGGCGACATAGGCGTTGGCGGGCCGCAGCACGATCTCTGGCGGCGGGCCGATCTGCACGATCTCGCCGTCCTTCATGATGGCGATCCGGTCGGCCAGCCTGAGCGCCTCCATGAAGTCGTGCGTGATGAAGACGATGGTCTTGTTCAGCATCTGTTGCAGGCGCAGGAATTCGTCCTGCATCTGACGCCGGATCAGCGGGTCGAGCGCCGAGAACGGCTCGTCCAGAAACCACAGGTCAGGCTCCACGGCGAGCGAGCGGGCGAGGCCCACGCGCTGCTGCTGGCCGCCCGAAAGCTGGCTGGGAGAGGCGCTCTCGCGCCCCTCCAGTCCGACAAGCTCGATCATCTCCTGCGCCCGTCTGCGGCGGCGCTCCTCGTCCATCCCCTGCACCTTGAGCGGGAAGGCCACGTTTTCCAGCACGCTGAGGTGCGGCAGCAGGCCGAAGTCCTGGAACACCATGCCCATCTTGTGGCGGCGGATCTCGACCAGGTCCTTCGCGGACTTCTTCAGGATGTCCTCGCCGTCGAGCAGGACCTCGCCCGCGTCGGGTTCGATCAGCCGCGACAGGCAGCGCACCAGCGTGGACTTGCCGGAACCGGAAAGCCCCATGATGACGAAGATCTCGCCGGTGCCCACCTCGAAGTCCGCATCGACCACGGCCGGAATCCGCCCCGCGTCACGCATCGCCTGCGCCGCGGCGCGCGTATCGGCCTCGGCGTCGAAGCCTGCCGGCAGGCCGCCGAAGACCTTCCACAGATGACGGCAGGACAGCTTGACCGGCGGCGTCTGGCGCTCGGGCATCCGGGCAAGGCTCCCTTTGCTGAACGAAGGACGGCGCGGCCGCACCACGACGGCCGCGCCTTTCGCGTCAAGGCGTGCTCAGTCGGTGGCGTCTTCGATCCACGGGCGCCAAATGTCTTCGTTGGCGGCCATCCACTCGGCGACGACGGCCTTCGTGTCCTCGCCGTCGCGGTCGATCCGCGCCATCAGCGGCTCCTGGATCTCGTTGGTGATCTTCGCGGTGCGGATCACCTCGTAGGCGGCCGGCCACTTGTCCTTCAGCCCCGGCCAGACGGCCTTGAAGACGTTGGGCTGCGTGATCGAATACTCTTCGCGGATCTCGTCGGGCATGTCGACCCACGAGACATCGACCTCCGAGAGCACCCAGTGCGGCGCCCAGAACATCATCAGCAGCGGCGAGTCCGTCTCGGCTGCGGCCTTCAGCTCGGCCACGAGCGCGCCCTCGCTGCCTGCGGGGACTGCCCGGTAGTCCAGATCCTCGCCCTCGATCAGCACCTCCGAGCGGTTCGACCAGTCCGAAGGGTAGGACAGGAAACGGCCCTGCGGGAAGGTTTCGGCCGTGGCGAATTCCTGCGCGCAGTCCTGCACAGCCTCCCAGGACGGCAGGCCGGGGCACAGCTCTGCGACGTGGTCGGGATACATCCATCCCTCGCCTGCCTCGAGGCCCACATCGCCCAGGTTCTCCAGCCGGCCCGATTCCAGCAGCTGCGGGAAGAGATCGCCAAGGTTGTTGTCCCAGACCTCGAGCGTGGCGTGCACGTCGCCGTCCGCGGCAGCCGTGCCGCTCACGAGATAGCCGACCGAGACGTATTCGACGTCATACCCCATCTCCTCGAGCGCCGAGCCGATGATGCGCGAGGTCAGATGCTGGCCGGTCCATTCCACCAGCGCGAAACGAATGGGATCGTCGGTGTCGCCCAGTTCTGCGCTCTGCACGGCCGGCGCGGCCAGCGCCGCGGCCACAACTGCGGCTGCGGCACGGCCCGCGAAACTGAAAGGGGTCGTCATGTGATAGTTCTCCCTGCTGTCGTCATGAGAGTGCCTCCGAGCGTCCATGCTGCGCGTGCACATCGCCGCCGGCCCTTCGGGCTCTGGACGGAGGCCGGGATCCGGCCCGCGCGGCACCTGACCGTTCGAGGCAGCATCGGTCGAATCCCGTCAAGTCAGCCCTGAGTGTGCCTGTGCGTTCGTGCCCGGGCAAGACCGCAACAGGATTCGGCACAGGTGAGGTCCCTCGACAGACCCGCGCCGGCTCGCCGATTTGCAGGTGGTGTGCCGGTCGCCGGACCTGAGGCGGGGTCCTCTCTCGGCGAGACGGCGCAGGCGGGTCGGGGCGGTCCTGCGGCTGCCGCCCCGGGGCAAACGAGGCATTGGCGGTGCGCGCGGCGCGGATCCGGGCCACGGGAACGGAGCGCGGCATGCTCCCGGGCATGGGGCCTGGGGCCTGGGATATGGGACCTGGGACCTGGGGCCGCGCCGGCTCTGGCGCGGCGCGGCTGCGCGTGTGGCGGCCGCGCCTGCGCCGTCGTCCGTGACCGCTGGCGCCTGTTTGCCTTCACCCTTCTGCGCGACCGGCAATACCGGCGTCCGCCTCGACGGGGGGGGCGAATGCCGCTAGATCACAAGCGCGCCGCATCTCCGGGGGATTCGACGTGCAGAACGAAAGTCCGATCGCCGTTCATGCCCAGTCGCCGGACGAGGTCTTCGACCGCCTCGAGGCGACGCAGCGCGGGCTGAGCACGCAAGAAGCCGAGCGCCGCCGCGCCCGCCATGGCGAAAACCGGCTGCCCGAGCCGCCAAAGCGCAGCGCCCTGCGGCGCTTTGCGGCACAGTTCAACAACGTTCTGATCTTTGTGCTGATCGGGGCGGCCGGAGTGACGGCCGCGCTGGGGCACTGGGTGGATACCGGCGTGATCCTGGCGGTCGTGCTGGTCAACGCGGTGATCGGCTTCGTGCAGGAGGGGCGCGCGGAGCAGGCGATGGAGGCGATCCGCGCAATGCTGGCGCCGCGCACGGCCGTGCTGCGCGACGGGCACCGCGTGACGCTTGACGCTGCGGAACTGGTGCCGGGCGACGTGGTGCTGATCGAGGCGGGTGACCGGGTGCCCGCCGACATCCGCCTGTTCGCGTCCCGCGGCCTGCGCGCCGAAGAGGCGATCCTGACGGGCGAATCGGTGCCGGTGGACAAGGAGCCGGAGCCGGTCGCGGCGGATGCCGCCCTGGGGGATCGCAAGTCGATGCTGTTCTCCGGCACGCTGGTCGCGGCCGGAACCGGGCGCGGCGTCGTCGTTGCCACGGGCGGCCAGACAGAGATCGGCCGGATCAGCGGCATGATCGCCGAGGTCGAGACGCTGACCACACCGCTTCTGCGGCAGATGGACGGCTTTGCGCGCTGGCTGTCGGCGTTCATCCTGCTCGTCGCGGCGTCGCTGCTGGCCTTCGGCTACTTCATCCGTGACATGCCCTTCGCCGAGCTCTTCATGGCGGTGGTCGGCCTGTCGGTTGCGGCGATCCCCGAGGGGCTGCCGGCGGTGCTGACCATCACGCTTGCCGTGGGCGTGCAGGCCATGGCGCGGCGCAACGCAATCGTCCGGCGCCTGCCGGCGATCGAGACGCTGGGCTCGGTCTCGGTGATCTGCACCGACAAGACCGGCACGCTGACGCGGAACGAGATGATGGCCGCCTCGCTTGCGCTCGAAGGCCGTGACTACACGATCGATGGCGAGGGGTATGCGCCCGAGGGCACGATCCGTGCCAAGGGCGATCCGGTCGATCCCGCAGGCCGGCCCAGGCTGGCCGAAGCGGCGCGGATCGCCGCGCTCTGCAACGACGCGGCGCTGCGCGAGGCGGAGGGCGGCTGGCAGGTCGCGGGGGACCCGATGGAGGGCGCGCTGAAGGCGCTGGCGGGCAAGCTGGCCGGGACGGACGCCTTCGCTGGCTGGACCCGCGCCGACGCGATCCCCTTCGACGCGGCGCACCGCTACATGGCGGTGCTGGCCCGCGATCCCGAGGGCGGGGCCCATATCCTCGTCAAGGGTGCGCCGGAAGCGGTGATGGCGATGTGCGACGGCGTGCGGGGCGACGGCGGCACGGCACCGCTCGACCCGGAGTCCTGGCACGCGCGCGTCGAGGCGCTGGCGGCCGAGGGACAGCGGGTCATCGCGCTGGCCCTGCGCGAGGCCCCGGCCGACCAGGCGAAGCTCGACGACTCGGATCTTGAGGGAAAGCTCACGCTGATCGGCCTCGTCGGCCTGATCGACCCGCCGCGGCCCGAGGCGATCGAGGCGGTGGCCGACTGCCACGCCGCCGGTATCCGGGTGAAGATGATCACCGGCGACCACGCCGCCACGGCGCGCGCCATCGCGGCACAGGTCGGCCTGAAAAACACCGCCCAGGTGCTGACCGGCGCCGAAATCGAGGCGATGAGCGACGCCGATCTCGCCGCGGCGGTCGTGGAGACCGACATCTTCGCCCGCACCTCTCCCGGCGACAAGCTGCGGCTTGTCACGGCGCTGCAGTCGCACGGGCTGACCGTGGCGATGACCGGCGACGGCGTGAACGACGCTCCCGCACTCAAGCGTGCCGACGCCGGCATCGCGATGGGACAGAAGGGCAGCGAGGCGGCGAAGGAAGCCGCCGAACTGGTGCTGGCCGACGACAACTTCGCCTCGATCGCCGCGGCCGTGCGTCAGGGGCGCACCGTCTACGACAATATCACCAAGGTGATCGGCTGGACGCTGCCCACCAACGCGGGCGAGGCGATGACCATCATCATCGCGGTGTCCCTGGGCATGTCGCTGCCGATCACCCCGGTGCAGATCCTTTGGGTGAACCTCGTCACGGCCGTGACGCTCGGTCTTGCCCTGGCCTTCGACCCCCCCGAGCCCGGCACCATGCGCCGCCCGCCGCGGCCGCGCGATGCGGGGCTGCTGTCCGGGCAGCTGGTCTGGCAGATCGCGCTGGTGTCGAGCCTTTTCATTGCCGCTGTCTTCGGCATCTACGCCTACGCCGTCGACCGCGGCTATCCCCTGCCGCTGGCGCAGACCATGGCGCTCAACATGCTGGTGGTGCTCGAGCTCTTCTACCTCTTCCTGATCCGCAATCTGCACGGCTCGTCGCTGACCTGGGCGGCGGTGCGCGGCACGCGCGTGGTATGGGCCTGCGTCGTGGCCGTGACGGCGGCGCAGTTCGCGATCACCTATCTGCCGCCGATGCAGGCGGTCTTCGGCACCGCGCCCGTCCCTCTGGCCGACGGACTGCTGATCGTCGGGCTGGGCGTCCTGTTCTTCGCGCTGGTCGAGACGGAAAAGCGCATGAGGCTCGCGATCGGTCCCCGCTCAGCCGCGGGACCGTCCCCCGTGCCGTGACGCATGGCGCGCCCCGGGGAGGTATCCGAAGGGTTCGGCGCAGCGGCCCCGACGCCGGGCGCGCCCCGGCGACCGCCGCGAGTGACGGGCGCGACTGACAGGCACGAGACGGGCGCGCGCATCGGCTTCCGACGGACCGCTTCGCGATGACGCCCGCAAGGGCGGAAGAGCGCCGTGCAGGCGACCGCCGCCTTGCAAGCCCCCGCCACGGCCCCTAGAGAAACCACGCTTCGCAAGAGGGGAGAGAGCGCAATGGGCTTCCGCATGGGAATCGTCGGGCTGCCGAACGTGGGCAAGTCGACGCTCTTCAACGCGCTCACCCGCACGGCGGCCGCGCAGGCGGCGAACTTTCCCTTCTGCACCATCGAGCCCAACGTGGGCGAAGTCGCGGTGCCCGACCGTCGGCTCGCGCAGATTGCCGAGATCGCGCAGTCGAAACAGGTCATCCCCGCGCGGCTGACCTTCGTAGATATCGCCGGGCTGGTGCGCGGCGCGTCGAAGGGCGAGGGCCTTGGCAACCAGTTCCTCGCCAACATCCGCGAGGTGGACGCCATCGCCCATGTCCTGCGCTGCTTCGAGGACGACGACGTGACCCACGTCGAGGGCCGCGTGGATCCGGTGGCCGATGCCGAGACGATCGAGACGGAGCTGATGCTCGCCGACCTGGAGAGCATCGAGCGCCGCCTGCAGACCCTGTCGCGCAAGCTGCGTGGCGGCGATACGGAGGCCGTCGCGCAGGAAAGGCTTCTGAAAGCCGCGGCCGCCGCGCTGTCAGAGGGGCGCCCGGCGCGCACCGTCGAGGTGGCCGAGGACGACGCCAGGGCCTGGCGCATGCTGCAGCTGCTGACCGCAAAGCCCGTGCTTTACGTCTGCAACGTCGAGGAGGCCTCGGCCGCGCAGGGCAACGCGCAAAGCGCGCGCGTGGCAGAGATGGCCGCGGCGCAGGGCGCCGGGACGGTGGTGATCTCGGCCCGGATCGAGGAGGAGCTCGCGCAGCTCGATCCCGAGGAGGCCGGGATGTTCCTCTCGGAGATGGGGCTCGAGGAGCCGGGGCTCGACCGGCTGATCCGCGCCGGCTACCAGTTGCTGCAGCTCCAGACCTTCTTTACCGCCGGGCCGAAGGAGGCGCGCGCCTGGACGATCCCGCAGGGCACCCGCGCCCCGCAGGCGGCGGGCGTGATCCACGGCGATTTCGAAAAGGGCTTCATCCGCGCCGAGACCATCGGCTTCGACGATTACGTGGCGTTGGGCGGCGAGGCCCGGGCGCGCGAGGCGGGCAAGCTGCGCGCCGAGGGCAAGGCCTATGTCGTGCAGGACGGCGACGTCCTGCATTTCCTTCACAGCGGCTGATGTGCACCGAGCCGCCCCGCCCCACCTGCGACGATAGCGCGCACGCGCGCCTCAGGCTCTCAGCGTTTCCGTCGAAGAGAAGAACATCGCCTGACTGACGGCCGAGCGCACCTGCTCTTCCGTATAGGGCTTGGCGATCAAAAAGGCGGGTTCCGGACGCTCGCCGGTCAGCAGACGCTCCGGGAAGGCGGTGATGAAGATCACCGGACGCTCGCCAAGCTGTTCCAGGATCTCGTTCGCCGCATCGATGCCCGAAGAATCGTCGGCCAGCTGAATGTCGCAGAGCACGAGGTCCGGCGCCTCTTCCATCGCAAGCTCGATCGCGCGGGCGCGGGTGCGGGCAATCCCCGTGACCTTGTGCCCAAGATCCGCAACGACCGATTCGAGGTCCATCGCGATGATCGCCTCGTCCTCGACGATCAGCACCTTGCCGATGGTCGCGTCGCTCATCTCGCGCCGCGCGATCTCGACCAGGTCACGTGCCTGATCCTGCGACAGGTCCAGCACCTGTGCCAGTTCGTCGAACGGAAACCCTTCGACGGCATGCAGCAGCAGCGCCTCGCGGCTGTTGGGCGTCAGCTGCGCAAGATGGCGCTGCGCGGCGGCTTCGGGCCCTTCCGGCACTTCTGCCACGGGCTGCCCCGAACTGGACCACAGTCTGTGAAAGACATGAAACAGCGCGGCGCGCGGCGCAAGGCGCTCCATCGCGGACCCGTCCTCCAGCAGCGCCTCCAGCGCGGCGGCTGCGTAACGGTCTCCGCTGGTCTGACGCCCGGTCAGGGCACGCGCATAGCGGCGCAAATACGGCAGCGCCTCGCCGATCGCCTCCACACGGCTCGCAGCGGGTTCAGCATTCGTCATGGTCTCTCCCCTGAGTGTCCCGATTTCCTAACGCGCCCACTTCCGCGGCGGTTCCACCGCTGTCCCCGCATATCCCGGCGCTCCCGCCGTGCCGGCCGGTGTCGGGCGTCACGGGTCATGCGGGCCTGGCCTCGCGCACGGGTCGGCCTCGCGGTCTGGGCCGGCGGTCACGAGGCGGGCGAGAGAGGATCCCCACAATCGCCGAGATCGCCCCGCGACACCACACTGCACGCGATCTGGCGCCGCTTGCAAGGCTGCCGGTCCGCGAAGCCGACCTCCTGCGCGGCAGCCCCGGCGCCTGGCCTCCTTCGACATGAAAGCGTGGCACCAGGCATGGCTGAATGAGCCCGA
>NZ_JBKHAQ010000095.1:0-10520 GCF_046542825.1 Rhodosalinus sp. | reverse complement strand
GCGCTTCTTCTCGGGCGGCATCCGGCCCTTGGTCATGCCGAACTCGGTGAAGATCCAGGTCATCGCCCGGTCGGCCGATTCCCACTGATCCTCGTCGATGGTGCGCGGCAGGAAGCGCTGAATGGTGGTGCCCTGCGGCGTGACGCCGCCACCGATCATCTCGGCGATGGAGCCCGTCACCACCACCGAAGGCAATGCCGGGTCCAGCGTGTCCCAGGCGCGCTTCATCGCGCCCTCGGTCCCGTCGCGGCCCAGCTCCTCTTCGGCCAGTCCCGTCACCACGATGGGCAGCTCGTGCGGCGGCAGCCCGTCGGTGTAGTGCAGCACGGAGGTCACCGGCAGGTTCTCGCAGCCCACCGGACCGTCGATGACCACCTGCAGGCCCTTGACCGCGGTAAAGGCATAGACCGCGCCCCAGTAGCCGCCCGCGCGGTCGTGATCCTGGATCAGCATGTGGCCCTCCCGTCGTTCTCGGAGGTGACGCGTAGGGTGCGTGCTCGCACGCACCCACCCCGGCGCCAGACGGTGCGTGCGAGCACGCACCCTACGGGCTGATTGCGAACCGCGGCGCTCATATCATCTGCTCCGCCTTCGCCGCGCGCGCCTGCTTCTCCAGCTTCTTCTGGTGCCGCTCGCGGAACTCCGGGTGCAGGTTGGGGGCGCCTTCCCAGATGCCCGCCGTCTCGCCCTCGCCCACGCCGTGGAAGAAGGCCTTCATGTGCGCCATGCGGTCCCTGTTCTCCATCGCCGCGCGCATCACCTGCTGGAGCGAGCCTGCGCCGGCCGGCCCCATCAGCGGCCGGGCCGAGATCAGGTTGGTGAAGTAGAGCGAGGGGATCGAAAGCTCCTTGGCCTTCTGCACCACAGGCGTCGTGCCTATGGCGAGGTCGGGCTGCACCGCCTCCATCGCGGCGCAGTCGTCCTCGAGGCTGGCGCGGAACTTCACCTTGGCGCCATGCGCCTCGAGCCAGGCAGCGTCCTCTTCGCTCCAGGGCGTCCGGGGACAGGCCGAGCCGACATAGGCGACCTCGGCCCCGCTCTCGACCAGCAGGCGTGCGACCAGCAACTCGCTGCCCTCGTAGCCCGAAAGCGTGATCCGCCCCTCCAGCCGCGCGCCTTCCAGCGCGCCCTTGATAGCCGGCAGGACGGCGTTCTGCGCCGCGGCGATCTTCTCGGCGGAAACGCCATGCGCCTCGCCGATCGCCTTGAGCCATGCGGCCGTGCCCTCGTGGCCCACGGGCGCGGAGCCCACGATGGGCCGGCCCGCCGCCTGAAACTCGCGGACGGCGGCGGTGTAGAAGGGGTGGATCGCCGCGACCACCGCGCTGTCCAGCGCAGCGTAAAGCTCGCGCCACTCGCGGCAGGGCACCACCGGCCCGGCGGCCAGGCCCATGGGGTCCAGCATCCGGCCGATCATCATCGGGTCGGCCGGGAACATCTCGCCCAGCATGGCGACCGTGGGCCGCGAGCCACGCCCGCCTTCGGGCGCGGCCACCGGCCCGGCCTCCACCTCGGCGCGGGCGTAGTTCAGCATCGCGCCGGCAAGGATGTCCTTCGCCTCGGCATGGGTCGGCACGCCGAAGCCCGGCACGTCGATCCCCACGATCCGCACGCCGTTTATCTCGTCCGGCAGAAGCCGCAGGGGCACCCCGGAGGCGGTCGGCACGCAGAGGTTGGTGACCACGATCGCGTCGAAGCGGTCGGGGTCCGCCATCTCGTAGACCGCGTCGCGGATGTCCTCGAAAAGCTTGCCGGTCACCAGCGTCTCGGAGTTGAAGGGCACATAGCCCACCGAGCGCCGCGCGCCGTAGAAATGGCTCACGAAGGTCAGCCCGTAGACGCAGCAGGCCGAGCCCGACAGCATCGTCGCCACCCGGCGCATCCTGAGGCCCACGCGCAAGCTGCCGAAGGCCGGGCACATGCTCTGCGGCTTGTCGTGCGGACCCTGCGGGTAGTCCCTGGCATACTGGTCCAGGATCTCGGACTGGCCGGCCATGCGCGCGGCCTTTTCCATCTCGGCCCCGGAATGGCAGCCAAGCCCATCCGTGCCGGGGGCCGGCGCCGCATCGCCCCGAGGCGCACTGCGGCGCTCGCCCTCGATCACCACCGCGTCCGCGGCATCGTCGTAGCGCACCTCGTCGGTCATGCCGCCCTCCCCTCGTCGCTCGGGGCCTTGCGGATGTCGTCCATCAGGCGGCGCAGCTGGTCCGGCCGCGCCGTCTCGACCAGGCGGCGAAGCTGCGCGTGGCGGATTTCGTCCTGGGGATCACGCATCGTCATAGATCACCTCCAGCGATTCCTTCACGACCGCGTTCTTGCCGCGCATGTCCTGGTCGGTGGCGGGCTCAAGCACGAAGTCCGCGCCGGTATCCTTGCCGTCGAAAAGCCCCAGCAGCCCGTCCTGGCTGAGCGGCGTCGGATGCGTCGGGGGGGCGCCGGCGACGTTCTCGGCCAGCTCGGCAAAGAGCGCGCCCCACTGGGTCGCGTTGGTGCCGACGATCTCGTAGGAGGCCGACTTGCGCCGCAGGTCGTCGTCGGCGGGGATCGAGGCGAGGACAGGGATGTCCACCGACTTGGCGAAGGCCTGCGCCTGCCCGGTGCCGTCGTCCTTGTTGATGACCATGCCGGCGACGCCGACATTGCCGCCCATCTTGCGGAAATACTGCACCGCCGAGCAGACGTTGTTGGCGACGTAGAGGCTCTGCAGGTCATTGGAGCCGACCACGATCACCTTCTGCGCCATGTCCCGCGCGATCGGCAGGCCGAAGCCGCCGCAGACCACGTCGCCCAAAAAGTCGAGCAGGACGTAGTCGAAATCCCAGTCGTGGAAGCCCAGCTTCTCCAGCAGTTCGAAGCCGTGGATGATGCCGCGCCCGCCGCAGCCGCGGCCCACTTCCGGCCCGCCGAGTTCCATGGCGAAGACGCCGCCGCGCTTGAAGCAGACGTCGCCGATCTTCACCTCCTCGCCGGCAAGCTTCTTCTTGGTCGAGGTCTCGATGATCGTCGGGCAGGCCTTGCCGCCGAAGAGCAGGCTGGTGGTGTCGGATTTCGGGTCGCAGCCGATCAGCAGCACCCGCTTGCCCTGCTCGGCCATCATGTGGCTGAGATTGGCCAGCGTGAAGGACTTGCCGATGCCGCCCTTGCCGTAGATCGCGATGATCTGGGTGTGTTTCGTTGGCTCCTCGGCCGGCACCTCGAGCGTCGGCTCCTGGGCCGCCTCGTCGCGCAACCGCTGATCGAAATCCTTCAGATTCGGCACTTCGTCCTTCACGCCGCATCCTCCCAGTTGAGTATCATTTTAAGGCAGGACTCGTCCTCGAAGGCGGTCCTGTAGGCGGTCTCGGCCTCCCTTGCGGGAACCTCGTGCGTGATCAGCCCGGCAAGCGACAGCGCGCCCGACTCCACCAGCGCGCGCGTGGCGGCCAGATCCTCGCGCGCCCATTCGGCGGCGACGCGCAGGCGCGCCTCCTTCATGAAGGCGGGCGGGAAGGCGAAGCTGAGGCCCTCCGGATAGAAGCCCGCAAGCACCACCTCGCCGCCCTTCTGCAGGCGGCCGATCAGGTCGTTGAGGATGCCTGCGTTGCCGGAGGCGTCGTAGATCGAGCGATAGTCGCGGCGCGTGTCGTCCTCGGGGCGGATGACCTCGTAGCCCTCTGCACCCGCGCTGCGGCTTTCGGAAATTTCCCAGACGGTCGGCGCGGGCGCGCCTGCGGCGATGGTCAGCCGCGCCAGCAGCCGGCCCAGCACGCCATGACCCACGATCAGGTCGGGCACCTGCTTGTCCAGCCCCGCCATCGCGTGCCGCGCGGTCGCGGCGAGCGCCAGAAGCGCGCCTTCCGCGCCCCAGGCCGCGTCGATGGGCGTGACGCGGTCGGCCTGGGTGACAAGCGTGCGTGCGGCGCCGCCGAAGAGGCCGAAGGCCCCGTCGAAGCAGTTGGCCCCCGGCACGAAGACGTGCTGGCCAGGGCGGTATCCCGTGGCGGGGTCGGCCTCGACGATCTCGCCCGCCGCCTCGTAGCCGGGCACCAGCGGGTAGCCCATGCCGGGAAAGGGCGGCATCTGCCCGGTATAGAACAGCTTTTCCGTCCCGGTGGAGATACCGGAATGGTCGATACGCACCACAAGGTCGCCCGACCCGGGCACCGTGAGCGGCACTGTCCCGAGATGGAGGTCCCTGGGACCGTTCAGCAGAACGGCATTGGTATCCATGCTCTCTCTCCCAGACCGGGGCCGGCGGCGAGTCGCCTCGCGGCACATGCCGGCTACACAGGTGTCAGTTTAGCTTTACACTTGTCGTTGTCAATTAGCCGTTACGGTTTTTCGCATAATCCGCGGCCGGCTTCGTCGCAACGAGCACGCTGGTGACGTAGGGGCGCAGAACCGCGGGCTTTTCCGGCGCGTCGAAGCCCGCCTCGCGCAGCAGGCATGCGATCTCTGTGGCAGAGCGAGTGCGCCCGGTGCGCATGGCCATGCAGTAGAAGGCAAAATAGATGTCCGTGGATCGGTCGGGCCGCGCGCCGCCCGACATCGGTTCCGACACGATCATCCGCCCGCCGGGCGGCAGCGCGGCGAAGCATTTCGCCAGCAGGTCGCGCACCGTGGCATCCTCGTGATCGTAGAGAACCCGAATCAGCGAGATCGCGTCGGCACCCTCGGGCAGCGGTCCCACGCGGAACGATCCGGGGTGGAAAGCGGTGCGCGCCTCCAGCCCGGCGGCGCTCATCCGATGCCGCGCCTCGTCGATCACCTGGGGCAGATCGAAGAGCATCATGTCCAGACCGGGCGCCTTTGCCGCCGCCGCCCGCAGAAAGGCGCCACTGCCGCCGCCCACGTCCAGAAGCCGCCGGACGCCTTTCAGCGACACCAGGCGCAGGGTGTCCTCGGCCACCAGCGCCTGGCTCTGGGTCATCAGGTCGGAATAGGCGCGCGCGGTGGCAGGATCGACGCCCGCGCCGCCGTCAAAGACATAGGGCCAGACCTGCGCCAGTTCCGTCTCCGAATCGCCGCGCAGCAGCGCCACGGGATCGGCCATGTCGCGGTAGAGGGCGCCGTGATGGCGGATCATCGGCAACAGGCCCGGCACCCCGGTCAGCGCGGCGCCCCGCGTCGTGACCGAATAGCGCCCGTCGCGGCGGCGCCGGAGCAGGCCCATCGCGGCGCCCGCCTGCAACAGCGCCTGCATCCGGTGTTCGGGAATGTCATTCACGCGGGCGAGCGGGGCGGCCCCCTGCGGCCCTTCCATCAGCGCCTCGATCACGCGCAGTTCGACCAGCGCGGCCAGCGCCTGCGACTGGACGAAGCCGGCGACGAGGTCCATCAGCGCCTCGCCCTCGCGCCGGACCTTGCGGCGGGTGAACGGGAAGGCTGCGGCCCAGCGCTGAAATCCGGGGCGCGCGGCGAGTCGCGCGATGGCGGTGGACAGGCTGCGCCGCGTCTGCGGCCCGCGTTGCTCCTCCGCCACGTCAGCCATGCGTCAGGCCAGGTGCCGCACGGCCGACGGCATGATGCGCTCGGACTGCATCCGGACCATCTGTGCGAGCCGCGCCTCGCCCGGGCAGGAGGGGATCGAGGCGATGGCGCCGGCAAGGATGTTCTTCAGCCGCTTCGCCGCACCCTCGACGCCAAGCTCCGCGACCGCGCTCGGGCGGCCGTGCGCCGCGTCCTGCCCGACTGGCTTGCCCAGCGCGCCCTCGTCCATCACCGCATCGCGCAGGTCATCGGCAACTTGAAAGGCCTCGCCGATTCGGTCGCCCAGTTCGAACCACGGCTCCGGCTCGTGGCCCGCCGCGATGGCGCCCATCTGCGTTGCCGCGATGAAGAGCGCGCCGGTCTTGGAGCGATGATAGGCGGCGAGGTCCACCTGCGGCTCGCTCTCCCACCCCTGGCCCGCGCAGATGCCGCCGGGCATGCCCGACCGCTGCGCCAGCGTCAGCACAAGCTGCGCGCCGCGCTGCGGCTCTTCCGCCGCCGCCCGCGCCAGCACCTCGAAGGCCAGGATGATCAGGCTGTCGCCGGTCAGAACCGCCAGCGGCTCCGAATAGGCGCGGTGGACCGAGGGCTTGCCGCGCCGCGTCGCCGCGTCGTCGAAGCAGGGCAGGTCGTCGTGCACGAGACTGGCACAATGCATGAGCTCAAGCGCGGCGGCGGCCGCATCGGTCAGCGCCGGGCGGTCGTCGCCGCAGGCCAGCGCGACCGAGGTCAGGATCGTGGGCCGGATGCGCGCGCCGCCGGGCGCAGTGGCGTACTGCAGCGCCTCGGCCAGCCGGGCGGGCGGCGTGCCCCCCTGCCCGATCGCGATGGCGCGGGCCACCGCCTTGTCGATCCGCGCGAGAAGGTCCATGCGGGCGCTCCCTTGGGTTCAACCCGCCGCGCGGGCGGGACATGCGTCAATCCGTCTGCATCTGTTTACAGACAAAGTGTAAATTAGACTGGACAGTTTGCGCGGGCGAGTCAACAATTCCCTCATGGCATTGGGCAATTTCTCGGACAGGCCCGCGATCATCGTGGGCGCGGGCATCGCGGGGCTCGCCGCTGCCGCGCGCCTTGCCGCCGCCGGCCGCCCCGTCACCGTGCTGGAACGCCACGCCACGCCGGGCGGCAAGATGCGCGTGATCGACAGTGCCGCCGGCCCCGTCGATGCCGGGCCGACCGTGCTGACGATGCGGCCGGTGTTCGAGGAGCTGTTCGCCGCGCTGGGCGAGCGGTTGGAGGATCACGTCACGCTGCACCGCCAGCACATCCTCGCGCGGCACTTCTGGCCGGACGGCAGCACGCTCGACCTCTACGACAGCGAAGCGGCCAGCGCCGAGGCAGTGGGCGCCTTCGCGGGCGCGCGGGCAGAGGCGCAGTTCCGCGCCTTCGCCGCCCGCGCGCGGCGGCTCTTTTCCGCCTTCGACGCGCCGATGATGCAGGCGGCAGAGCCCGCCCTGCCCCGTCTTGCCGCGACCGTGATGCGCCGGCCGCGGCTGATGGCCGACATGGCACCGCAGGCAACGCTGGCGAAGGCGCTGGCGCGGCAGTTCGACGACCCGCGGCTTGCCCAGCTCTTCGGGCGCTACGCGACCTACGTCGGCGGCTCGCCCTACCGCGTGCCCGCGCTGCTTGGGCTGATCTGGGAGGCGGAGGCGCGCGGCGTCTGGGTGGTCGAGGGCGGGATGCACGCGCTGGCCCGCGCGCTGGAACGGCTGGCGGCGGCACGCGGCGCGGAATTCCATTACGGCGCGCATGTCGCCCGGATCGAGGCGCCCGACGGCCGGGTGCAGGCCGTCGTGCTGGAGGACGGCGCGCGGCTGCCGGCCGCGCAGGTGCTTTTCAACGGCGACCCGCGCGCGCTGGCCACCGGCGCGCTCGGGCCGGACGTGGCGCAGGTGGCGCCGCAGACGCTGAAGACGGGCCGCGCGCTGTCGGCGCAGGTCTGGGCCTTCGCGGCGAACCCCGCGGGCGTCGAGCTTGCCCATCACAACGTCTTCTTCTCGAAGGACTACGCCGAGGAGTGGGGATACCTGCACAGCGGCCTGCCCCCGCGCGAGCCCACGCTTTATGTCTGCGCGCAGGATCGCGGCACACCCGCCGCGGTGCCTGCGCCCGAACGCTTCGAGATCATCGTGAACGCGCCGCCGCTGGGGCGGCCCCCGCACCCGGCCGAGGAGTATGGATCATGTCGGACGCGCACCTTCGAGACGCTGACCCGGATGGGGTTGAGCTTCGATCCGATCCCGGGGCCAGGGAGCCTGACGACGCCATCGGGATTCGAGGCGCTGTTTCCGGCCTCGATGGGGGCGCTCTACGGCCAGAGCCCGGAGGGGATGACGGCCGCGCTGGGCCGTCCGCGCGCGCGGACGAAGGTGGCGGGCCTCTACCTCGCCGGGGGCGGCACGCACCCCGGAGCCGGGGTGCCGATGGCGACCCTCTCCGCACGGCACGCGGCCGAGGCGATGCTGAGCGCCCGAACTTCGACCTCGAGGTCGGGCCGAACGGCTACGCCTGGTGGTACGTCGACGGGATCAGCGACGACGGTTCCCGCGCCGTATCGGTCATCGCCTTCATAGGCTCGGTCTTTTCGCCCTGGTACCGCTGGTCGGGCAGGCACGACCCGGAAAACCACGTCTGCATCAACGTGGCCACCTATGGCCCCGGCGGGCGCTTCACCATGACCGACCGGGGGCGGAAGGCGCTGAGGAAGTCGCGCGACAGCTTCCGCGTGGGTCCCTCGGCGCTGCACTGGCGGGACGGGGCGCTGGTGATCGACGTGAACGAGATCTCCTCGCTGCCGCTGGTCAGCCGCGTGCGCGGCCAGATCCGGGTAAAACCGGTGGCGATGAGCTCGGTCGAGATGCTGCTGACGCCCGACGAGGCGCATCTCTGGCGCCCCTTCGCGCCCAACGCGGACATCGAGGTGGAGATCGAGGCGCCGGGCTGGCAGTGGTCGGGGCACGGCTATTTCGACGCCAACTTCGGCACCCGCGCGCTGGAGGAGGATTTCGCCTACTGGACCTGGGGCCGCTTCCCGGCGGCGGGGGGTGCCACCTGCTTCTACGACGCCACGCGCCTCGACGGCAGCACGCTGGCACAGGCGATCCACTTCGACCACGACGGCGGCGCGCATATGGTCGAGCCGCACCCGAAGGCCGGATTCCGCCGCTCGCTCTGGGCCGTGAAACGCGAGACGCGGGCCGATCCGGGCTATCGCCCCCGGCAGGTGCTGCCGATGCTGGACGCGCCGTTCTACTGCCGCTCGGCGGTGAAGACGCGGCTCGACGGGGAAGAGACGGTGGGCGTGCACGAGGCGCTGGACCTCACCCGCTTCCGCACGCGGTGGATCAAGCCGATGCTCGCCATGCGCGTGCCGCGGCGGGCGGGCTGGCGGTTTCCGGACTGAGCGCCGGGCGTCCGGCGGCACCGGCAGCAGCGGAGGGCGCGAAAAAGGGGGCGCTGCCCCCTCGGCCCTGGCGGGCCTCACCCCCGGGGTATTTCGGGCAAGAGGAAGGACCGGGGCGCCGAAGGCGCGAACAGCTCAGTCCAGGAAGCGCGCGATCTCCTGTGCGACGGCCTGCGGGTTCTCTTCGTGGGCGAGATGGCCCAGTTCGGGGAGGTGCACGACTTGGGCGTCGGGCATCCGCGCGGCGGCGCGGTCCGAGGTGGCAGGGGGGACCGCCTGATCCCGGTCGCCGGTGATGAAGAGCGTGGGCGCGGCGATTCCGGGCAGCATGTCGATGAGCGGGTCGATCCGCCATTGCGACATCATCTGCAGCGTTGCGTCGACATGGCCGCGGTCGCCGATCAGCCGGGCGTAGAGGCGCAGCCCCTCGTCGTCCAGCGTCGTGCCCGTGGAGCCGATCAGACGGCGGGTCCGGGCCAGGCTGGCGCCGCCCAGCGTGAACAGGTTGGCAGAGAAGGGGTTGAGCGCGAGGAACTTTGCCAGCATCGGAAAGAGCCAGCCGGCGACGCCCTCGAAGTTGCCGAGGGCCGCGTTGATGCCGATGACCTTCGGCTGTGGTTCGAGCCGGCGGGCCAGTTCAAGCGCGATGGCGCCGCCGGCGGAGTGGCCGATCACGGCCTTCGGGTGCCAGCCCTGCGCCTGCGCGAGTGCCGCGATGTCGTCGGACATCAGCGGCAGGGAGCAGCGGCTGCGGGTGCCGGCCCGCGTGAAGCCCTGCCCGGGCAGGTCGAGCGCGACGGTGTGCCAGCGTTCGGCGAGCAGGGGCATCAGCCCCCGCCAGCTGTGGGTCGAGGCGCCGGCGCCGTGGATCAGGAGCAGGGTTTCGCCCTTGCCCATTTCCTGCACGTGCCAGCGGTGCGGCGGGTGGTCGATCCGGCGCGAGGCCTGCGCGTGCGGCCATGTGGAGAGGTCGCGCGCCCAGTCCATCAGTCCCCCAGGGCGTCCGCGATGGCGCCGGAGAGGCGGCGCGCGTCGGCGCGCGGCAGGGCGAGATAGGCGGCGCCCAGGCCGTCCGAGAGGGTGCGGCCCGCATCCCCGCGCCGCGCGGCGGTGTCGATCACCAGCGCCGGCACGCCCTGCGCGCGCAGGAGGCGCGCCATGCGGGCAGCGTCCTCCGTGGCCTGCGCGCGACCGCCTTCGCCTTCGAGCGTCACGTTGGCGCGCCCGTCGGTCAGGATGGCGAGGCGCGGGGAAAGGCCGCGCCCCTGCGCCTGGTGGGCCAGCAGGCCGGCGGCCTGAAGCCCGGCGGCCAGCGGCGTGCCGCCGCCGCCGGGCAGCGCGGCGAGGCGGCGCTTGGTCTGCACCAGCGAGCGGGTGGGCGGCAGCAGCAACTCTGCGCCCGTGCCACGGAAGGCGATCAGGGCCACGTGGTCGCGGCGGGCGTAGGCCTCTGCCAGCAGCAGTTCGACGGCGCCCTTCGCCTCGTTCAGCCGGGTCATGGCGAGCGAGCCGGAGGCGTCCACGGTGAAGATCACAAGCCGGTCCGAGCGGTCCTCGTAGCGCCGCAGGCGGATGTCGGAGGCATGGACGCGCACGCGGCCCGCGCCGGGCTCGTGCCGGCGGCGGATCGTCTGCCAGGGCG
>NZ_JBKHAQ010000012.1:0-41213 GCF_046542825.1 Rhodosalinus sp. | reverse complement strand
GGCCGGCGTCGCGCACCGGGCGCACGTCGACCTGAGAGCCGGGCAGGAAGGCCACCGCGCCACCAAGGTCGACGGTGAAGCCGCCCTTGACCCGGCCGAAGATTGCACCCTCGACGCGGGCGTCGTCGGCATAGGCCTTTTCCAGGCGGTCCCAGGCCGCCTCGCGGCGGGCCATCTCGCGCGAGAGCACGGCTTCGCCGCGCGCGTTCTCGGGCGAGCGCAGATAGACCTCGACCTCGTCGCCGACGCTGATGTCGGGCGCTTCGCCGGGGCTTGCAAATTCCTTGAGATCGACGCGGCCTTCCATCTTGTAGCCGACGTCGATGATGGCCTGTCCCGCCTCGATGGCGATGACCTTGCCCTTGACGACACTGCCCTCGGTGGGCGTGTCCATTTCGAGGCTTTCGTTCAGGAGGGCCTCGAACTCCTCCATGCTTGTATTCTGAGCCATGTGGCTTTGGGTTTCCTTCGCTTCGGTTTCTCTGGCCTGGCGGTTGTCTCCGCCGGTCTTTCGACTGTTTCTGGCGTGCTCAAAATGAAAGAGGGCCGGTTGTGCCGACCCTGCCCGTCTCCACTTGCCTGACCGTCGCCTTCGTCTCGGGCTGTCACCGCCGTTCCGACAGCGTGTCTTTAACCGCTCGTCACACCCGTGACAAGCCCCGCGCGCCCGGCCCCGGCCGCGCGCCACCGCTTGCCTGCCCCGTGGACACCCGCCGCCCTCACCACGTCCCTCTTCGGGGAGACTGCCGCGCCGCGGTTCCGGGCACCGCAGCGCGGAGAGGTTTGAGCCCCGCGACGACGATCGGGGTCCGCGCTCGGAGCGCCCACCGGCGCCGCGGCAGAGGCGTCCGGGGCGCGCGCTGCGGTCTCGTGGCGGCAGCCCCGTTTCATGTCCACGGACCACGGTGTTATCCGTCCCTATCTGCCTGCGCCCGCTCACGCCCGCCGCGGGCGCCACGCTTGCCTGCGCCCCACCCCCTTGCTACTCCGCTTGCAGGCCGGAGGAGGAAGGCGCAGATGCCCGTCGTGACCACCATCGAGGACCTGCGGCAGCTCCACGCGCGCCGCGTGCCGCGGATGTTCTACGATTACGCCGACTCCGGCAGCTGGACCGAGCAGACCTATCGCGAGAACACCGAGGATTTCCGTCAGATCCGCCTGCGTCAACGCGTGGCGGTGGACATGTCGGGCCGCTCCACGGCGACCACGATGGTCGGGCAGGAGGTGGCGATGCCCGTGGCGCTGGCCCCCGTCGGGCTGACGGGGATGCAGCACGCCGACGGCGAGATCAAGGCGGCGCGCGCCGCCGAGCGGTTCGGCGTGCCCTTCACGCTCTCGACCATGTCGATCTGTTCCATCGAGGACGTGGCGGCGCATACCGATGTGCCCTTCTGGTTCCAGCTCTACACCATGAAGGACGAGGACTACGTGACCCGCCTGATCCAGCGGGCCAGGGATGCGAAATGCTCGGCGCTGGTGATCACGCTGGACCTGCAGATCCTGGGCCAGCGGCACAAGGACCTGAAGAACGGGCTCTCCGCGCCGCCGAAGCTCACGCCGAAGACCCTGCTGAACCTCGCCACCAAGTGGGGCTGGGGGATCGAGATGCTGTCGACCCGCCGGCGCGGGTTCGGCAACATCGTGGGCCACGTCTCGGGGATCACCGACCCGTCTTCGCTCATGGCCTGGACGAACGAGCAGTTCGATCCCACGCTCGACTGGGACAAGGTGAAGAAGATCCGCGACGCCTGGGACGGGCCGGTGATCCTGAAGGGCATCCTCGACGCAGAGGATGCGAAGGCCGCGCTCAACGTCGGGGCCGACGCGATCGTGGTCTCCAACCACGGCGGCCGGCAGCTTGACGGGGCGCTCAGTTCGATCCGCGCGCTGCCCTCGATCCTCGACGCGGTGGGCGACCGGATCGAGGTGCATCTCGACAGCGGCATCCGCTCGGGGCAGGACATATTGAAGGCGGTGGCGATGGGCGCGAAGGGCACCTGGATCGGCCGCGCCTTCGTCTACGGGCTGGGCGCGATGGGCCAGCAGGGCGTGACGCGCGCGCTGGAGATCCTGCACAAGGAGCTCGACGTCTCGATGGCGCTCTGCGGGCGGCGACGGGTCCAGGAACTCGACCGCGACGTGCTGCTGATCCCGCGTGATTTCGAAGGCAACTGGCAGACCGGCTGAGGCGGCGCACGCAAGGGGGCTCCGCCCCCGTCGGCTTCGCCGACTCCCCCGGGGTATTTCCTGCAAGAGGAAGGACCGGGCTGGCGCTGCGCAGGGCTGCGTGGCAGAGCAGGCACAGGAAGGATCGCACCATGCTCAAGACCCGTCTCATTCCCTGCCTGGACGTGGCCGATGGCCGCGTGGTGAAGGGCGTGAACTTCGTCGATCTGGTGGACGCGGGCGATCCTGTCGAGGCGGCCGTCGCCTATGACGCGGCTGGCGCGGACGAGCTTTGCTTTCTCGACATCAACGCCACGCATGAAAACCGCGGCACGATGTTCGACGTGGTGCGTCGCACGGCGGAGCATTGCTTCATGCCGCTGACCGTGGGCGGCGGGGTGAAAAGCCCCGAGGACGTGCGCGCGCTGCTGCTGGCAGGCGCCGACAAGGTCAGCTTCAACTCCGCCGCGGTGGCGGACCCCACGGTGGTGGCCCGTGCGGCGGACCGCTTCGGCAGCCAGTGCATCGTGGTGGCCATCGACGCCAAGCGGGTCGCGGCGGAAAGGTGGGAGATCTTCACCCACGGCGGACGGCGTGCGACCGGCATCGACGCGGTGGAGTTCGCCACGCGGGTCGCGCGCGAGGGCGCGGGCGAGATCCTGCTGACCTCGATGGACCGGGACGGCACGAAGGCGGGCTTCGACCTGTCGCTCACCCGCGCCATCGTCGACACCGTGGGTGTGCCGGTGATCGCGAGCGGCGGGGTGGGCACGCTCGACCATCTGGTCGAGGGGGTCACGAAGGGCGGCGCGAGCGCGGTGCTCGCCGCCTCGATCTTTCACTTCGGCACCCACTCCATCGCAGAGGCCAAGGCGCACATGGCCGCGGCCGGCATCCCGATGAGGGCGGCATGAGCGTGCTGGAGCGGCTGGCAGACACGATCGCGGCGCGCAGGGGTGCGGACCCGGACGGGTCGTGGACCGCGAAGCTTCTGGCGCAGGGGCCGGAGACATGCGCCGCGAAGTTCGGCGAGGAGGCGGTGGAGGCGGTGATCGAGGCGGTCCGGGGCGACCGCGCCCGCCTGACGGCGGAAGCCGCGGACGTGCTCTATCACCTGCTGGTCATGCTGGCCGCGCTTGACGTGACGCTGGACGAGGTGCTGGCCGAACTGGAACGCCGCGAGGGGCGCTCGGGTCTGGAGGAAAAGGCCGCGCGCCCGCGCTGAGACGCGCAGCCGCCCTGCGGGCACGCACGGGACCGGGGGTGGCGCGTGGCGGACCGGCGCGGTAACTGTCCGCGCGCCGCAAGGAGAGACCGCATGTTCTACCGCCCCGAGGACGGCCACGGCCTGCCGCACAACCCGTTCAACGCGATCATCACGCCGCGGCCCATCGCCTGGGTCTCGAGCCGCGACCGCGACGGGGTGGACAACCTCGCGCCCTACTCCTTCTTCAACGGGGTGGCCTATGTGCCGCCGCAGATCATGTTCGCCTCGACCGGGGCGAAGCCCGACCGGGGCGACACGAAGGACAGCCTTGCCAACATCCGCGACACCGGGGTCTTCTGCGTCAATATCGTGGAATACGCCATGCGCGAGGCGATGAACCTGAGTTCGCAGACCCTGCCGCGCGAGGTGGACGAATTTGCCCACGCCGGCGTGGACCGCACGCCCTGCGAGGTGATCGATTGCGCCAGGGTGAAGGGCGCGCCGGCGGCGCTGGAATGCCGGCTCACGAAGATCGAGACGTTGCCGGGCAAGACCAACTACGTGGTCTTCGGCGAGGTGGTGGGCATCCACCTGCGCGACGACTGCCTTGTCGACGGCATCTTCGATGTCTCGCGATACCAGCCGCTGTCGCGGCTGGGCTATCGCGACTACACGCGGGTCACGGAAGTCTTTGCCATGCCGCGCCCCGACGACCTGTAAGGCTCAGCCGGAAAGCTTCGCCTCCAGCGCCTCGATCCGGGCCTTCAGCGCCTCGTTCTCCTCGCGCGCCTTCTGTGCCATCGCGCGGACGGCATCGAATTCCTCGCGCGTGACGAAATCGCGATCGGCCAGCCAGCGGTCGATCATCGAGTTCATCGCGGTCTGCGCCTCTTCCCGCGCGCCCTGCGCCACGCCCATGGCGTTGGTCATCAGCTGCGAGACATCGTCGAACACCTTGCTGCGGCTCTGCATCTGTCACTCCGGCATTGCAATTCGTTCCCTATATGGCGGCACGCCGGCGCCGGCTCAAGGCACAGCCCGACGAAGAGGCCCGCAAGGGCCGATAAGTCGCGGACCCGTGCCTGCTTGACGAGAGGCGGGGCACAGGGCACCAGTGGCGCCGATGCTGGCCATGATCCCCTTCCCCGACATCTCGCCCGAGCTCTTTTCCGTGGAGCTTTTCGGGATGGAGTTCGCGCTGCGCTGGTATGCGCTGGCCTATATCGTGGGCATCGTGATCGGCTGGCGCATGGCCGTGATGGCGGTGAACCGCCCCCGCCTCTGGCCCGGCGGGACCGCGCCGATGACCGCCGAACAGGTGGACGACCTGCTGACATGGGTGATCCTTGGCGTGATCCTGGGCGGGCGGCTGGGCTTCGTGCTGTTCTACCGTCCCGAATACTACCTGCAGAACCCCGGCGAGATCCTGATGGTCTGGCAGGGCGGCATGGCCTTTCATGGCGGCCTTCTGGGCGTGGCGATCGCCGCGGGCCTGTGGTGCTGGCGCAACGGCGTGGCGCCGCTCAGCGCGGCCGATGTCATGGCCTTCGCGACGCCGCCCGCGCTGCTGCTGGGGCGCATCGCGAATTTCATCAACGCGGAACTCTGGGGCCGGCCCACCGACCTGCCCTGGGGCGTGGTCTTTCCCGGCGCGGCGGCGCAAGCCTGCGGGCAGCCGGTGGGCGAGCTTTGCGCGCGCCACCCCTCGCAGCTTTACGAGGCGGCGCTGGAGGGGCTGATCCTTGGCCTCGTGCTGATCTGGCTGGTGTGGCGGCGCGGCGGGTTCCGCCGGCCCGGGTTCGTCACCGGCGTGTTCCTTGCCGGGTACGGGCTGGGCCGCTTCCTGGTGGAATTCGTGCGCCAGCCCGATCCGCAGTTCGTGTCCGAGGGCAACCCGCTGGGCCTTGCCTGGCATGTCGGCGGCTGGGGGCTGACGATGGGGCAGATCCTGTCGCTGCCGATGCTGCTGGGCGGTCTGGCGCTCGCCGTCTGGGCGGTCAGGCGGGGGCGGCCCGCCGCGGCATGACGCCGCTGGGCGCTCGGATCGCGGCGCGGATCGCGGCCGAGGGGCCGATTTCGGTGGCGGACTACATGGCGGAGTGCCTGCTGCATCCCGAGTTCGGCTACTACGCCACGCGCGACCCGCTGGGCGCGGCGGGGGATTTCATCACCGCGCCCGAGATCAGCCAGATGTTCGGCGAGATGCTGGGGCTGGCGCTGGGGCAGGCCTGGGCCGACCAGGGTGCACCGGCGCGAATCGTTCTGGCAGAACTTGGACCCGGGCGCGGCACGCTGATGGCCGACATGCTGCGCAGCCTGCGGGCGGTGCCGGGGTTTCTCGACGCGGCAGAGGTGCACCTGGTCGAGGCCTCGCCCAGGCTCGCCGCGCGCCAGCGCGAGGCGCTTCAGGAGCATGACGTAGTCTGGCATGGCGCGGCGGGCGATCTGCCCCGGGACGCACCCCTTTTCCTTGTCGCCAACGAGTTCTTCGATGCCTTGCCGATCCGGCAGTTCATGCGCGCCGAGGGCACCGACTGGCGCGAGCGGCGGGTGGGGCTGCGCGACGGGCGGCTTGCCCTGGGTCTTGCCGGGCCCGCGCCGCAGCCGGCGCTCGCGCACCGGCTGGACGACACCGCGCCCGGCGAGGTGGTGGAGCTTTGCCCCGCCCTGCCCGCCATCGCGGCGGAGATCGGCGCGCGGATCGAGCGCAACGGCGGCGCGGCGCTGATCCTCGACTACGGCGGCTGGCGCTCGCGCGGCGACACGCTGCAGGCGGTCGCGGCGCATGGCTTTGCGGACCCGCTGGCGGCGCCGGGCGAGGCCGACCTCACCGCGCATGTGGATTTCGAGGCCATCGCGCGGGCGGCGCCCTGCGCGCATGCCCGCCTGACGCCGCAGGGCGTCTTTCTGGAGCGCCTCGGCATCACGGCGCGTGCCCGGCTTCTCGTCCGCGGGCTGACGGGGGCGGCTCTGGAGAGCCATGTCGCGGCGCATCGGCGGTTGACCCACCCGGATGAAATGGGAACGCTCTTCAAGTGCCTCGCGCTCTATCCCAGCCGGGCCGCGCCGCCCCCCGGAGTCGATCCATGACGCTCGAGATCCTGACCGCCGACGCGCTCGCGCCGCTGCGCCACGGCTTCTTCACCCGGCGCGGCGGGGCCTCGTCGGGAGTCTTTGCAGGGCTCAATTGCGGGCCGGGATCCTCCGACCAGGCAGAGGTCGTGGCGCTGAACCGCGCGCGGGCGGCTCAGGCGATGCAGGTCGCGCCCGAGCGCCTCGTTACCCTGCATCAGGTGCACTCGGCCGAGGTCGTCACGATCGATGCGCCGCCCGAGGAACGGCCGCGCGCCGACGGTCTGGTCACGCGCGCCCCGGGCCTTGCGCTGGGCGTGCTGACGGCGGACTGCATGCCCGTGCTGTTCGCGGATCCCGAAGCCGGCGTGATCGGCGCGGCGCACGCCGGCTGGCGCGGCGCGCGCGACGGTATTCTGGAGGCGACGCTGGCGGCGATGGTGTCCGAGGGCGCTTGGACATCGCGTGTCGTCGCGGTGATCGGCCCCTCGATCAGTCAGGGCGCCTACGAGGTAGGGCCCGAGTTCGTGGAAAGCTTCCTCGAGGAGGACCCCGAGAACGCGCGCTTCTTTGCCTCGGGAGCGGGCGACCGCGCGCTTTTCGACCTGCCCGCCTATGGTCTTGCACGGCTGCGCGCGGCCGGCGTGGGACACGCCGAGTGGACGCGGCACTGCACCTACGCCGATCCCGCGCGCTTCTACTCCTACCGCCGCGCGACCCACGCGAAAGAGGCCGACTACGGCCGGCTCCTGGCCACCATCCGGCTCTAGGGAAGGCCGGGGTCAGCCCTGAAACACGGTCACACGGCAATGACTTGTGGCACACACCTCATGTGGGCGAGCGGGACGCGAAAGCGCCTGTCGATTGTCGCCGAACCGCCTCACACCTGCCCCAAACCAGCGTCAGACCCGATCAGGAGGCGCCAGGGCAGGCGCCCGGCCAGTCAGGAGAGACGCCATGAAAGCGCGCCACCGATTCATACAGGCCGTGATCCGGACCGCAGAGGCGCATCGGCACCTGCAGATGCCGTGGCAGCGAGGCCAGCGCCGCATCGCCGCCTCGCGCCGCCGTGCGGGTCAGTCTGCAGCGGCACTGAAGCGCGCCTGACGGCGCAAGGCGCGGAAGCCGCGTGATCGGGGCCGCCCGTCGATTCGGGCGGCCCTCGTCGTTTTCGGTCGGCGCCGGTGCGGCGCACACGCCCGATACCCGGCTTCTCGTGCAACAATCTCGACGGCGGGCACCGGATTGGCCACCCTGTCGCCCCAATTGCCGCAATCATTTGACAGCATTGTGGAAATATGGCTAATGTCGCACCCAACAAAGGCAGACCCGTCCGTCTGCGATCGCTGGTGGGGGCCGGCGCGGATGTGACCAACCTTCGGGTGATCACATGACGACCCTACACCGCCGCGGCATGGCCGCGGGACAAGTTTCAACCGTGCCGGCCCCTGAGGGCCGGTTTGCTCGGGCAGACAGGCGGCCTCGGCGCGACTCCTCTCTCTCGCGCAGGATCGAGGTCGCCTCTCTCCTGCCCGACGGCACCTCGCGGATCACCCAGCACACGGTTCCCGATCACCCCCTGTTCCTCGAATCCGCGGGAGCTCTGGCGCGCGGCACCGTGGTGCGCTCCACCCGGGGGCCGGTCGCCATCGAAGACCTGCTGCCCGGGGATGAACTGCCCTGCAAGGGCGGGCGCACCGGCCGGGTTCTCTGGATCGGCTCGACGTTGCTTGCGCCCACCGCGCCCGGCAGCCTCACGGCGCTCACGCGGATTGTTCCGGACGCCTTCGGCGCGGGCCGTCCCGCGACCGACGTGCTGGCCGGCCCGGCCGCACGCCTGCTGCACGCCCAACCCACGCTTGCCTCGCTCACGGGAGCGGCGGAGGTGCTGACGCCGCTGCGCGACTTCGTCGATGGCGAAAGCGCCGTCGCGGTGACGCCGCCCGGACCGGTGCGGACCTACCACATCCTGCTGGCGCGCCACGCGGTGTTCGAGGCGGGCGGTCTCATGGTCGAAAGCTTGCATCCCGGTCTGCGCGCGGCGGAAACGCTTGGGCCGACGCTCCGGCCGCTTTTCCTGTCGCTTTTCCCGCACCTGAGCGACCTTGCCGAATTCGGCGCGATCTGTGCGCCGCGCGTCTCGGGCGAAACGCTGACGCGGCTGACCGCCGCCTGAGGCGTCAGGCCGACCGGCTCAGCCGGTCCTCGAGAATGCCGAAGGGCACGCCCGGCTCCTCCTTGGCGGCGCGTATGACGAGCGATGTCTTGACGCTGGCCACGTTCTCGGCCGCGGTCAGCTCGCCCGTCAGGAAGCTCTGGAAGGTGGAGAGGTCGGGCGAGACGCACTTGAGGACGAAATCCACCTCGCCGTTCAGCATGTGGCACTCGCGCACCAGCGGCCAGGCGCGGCATCGGTCCTCGAAGGCCACCAGGTCGGCCTCGGCCTGGCTGACCAGCCCCACCATGACGAAGACCTGGACCTCGAAGCCAAGCTCGCGCGCGTCCACCCTGGCGTGGTAGCCCCGGATGTAGCCCTGTTCCTCCAGCGTGCGGACGCGGCGCAGGCAGGGCGGCGCCGAGATGCCGACGCGGCGCGCAAGTTCGACGTTGGTCATCCGCCCGTCGGCCTGCAATTCCGCGAGAATTTTCCGGTCGATCGGATCGAGCCGCGAACCCGGCATCCTGCCCTCCCCTCGGTTTGCGGTTCTTATAGCGGCCAATACACCACGGGCAATATTGTTTCGCCGCGGCGCAACATTCTTAGCCTGCGGGGTCGGACAATCTGACGCGACGACGAGCATCGGCGCAGCTGCGGCCTTTCTCTGACGGGCGGCATGGCATATATGCTCGCTTCCGAATGAATGGAGGTCGGCACATGGGCGAGAAAAGGCACACACGGCTACTGATCATCGGCTCGGGTCCCGCGGGCTATACTGCCGGTGTCTATGCCGCGCGCGCCATGCTGGAGCCCCTGCTGGTGCAGGGGATCGAGCCGGGCGGACAACTGACCACCACGACCGAGGTCGAGAACTGGCCCGGCGACACCGAGGTGCAGGGCCCCGACCTGATGGTGCGGATGGAGGCCCACGCGCAGGCCATGGGTTGCGAGATCGTGGGCGACATCATCACCGACCTGGACCTGTCGCGCCGGCCCTTCACCGCAAAGGGCGACAGCGGCACGACCTACACCGCCGAGGCGGTGATCCTGGCGACCGGCGCACGCGCGAAATGGCTGGGCCTGCCCTCGGAGGAGAAGTTCAAGGGCTTCGGCGTCTCGGCCTGCGCCACCTGCGACGGCTTCTTCTACCGCGGGCAGGAAATCGTGGTCATCGGCGGCGGCAACACGGCCGTCGAAGAGGCGCTGTTTCTCACGAATTTCGCGTCCAAGGTCACGCTGATCCATCGCCGCGACGAGTTGCGCGCGGAAAAGGTGCTGCAGGACCGGCTGTTCAGGAACCCGAAGATCGAGACGCTGTGGTTCCACACGCTGGAAGAGATCGTCGGCACAGAAGATCCGCTGGGCGTCGAGGGCGTGCGCGTCAAGGATGTTCGCACCGGCGCCGTGACGGAGATCCCGGCCAAGGGCGTCTTCATCGCCATCGGCCATGCACCGGCGAACGAACTGGTGAAGGACGTGCTCGAAACGCACCACGGCGGCTACGTCAAGGTCGAGCCCGGCAGCACGCGCACCTCGATTCCAGGTGTCTTCGCGGCGGGCGACATCACCGATCACATCTATCGCCAGGCCGTCACCAGCGCCGGGATGGGCTGCATGGCAGCACTCGATGCCGAGAAATTCCTCGCCGAACAGGGCCAGGCCGAGGGCGCGCAGGCGGAGGACACGCAGGCCGCCGAATAGCTTCGTTCGGCACGGCGGATCTGTTTCCCGCGCGGGGCTGCCGCGAGGGCCTTTCGATGCCGGTCGGCGGCAACGGTGGCAGCGCAGCGCCGACCGTGGCGGACCGGTCACATGACCGGGACGCAGCAGCTTGCGTCAGCAAAACGACCGGTCCACAGAGCGGTTGATGCATTTCCGGGCCCCGTGCCGTACGATGAAAGACTGGTCATGACCGAAAACCTCACCCCCCTGCCGGAACTCTACGTGTCCTCCGAGAGCGCCCAGAAACTGAAGGCCGAAGCGGCAGAGCTCGTGAGCTGGGACCTGACTCCGCGGCAGATCTGCGATCTCGAACTGCTGATGAACGGGGGGTTCTTTCCGCTGAAGGGGTTCCTCGGCCAGGCGGACTATGAGGCGGTGGTCGAGACGATGCGGCTGGCAGACGGTTCGCTCTGGCCGATGCCGATCACGCTGGATGTGTCCGAAGCCTTCGCGGAGAAGATCGCACCCGGACAGGACATCGCGCTGCGCGACCAGGAGGGCGTCATCCTCGCCACCATGACGGTGACCGACAAGTGGTCGCCCGACAAGGCGCGCGAGGCGGAGAAGGTGTTCGGTGCCGACGACGCGGCGCATCCGGCCGTCAACTATCTGCACAACACCGCCGGCCCTGTCTATCTGGGCGGTCCGGTCACCGGCATCCAGACGCCCGTGCACTACGATTTCCGCGGTCGCCGCGACACGCCGAACGAGCTGCGCGCGCGCTTCCGCAAGCTGGGATGGCGGCGCGTGGTCGCCTTCCAGACGCGCAACCCGCTGCACCGCGCCCATCAGGAACTGACCTTCCGGGCCGCGCGCGAGGCACAGGCGAATCTGCTGATCCACCCCGTGGTCGGCATGACCAAGCCCGGCGATGTCGATCACTTCACGCGCGTGCGCTGCTACGAGGCGGTGCTCGACAAGTATCCCGCCGCCACCACGACCATGTCGCTGCTGAACCTTGCCATGCGGATGGCCGGCCCGCGCGAGGCGGTTTGGCACGGGCTCATCCGCCGCAACCATGGCTGCACCCATTTCATCGTCGGACGGGACCACGCGGGCCCCGGCAAGAACAGCCAGGGCGAGGATTTCTACGGACCCTACGATGCGCAGGAGCTTTTCCGCGAACACCAGGCGGAAATCGGCATCGAGATGGTCGACTTCAAGCACATGGTCTATGTGCAGGAGCGCGCGCAATACGAGGCCGCCGACGAGATCGAGGAGGGCGCAACCGTCCTCAACATTTCCGGCACGGAGCTGCGGCGGCGCCTGCGCGAGGGGCTGGAGATCCCCGAGTGGTTCTCGTTTCCGGAGGTCGTGCGCGAGTTGCGCCGCCGCTATCCGCCGCGCTCGCAGCAGGGCTTCACCGTGTTCTTCACCGGCTTCTCGGGCTCGGGCAAGTCCACGATCGCCAACGCGCTGATGATCAAGCTGATGGAGATGGGCGACCGCCCGGTGACGCTGCTCGATGGCGACATCGTGCGCAAGAACCTCAGTTCAGAGCTGGGCTTTTCCAAGGAGCATCGCGACCTCAACATCCGCCGTATCGGCTATGTCGCGAGCGAGATCACCAAGAACGGCGGCATCGCGATCTGCGCCCCCATCGCGCCCTACGCGGCGACCCGCCGCGCCGTGCGCGAGGAGATCGAGCAATACGGCGCCTTCGTCGAGGTGCATGTCGCCACCAGCCTCGAGGAATGCGAGCGGCGCGACCGCAAGGGCCTCTACAAGCTGGCGCGCGAGGGCAAGATCAAGGAGTTCACCGGCATCTCGGACCCCTACGACGTGCCCGATGCCCCGGAACTGCGTGTCGACACCGAGGGCCTCGACGTGGACAACTGCGCCCACCAGGTCCTGCTGAAGCTCGAGTCGATGGGGCTCATTGCCGGCTGAGGCCGAGCCTCGAAGGGCCGCTCATCGCGCCCTTGCAGGCGCTCTTCGCGAAGAGGCCCGTTCAGGGCCGATGAGCGGCCTGCAGCCGTCAATGCACGGTGACGGGCGCGAGGTCGTTCTGGCGGGCCAGCACGAAGGCCAGCTGGCGATCGCGCACGAGCGCGAGGCGCTCGCCGTCTTCGGCGTGCACGGCATAGAGCGTGTCGATGCCGCTGGCCTGCTCACGCACCTCTTCGGGCAGGTCGGCCACCTTGACGGACCGGACATACACGATCCGCCGATCCTCGGCCGCGCCGAAATCGAATCTCTCGTTCATTTCGCTCCCCCTTTTCTGATGCTGATCGTCTGGACGACGCTTTCGGGCCGCTCCCGCGCAAGGTCGATGTGCAGCAGCCCGTTCTCCATCACGGCCTCGCCCACCTCGACGCCTTCGGCCAGAACGAAACTGCGCTGGAACTGCCGCGCGGCGATCCCGCGATGCAGGAACACCCTGTCGTCGCAATCCTCCGCCTGCCGCCCACGGATCACGAGTTGCCGGTCCTCGACCGTGATCGACAGATCCTGCTCGGAAAATCCCGCAACGGCGAGCGTGATCCGCCAGGAACAGTCCGAGGTCTGTTCGATATTGTAAGGGGGATACCCGTCATTGCCAGTCTTTGCCGTGCGTTCGAGCAGCCGTTCCAGCTGATCGAAGCCCAGCATGTGGGGATAGGTCCCCAAGCCCATCTTGCTCATCGACACGTCCTGTTCAAAGCGACCGTCTGCTGCGCCGGCCCCGTTATGGCGACCGGGCGCAGCGGAAATATGGGGCCGGCCCACCACCCGCGCAAGGTCTTTGCGCCGGCCGGCCTCTGCGCTACTCTCGTCGCGGAATCCGACGGGAACACGCGCTATGAACGCCCCCTCCGACATGTCGATGAAGTCCGAGGAGATCCTCCGCCACGAGCTGGAGGTCTTCCGGCACGAGCATCGCGACCTCGACGAGGCGATCACCGCGCTGCAGGAACGCGGCACCGCCGACCGGCTGACGCTGCAGCGCCTGAAGAAGAAGAAGCTGCAGCTCAAGGACAGGATCGCCTACATCGAGGATCTGCTCTATCCCGACATCATCGCGTGACAGAAGCCCGGGCTGCGTTGCGCGTGGCTCCCCGATCTCTATAGTCGCGCTCTCGCAGCGCGGAGGAGCGAATGACCCAACCGCAGGTCGGCATCGTCATGGGCAGCCAGTCGGACTGGACCACCATGAAGGGCGCGGCAGGGATGCTGGACGCGCTGGACGTTCCCTACGAGGCGCGGATCGTGTCGGCCCACCGCACGCCCGACCGGCTCTGGGATTACGGCCGCTCGGCAGTCGGGCGCGGGCTCAAGGTGATCGTCGCGGGCGCCGGGGGGGCCGCGCATCTGCCCGGCATGCTGGCGTCCAAGACGCGCCTGCCGGTGATCGGCGTGCCGGTCGAGACCCGCGCGCTCAAGGGCGTGGACAGCCTTTATTCGATCCTCCAGATGCCGCGCGGCTATCCGGTGGCGACCATGGCGATCGGTGCGGCTGGCGCCGACAACGCGGGTCTGATGGCAGCGGAAATCCTCGCCCTCTCCGACCCCGACCTTGCCAACCGGCTGGAACGCTGGCGTGCAGATCTGACCGCGTCGATCCAGGAAGTGCCGCAGGATGAGTGACCCGCTCAAGCAAGGCTCCGTCATCGGCATCCTGGGCGGCGGACAGCTGGGCCGGATGCTCTCTGTCGCCGCGGGGCGGCTGGGCTACCGCTGCCACGTCTACGATCCTGCCCCCGCCCCGCCCGCGGGCGACCTGGCGCATGCCGTGACGACGGCGGGCTGGGACGACGCCGAGGCGCTGGCAGCCTTCGCACAAGGCTGCGCCGTGGTGACCTACGAGTTCGAGAACGTGCCTGCCCCCGCGCTCGACGCGGTCGAGGCCCATGCCCCCGTGCGCCCGGGCCGCCGCGCGCTGGAGGTCAGCCAGGACCGGCTGACGGAGAAGCGACTCCTGGCCGGGCTGGAGCTTGCCACCGCGCCCTTCGCGCCGGTGGCCGATGACGGCGAACTGGCGCTGGCGCTGGCAGAGATCGGCCTGCCCGCGATCCTCAAGACGCGGCGGCTCGGCTACGACGGCAAGGGGCAGGTGCGAATCGACCGCGCCGCCGACGCGCACGCAGCGCTCGAAGCGATGCAGGGGGCGCCCGCCATCCTCGAGCGGGTGGTGGACTTCTCGCGCGAGATCAGCGTGATCGCCGCCCGCGACCTTGCCGGCGACGTGGCGGCCTATGACCCGGGCGAGAACGAGCACCGCGAGGGCATCCTGCGCCGCACGACAGTGCCCGCGCGGATCTCGGCCTGGGAACGGGCGGATGCCGCGCTGATCGCGGGCAGGATCCTCAATGCGCTCGACTATAGCGGCGTGATCGGTGTGGAGCTTTTCGTGACGCCGCAGGGCCTTGTGGTCAACGAATTCGCGCCGCGCGTGCACAACTCGGGCCACTGGACACAGGCGGGCTGCGCGGTGGACCAGTTCGAGCAGCACATCCGCGCCATCGCGGGCTGGCCGCTGGGCGACGGCACGCGTCACGCGGACGTGGTGATGGAGAATCTGATCGGCCCGGAGGTGGAGGGGGTGACGGAGCTTGCCCGCAAGCCCGAGGTGTCGATCCATCTTTACGGAAAGGGCGCGGCGCGGCCCGGGCGCAAGATGGGGCACGTGAACCGGGTGACGGGGCCTGCTCATCGGCCCTGACGGGCCTCTTCGCGAGGAGCGCCCGCAAGGGCGCGACCGAGCGCACGTCAGTCCAGGAACCGCGCCGCTACCGCCCCCGCCATGTAGCGCGGCACGCCTGCGGCGAAGGTCGCGCCGACCCGCCCCGAGGCATCCAGCACCAACAGATCGGCGCGCAGGCCGGGCTCCAGACGCCCCCTGTCGGCAAGCCCCAGCATCGCCGCCGGCCGTTCGGAGATCAGCGCCCAGGCGGCGGCTAAGCCCAGCCGCGGTGCAAGCCTAAGCGCCGCCGCGCGCAGCGATGGCACATGGTAATCCGAGGCAAGCGCGGTCACGAGGCCCTGTTCCACAAGCTCTTCCGCCGCGACCTTGCCGTCGTGCGAGCCGCCACGCACGATGTTGGGGGCGCCCATCACCACCGGATCGCCCGCGGCCACCGCCGCCGCGGCGGCCTCTCGCGTTTCGGGAAACTCCGCGATCCGAACGCCCCGCGCGCGCCACGCGGCGCGATCGCCGGGCGTGCGGTCGTCATGGCTGCCCATCAGGACATCGCGTGCAGACAAGCGCGCGGCCAGCACGTCGAGCGCGGCAGGCACCTCTGGCCCGCGCGCGTGAAGCCGCTGCATCAGCGCCAGATGCGCCTCCGGGCTGCGGCCCGACTTGAGCGCCTGCCCGGCCAGGCGCGGTGGCTTGCGCCCCTCGGCAAGCCGGTCGTGCGGGAGGTGGTCGTTGAAGACCACGTAGCGCACGCGATGCGCCGCCACCGCCGCGTCCAGCGCGGCGTAGTCGTCCAGCAGATGCGTCTCGAATCGCAGTTGCGCGCGCAGGTCCGTGCCGCCGCCGTCGAAAGTCTCGAGCGCGGCGAGCAGGCGGCGCGCGAAGTCCGGCCCGCGCATCCCGCCCTCCCAGCTCCAGAACTGGGCGAGCACGGCGGTGGTGACGCCGTTGGCCGCGAAGTCCGCCTCTGCCGCGGCAAGGCCCGCGCCAAGGTCGGTCATCGCGCCCCGCCGCGGCGCCAGATGCCGCTCGAAGCCGTCACCATGCGCATCCACGATCCCCGGCAGAACGCGGAAGCCGGTCAGATCGACGCATCGGGCGTCCCCCGGCGCCTCTGCCAGGATCATCCCGTCCGCGACACAGAGGTCGCCCGGCGCGAGGCGCCCGTCCCGCAGCACCTCCGCGCCGCTCAGAAGCAGCGGCCTCATGGCGGGGGGGCCGCGCCGCAGGCGGGCATCACGCAGGCTTCCGGCAGCTTCGCCACCGCGTCGCCGAAGGTCATCGCATGATCGAAGCGCCCGGTCTCGAGGAAGGTCAGCACCTGCGCGATGACCAGCGGGCTGTTCATCATGAAGGTATGCGTCACCGGCAGGACGATGTGATCGGCCATTCCCTCGACCCGCGTGGAGGCGACCGCGACCTTGCCGTCGTCGGGGCCGTCGATGATCGTGGAAAAGAACGGGTTGAGCGACCGGTCGCCGGCGATCACGCCAAGCTCGAAGCGCACCGGCGGCAGGCTGGCGGGCAGCCCGTCGGTGCCCATCTGCGCGCCGGCGGGGCCGTTCAGCCACTCGAACAGCTCAAGGCCGCCCAGCGCATCGGCCAGATCGGTGCCCTGGTTGGGCGGGCCCAGCATCACCGCGCGGCTGCCCTCGGGCAGCGGATGCGTCTCCGCCCAGACCCGCAAGAGGATGCCGCCCATGGAGTGGGTCACGAAATGGGTTGGCTCGTCGCCGCAGCGCGCCAGCGCGCGGGGCAGCACCTCGCCCACCAGTTCCTGGACCGGAGCCTCCGTCGAGGCGTAGCCCGGCGTGACCACGCGGTAGCCCGAGCCCTTCAGCACCGTCTCCATCAACAGGAACGAGGCGTCGGAACGCGCCAGCCCGTGCAGCAGCACGACGCACTCCGCGCGCGCCGGAAGCGCGGGCAGAAGCAGCAGCAGGGCAAGGGCGGCAAGCCGGGACATGGCCGGCAGATAGGCGACCCCGGACCGGCGCGAAAGGACGCGCCGGCCGCAACGCGCCGTCAATACGCCCGGCCCAGGAAGCGCGGGCGGAACAGCTTTTCCGCGATCGCGCCCAGCCCCGCGAGCGACAGTGCCAGCGCGAAGAGCCAGCCGAGGAAGGGGATCGCGGCCACGATCCCGGCCACAAGCGCGCCGACCCCGGCCGACAGCGCCCTTTCCCCGATGCTGCCGGGCTCCGGCCGGCCGAAGGCCATCAGAAGCCCGACGCCGAAGGAATAGACCCCCACGACATAGCCCGCGACGGCCGCGACCATGGCCAGCAGCACGAAGGCCGGAATGGCGAAGATGCCGATGATGGTCATGGCGAAGACCACCATTCCGCCCACGATCACCGACTGCGCGAGAAAGCCCACCCAGAGCGACCCGAAGGGCGCGGCCAGCAGGCGGCGCCGCATCTCGGCCAGCGCCTCGGGGATCAGCGCCGCAACGAGCGTGGCAAGCGCGGTAAGCCCGAGGATCCCGGCGAGGAAGCTCGCCAGCACCCGGCCCGCGTCGACGGGCCGGAAGTCTTCCATCGGCGACTCCCACTCCTCGACCTCGCGGCGGGTGATGCGGTCTTCGGCGATCACGCTGGCCGGCACCTCCGCCGCCTCGCCCTCTGCCTCGTAGAGGAACAGCTGCCCGCCGATCCGGGCGCCGTTCTCGAATTCGATCTCGCGCGCGGCGATGTGCATTTCACCCTCCACCTCGGCCTCGAGCACGACGCGCTCTGCGGTGACGGCGGCGTAGCCCGCGACCGGCCCCTCGATCCGCACCTCGGAGCCGGTGGCGCGCAGGTCGCCGCCGATCTCGCCCGTCTCGATCCGATATCCGAGCAGCGAGGCATCGCCGGAGACCGGGGCGGTCAGGGCGACATACATCCCGGCGGCATGGACGTCGCCGGCCACGGGCGCCGTGACCTTGACGTTGCGCCCCGCGATCATGGCGTTGCCGCCAAGCGCCGCGGCGCTTTCCACCGTCTCGCCCGCCATCAGCAGGTCGTCGGCGCCCTCTGCCGCGTGCCTCACCGTCTGTCCGGCGGTGAAGACGTCGCCGCCGACGGTCTGCGCGACCGTATCCCCCGACTGCGCCACCGCGCCGCCCGCCAGACCGAGCGACAGAATCGTTACCATCGCGCGAATCATCGGCTTCACTCCCTTGCCGGATAACGCCGTGAGTTTATGCGTGCCGCGTGGCAGCCACCTTGCGCGGGATCAAGGCGGCCAGGCACGAAAAAGGGGGCCGCATCGCTGCGGCCCCCCGTTGGTCTCGCAATCCCCGGTGGGATTACATCATGCCGCCCATGTCGGGCATGCCGCCACCGGCACCGGCGCCGGCACCTTCCTTCTGCGGCTTGTCGGCGACCATCGCCTCGGTCGTGATGAGCAGGCCGGCGATGGAGGCTGCATCCTCCAGCGCGGTGCGCACCACCTTGGCCGGGTCGATCACACCGAACTTGAACATGTCGCCATACTCGTCGGTCTGGGCGTTGTAGCCGAACTTGAGGTCGTCCGTCTCGCGGATCTTGCCCGCCACGACCGAACCGTCGACACCGGCGTTCTCCGCGATCTGGCGCAGCGGCGCCTCGAGCGCCTTGCGCACGATCTTGATGCCGGCGTCCTGGTCGGAGTTGACGCCGCTGAAGCCGTCGAGCGACTTGGCACCCTGCACGAGGCTGACGCCGCCGCCGACCACGATGCCTTCCTGCACCGCGGCGCGGGTCGCGTTCAGCGCATCGTCCACGCGGTCCTTCCGCTCCTTCACCTCGACCTCGGTCATGCCGCCGACGCGGATCACTGCGACACCGCCGGCAAGCTTGGCCACACGCTCCTGCAGCTTCTCGCGGTCGTAATCGCTGGTGGTGTCCTCGATCTGCTGACGGATCTGGCTGACACGCGCCTCGATCTCTGCCTTGTCGCCGGCACCGTCGACGATGGTGGTTTCGTCCTTGGTGATGTCGACCTTCTTGGCCTGGCCGAGCATGTCCATCGTGACGCTCTCGAGCTTCATGCCCAGGTCTTCCGAGATCACCTGGCCGCCGGTCAGGATCGCGATGTCCTGCAGCATGGCCTTGCGGCGGTCACCGAAGCCCGGCGCCTTGACTGCGGCGATCTTGAGGCCGCCGCGCAGCTTGTTGACCACGAGCGTGGCCAGCGCCTCGCCTTCCACGTCCTCGGCGATGATCAGCAGCGGCTTCTGGCTCTGGATCACCTGCTCGAGCAGCGGGACCAGCGGCTGCAGCGACGAGAGCTTCTTCTCGTGCAGCAGGATCAGGCAGTCCTCGAGCTCGGCCACCATCTTTTCGGAGTTGGTGACGAAATAGGGCGAGAGATAGCCGCGGTCGAACTGCATGCCCTCGACGACTTCGACGTCGGTCTCCATGCCCTTGTTCTCTTCGACGGTGATCACACCCTCGTTGCCGACCTTCTGCATGGCGTCGGCGATCATGCGGCCGATGGCGGCCTCGCCGTTGGCAGAGATGGTGCCGACCTGGGCGACCTCGTCGGAGCCTTCGACCGGGCGGGCGGCGCTCTTGATGTGCTCGACGACCTTGAGCGTGGCCGCGTCGATGCCGCGCTTGAGGTCCATCGGGTTCATCCCCGCGGCGACGGCCTTCATGCCTTCGCGGACGATGGCCTGGGCCAGGACGGTTGCGGTGGTGGTGCCGTCACCCGCCTCGTCGTTGGTGCGCGAGGCGACTTCCTTCACCATCTGCGCGCCCATGTTCTCGAACTTGTCCTCGAGCTCGATCTCCTTGGCGACGGTGACGCCGTCCTTGGTGATGCGCGGCGCTCCGAACGACTTGTCGATGACCACGTTGCGGCCCTTGGGGCCCAGCGTCACCTTCACCGCATCGGCGAGGATGTTGACGCCCTTGAGCATCTTGTCGCGGGCGCTCGTGTCGAATTTCACGTCCTTTGCAGACATGCGTGTTCTCTCCTGATGTCAGGGTTGATCCGAAAGCTGTGCGATCTGCGGCGGGCGGCTCAGGCGGCCTTGGCTTCGGCCTTGCCTTCGAGGATGCCCAGGATGTCGCTTTCCTTCATGATCAGAAGCTCTTCGCCATCCACGGTCACCTCGGTGCCCGACCACTTGCCGAAGAGGATGTGATCGCCTTCGGTCACGTCCATCGGGATGCGGTCGCCGTCGTCGTCCTTGGCGCCGGCGCCAACCGCCACCACCACGCCCTCCTGGGGCTTCTCCTTGGCGCTGTCGGGAATGATCACGCCACCGGCGGTCTTTTCGTCGCTCTCGACGCGGCGGACCAGCACACGGTCATGAAGCGGTTTGAATGCCATCCTTGAGGCTCCTTGCTCAAAGGGTTGAAAATGACCCCTCGCTCCCGGGGCATTAGCACTCACACCTTTCGAGTGCTAACGCGAAAGGAAGTAGGCAAAGCGCCCGGAGCTGTCAATATCCGCAAGCGCGGTTTTTTTGCCGCCGCTCCACGGACACGGCAAGACGTGCCGCGCGCCTGCCCGTGACGCGCCCCCCGTGTCTCACCCCCGCGTGGCGCCCTGCCCGCCGGGAACGACACCGGGCGCTCGGGCCAGCCGGCTACGGCTCCCTCGCGAAACGGGGGCCGACGCGCAGGCGGCGCACCCGCTTCGTCGGAGGCGGCCGTGCTTGACGGAGGCGTCCCGCGGTTCGAGAAAACGCTTGACCGGCGGCCGGGGGTCCCGAGGACCTCGAACGGAAGAACCGCCCCCTGACACCCGCAGACCCACGCAAGGAACCTGCACATGCCCGGACGCATCGCTGCCATCTTCCTCTGGATCGGTTTCGCCACGCCGCTGGCAGCGGCCTGCGCGGGCGAGGATCTGCGCCGACAACTGGACGCGGAGGTGCGCGCCGAGATCGCCCGCGCAGTGGCGGAGACCCCCTACGCCGAAGGCAACCGGTGGCGCGCCGCGCGCGACGGACGCGTGATCGACATCCTGGGCACGCTGCACCTGGATGACCCGCGGCTCGATGCAGTGGCCGAGGCGTTCCGCCCCACGGTGGAGAATGCCGACATGCTCCTTGTCGAAATGTCGCCGGAGGACGAGGCGGCCCTGACGCGCAGTCTGGCCGAGGATCCCGGGCAGCTTCTGCTGTCCGGCGCGCAGACGCTGCCCGGCCTGATGGACGAGCGCGACTGGAACAGGGTCGCAAGCGAGATGCGCAAGCGCGGGATCCCGCCGCCGATGGGCGCGCGCATGCAGCCCTGGTATCTGTCGCTGCAACTGGCGATCCCCGCCTGCGCGGCCGAGACGCTCGCGGCGGGCGGTCGCGGGCTGGACCACAGGGTGACCGCGATCGCGGCGGACGCGGGCGTGCCCGTGCGCTCTCTGGAAGACCCGCAGACGCTGTTCGCGCTCTTCTCGGACGAGCCGCCGGAGCGGCAGGTGCGGCTGATGCTGGCAAGCCTGCTGCCGCAGGGGCGCGGAGAGGACATGTTCGCGACCCTGGTGGAGAGCTATTTCGACGAGGCGCATGCCGCCGGCTGGGAAGTGTCGCGTCATCTGGCCATCGAGAGCGTCGACCTCCCCGAGGCCGAGGTGAAGGCCCTTTATGACGACCTGCACGACGAGATGCTTGTCGCCCGCAACAAGGCGTGGATCGACATCATCGAAGCCGCGCCGGGCGACCGCCTGGCGATGGCCTTCGGCGCGGCGCACCTCTTCGGCAGGGAGGGCGTGCTCGCCCTGCTCGAACGCGAAGGATACGCCCTGAGCAGGCAGGCCTTCTGAGCGGCGACGATATCGCCGCGACCGGATCGCGTCACCGCACCGCCCAGCGGCACCGTCCTGCGCCCGCGCGCCCCGGTGCGCAACTGCCGCCACCCCGGGCACCGGCCCCCTTCGTCCGCGCGCTCCCTGCCTTGTGACTGGACAGGCAGGCCCCGCGCAGGCCCTAATCATGCCATGCGTGCCGTGCTCGCCAGCCTGCCCCTGCTCTTTCCCGTCGCTGCCCCTGCGTGGGAAACGGATGGCATGGAGGTGGATCTCGAACTCGTGCTCGCCGTCGACGTCTCGCGCTCGATGTCGCCCGACGAGCTGGAGGTGCAGCGGCGCGGCTACGCCGAGGCCCTGCGTTCGGCCGAGGTGGTCGAGACGATCACCTCCGGCATGATCGGGCGGATCGCGGTCACCTACGTCGAATGGGCCGGCGAATACAGCCAGCACAGCTCGGTGGACTGGACACTGATCGAGAGCGCCGCGGATGCCGAGGCGTTCGCCGCACGGATCGGCGCGCATGTCGTGCCGGGGATGCGCCGCACCTCGATCTCGGGCGCGCTGCTCTACGCGACGGACAGCTTCGAGGACAACGGTTTTCACGGGCTGCGGCGGGTTGTCGACATTTCCGGCGACGGGCCGAACAACCAGGGGCGCCCGGTCGACATGGCCCGCGACCGGGCGCTGGAACGGGGAATCAGCATCAACGGCCTGCCGCTGATGACGCCGGAGGATGAGCTCGCGATCTGGGACATCGCCGATCTCGATGTCTACTACGAGGACTGCGTGGTGGGCGGACCCGGCGCCTTCGTGCTGCCGGTCTACGGCTGGGACGAGTTCCCTGACGCGGTCAAGCGAAAGCTGGTGCTGGAGATCGCCGGGAAGGTGCCCGCCGCGCCCGAGCGGATCTGGCAGGCGCAGGATCGCGCGGAGGCGGGGGCCGACTGCACGATCGGAGAGAAGACCTGGGAGCGCTATCGCGGCCACTGGGGCGAACCCTGAGCGCGCACGCCAAGCCCGGAAAGTCGAATCGCCGCCCCGGTGGCGGAAGTTCTGTCGCGCGCGGCGCCTGACGCGGCCGGACGCGCCGCATCGCGCGTCCCTTTGCAGGGGTGCCGAGCCGGCGGCCTCAGCACCTGCGGGCGAAGGACACGACCGGAGCGCACCGCCGCCCTGCCCGGCGCGGCGAGCTCCGGCGCCGGCTACCGGACCGCAGCCCCTCGCGGCACCGGCACCGCCGTTCCGAAGGCCACCGTGTGCTCCCATGCGCCCGTCTGCCCGGCCAGATGCAGCGCGGCCTTGATCGTGCCCATGTGCGTGACCACGACCACCGGCTCCGCCGGCAGCCGGGCCAGCCCCGCCGCCACCCGGTCGCGCAGCTCCGCCACACTCTCGCCGCCGTGCGGGCGCGCGCCGTAGAAATCCGCCGCCCAGGCGTCGAGCTCGTCGCGCGGCAGCTCGGCCCAGGGCACGCCTTCCCAGCGCCCGAAATCCATCTCGGTCCAGAGCGGCGCGACCTCCGCGCGCAGCCCGCGCGCCTCGGCGATGCGCTCCGCGAGCCGAAGGCAGCGGCCCAATGGGCTGGTCACCACATGCGCGACCTCCGGCAGCCCCGCGATGACCCGGGCGGCCTCCGCCTCGAAACTGTCGGCCAGCGCAAGGTCGGTGCGCCCGTAGCAGGTGCCCGGCGCCACGGCAGGCGTGGTGTGGCGCAACAGCGTCAGAGCCATGCCAGCGCCCCAAGGTAAAGGCCAAGTTCCGCCATCTGCTGCGTCGCGCCAAGGCAGTCGCCGGTGTAGCCGCCAAGCCGCCGCAGGTAGGCCCGCGCGATGAGCGCAGCGAAGAGCGCACCCCCCGCGAGCGCAGCGAGCGCCGCCGCGGGACCGATGGCGAGTGCCAGCGCCAAGGCCAGCACCACCGCCGTCGCCAGCGCCACGCGGTGCCCGGTGGCGGAGACTGAGGGTGCGACGAACTTCGCCCCCGTCTCGCGCGCATAAGGGTGCCGCGCGACCACGGCAACCGGCGCATAGCGGCTCAGCCCATGGCCCAGCACGACTAGCGCGGCGGCCTGCGCCGGCGCGAACGCCATGAGCGCCGCGGCCTTCAGCGCCAGCGTCAGGCCCAGCGCGAGTGTGCCATAGGTGCCGATCCGGCTGTCGCGCATGATCTCCAGCGCGCGCTCGCGCGTCAGCCCGCCGCCCAGCCCGTCCGCGGCATCCGCCAGCCCGTCCTCGTGAAAGGCGCCCGTGGCAAGCAGCGTGGCCGCCATCGACAACAGCACCGCGACCGACCAGGGAAGCACGGCCGCCGCCCCAAGCAGCACCCCCGTCCCGATCGCGCCGACGATCACGCCCACGGCGGGGTAGTAGCGGGTGGCCCGCAGCAAACGGCCCTCGGAAAAAGCCAGGTCGCGCGGGACCGGCAGCCGCGTCAGGAACTGCACGGCCAGCGCAAGGACGCCGATCTCGTCGCGCCATCCGGAATAGGGAGCTTCCCGCGTCATGGCATTGCCCTAGCCGCGCCGCCCCGGCGCGGCAAGCGGCAGGTTTTCGGCTTGACCTGCCGTGCAGTCCTGCGAATTAGGCGGCATGGCCGAGGCCGAGCTGCACATCGATCTGGGCGCGCTGGTGGCGAACTGGCGCGCGCTCTCCGACCGCTCGGCCGGAGAGGCTGGCGCCGTGGTCAAGGCCGATGCCTACGGGCTGGGCCTCGCCCCCGTCGCACAGGCACTGGCAGAGGCCGGCGCGCGGCGCTTTTTCGTGGCCCTTGCGGAAGAGGGCGCCGCACTGCGCGCGGCGCTGGGCGCGGGGCCGGAGATCTTCGTCTTCGGCGGGCACATGGCCGGCGACGCGGGGCTGATCCGCGATGCCGCACTGGTCCCGCTGCTGAACTCCCCCGAACAGATGGCGAGACATCTGGAGGCCGCGCCCGGTGCGCCCTTCGGCATCCAGCTCGATTCGGGCATGAACCGGCTGGGGATGGAGCCCGCCGACTGGGCCGCGGTCAAGGGCCGCGCGCTGGACCTCGGGCCGCGGCTGGTGATGAGCCACCTCGCCTGCGCGGACGAATCCGGCCACCCGATGAACGCCCGCCAGCTCGCAACCTTCCGCCAGATGACGGACGGCATCGAGGCCCCCCGCTCGCTGGGCGCGACGGGCGGCGTGCTGATGGACCCGGCCTACCACTTCGATCTCACCCGCCCCGGCATCGGCGTCTACGGCGGTCTGCCCTTCGCCGAGGCGCGGCCGGTCGTCACCCTGCGCCTGCCGGTGATCCAGACACGGCAAGTCGCCGTGGGCGAAAGCGTGGGCTACGGCATGGCGTGGATCGCGCAGGAACCCACCCGCATCGCCACCGTCTCGGGCGGCTACGGCGACGGGCTCATTCGCGCGATGGCGCCGCGGCTGTCCTTCCATCACGCGGGCACGCCCTGCCCGGTGCGCGGGCGCATCTCGATGGACCTGATCGGGGTGGACGTGACCGCCCTGCCCGAGCCGCCCGAGACGCTGGAACTGCTGGGCGCGCATCAGAGGGTCGACGACCTGGCCGAGGCGGCCGGGACCATCGGTTACGAGATACTGACCTCGCTGGCCAACGGGCGCTACGCGCGCCGCTATTCGGGCGCATGAGGGCGCTTGCCCCCCTCGGCGCGCTGGGCCGCACCGTTCTGGTCCTGCTGGGCGCGGTCGGGCATGTGACCCTCTATGCGCTCTCCGCCATCAGCCACATATTCCGCCCGCCGTTCTATGCGCGCGAATTCGGGCAGGCGCTGGTCCAGATCGGCTGGCTCTCGCTGCCGGTCGTCGGGCTGACGGCGCTCTTCACCGGCGGCGCGCTCGCGCTGCAGATCTACGCCGGCGGCGCCCGCTTCAACGCAGAGGCCGTGGTGCCGCAGATCGTGGCCATCGGCATCGCGCGCGAACTTGGCCCGGTGCTGGGCGGGCTGATGGTGGCGGCGCGCGTGGCCTCGTCCATCGCGGCAGAGATCGGCACCATGAAGGTCACCGAACAGATCGACGCGCTGGTCACGCTTTCGACCGACCCGATGAAATACCTCGCCACGCCGCGTATCCTTGCGGCGACGCTGGCGGTGCCCGTGCTGGTGGCGGTGGGCGATTCCATCGGCATCATGGGCGGCTGGCTGGTGGGCGTCGTGCGGCTGGATTTCAGCGGCGCGGCCTACCTGCAGAACACCGTCAACTTTCTCGAGGCATGGGACGTCCTGTCGGGCCTCGTGAAGGGGGCGGCCTTCGGCTTCATCGTGGCGCTGATGGGCTGCTATCACGGCATGACCTCGCGCGGCGGCGCGCAGGGCGTGGGCCGCGCCACCAAGCAGGCCGTCGTCTCGGCCAGCGTGCTGATCCTTGCCGCCAACTACATCCTGACGGAGGTGTTCTTCGCCGCATGATCGAGCTTGAGGGCGTTGAAAAGGCGTTCGGCGACAACCGCGTGCTCCGGGGCGTGGACCTGAACGTGCCGCGCGGCTCCTCGGTGGTGGTGATCGGCGCCTCGGGCACCGGCAAGTCGGTGCTGCTGAAATGCGTCCTGGGTCTGGTGGAGCCCGACGCGGGGCGCATCACGGTGGACGGCATCGACGTGCGCGAGGGCGACCGCGACGCCTTTCTCGCGCGGTTCGGGATGCTCTTTCAGGGCGCGGCGCTCTTCGATTCGCTGCCCGTCTGGCAGAACGTGGCCTTTCGCCTGCTGCGCGGCGCGCAGAAGCGCCCGCGCACCGAGGCGCGCGAGATCGCGGTGGAAAAGCTGCGCCGCGTGGGCCTTTCGCCGGATGTGGCCGACAAGTTCCCGGCCGAGCTGTCGGGCGGCATGCAGAAGCGCGTGGGCCTTGCCCGCGCCATCGCCGCAGAGCCGGAAATCATCTTCTTCGACGAACCCACCACCGGCCTCGACCCGATCATGGCGGGCGTCATCAACGACCTGATCCGCGAGATCGTGACCGAGATGGGGGCCACGGCCGTCGCCATCACGCACGACATGGGCAGCGTGCGCGAGATCGCGGACACGGTGGCCATGCTGCACGACGGGGTCATCAAGTGGATCGGCCCGGTGGGCACGCTGGACGCCTCGGGCGATCCATACGTCGATCAGTTCATCCACGGCCGCACCAGGGGGCCCATCGCGGCGCTGCGCTGATGTCCGAGATCCTGCAACCCGATCCCGTCCTTCTGGCCTTCATCGGCTTCCGCCAGACGCTTTATCTGGAGGTTCTGGCGGTGCTGGCGCTGGTGCGCGCGCTCGCCGCGCGCGGGGCCTGCCGGGCGCTGGCGCTGGCGGCGCTGGCGGTGGCGGGCGCCGCCGTGGCGGTCAAGCTCGCCGCGCTGATGCCCGGTGCGCCGCTGGCACAACCCGCGGGTTTCGTGCGCAATGCAGGCGGCGGCATGGCCGTGCCGCTGCTGGCCTCGGGCCTGATGCTGGCCGCCGCCGTGGCGCCCGGGCGGCGATGGCGCTGGATCGACGCGCTGCACCTGCTGTGGCTGGCCGCGCTGCTGGGCTTCTGGGCCTACGCCACATGGGCCTGAGCCGGCCGCTGGCTCCGCCCGCGCTGGTCGCGCTCAACCTCTCCCTGCTCGTGCTCTACCCGGTCGCCTGGGCTGCGCCGCTGTTGCGCGCGGGCCTTCTGCCGCTGTTCGGGATGTCCGAGATCAGCGTGCTCTCGGGGCTCGCCGCGCTGTGGGACAGCGACCGCGCGCTGGCAGCGGTGGTTGCCCTCTTCGCGCTCGTCGCGCCCTATGCCAAGACGCTCGCGCTTGCAGCGCGGCACTTCGGTCTTCTCTCCGCACGCTGGACGCCCCTGCTTGAATGGATGGGCCGCCTCGCCATGGCCGACATCTTCCTGATCGCGATCTACATCACGGTGGCGAAGGGCCTCGGCATAGGCCGGGTCGAGGTGGCCTGGGGCCTGTGGCTCTTCACGGCCTGCATCCTCGCGTCGCTCGCGCTGGGGATGGCCGAGGCGCGGCGGCAACGATGAGGGCCGGCCCCCGGGACGCGGCAGGATCAGGCAGCGTCCCGGTCGTCCGGTGGAGGCGAAATGCCCGCCGCCAGAGGCCGCGCGCCGTCCGCTGCCAGCAGGACCGCTCGACCGCCCAAAGGCGTGAAAGGCGCGCGCACCGCCGGAAGCCGCGATTGCCGCGCGGCGCCGCTTGCAGAGGTGCCGCCGGCGCGCCACAAGGCGTGCATGGCCCGCTCGTCCCCCCGCTATGTCTGCACCGCCTGCGGCGCCTCCCATGCCAAGTGGGCGGGGCAATGCGACGCCTGCGGCGCCTGGAACACGCTTGAGGAAGAGGGCGCCAAGGCAGGCCCCGGCCCCGCGCCGAAGGCCGGGCGCAGGATCGCGCTCGCCGGCCTCGACGCCGAGGAGCGGCCGGCACCGCGCGCCGCCTCCGGGATCGCCGAGCTTGACCGGGTGCTGGGCGGCGGGCTGGTGCCCGGCTCCGCGGTGCTGGTGGCCGGCGATCCGGGCATCGGCAAGTCCACCCTGCTCTTGCAGGCCGCCGCGCGTTTTGCGGCGGGCGGGCTCTCCACCCTCTACATCTCCGGCGAAGAGGCCGCGGCACAGGTGCGGATGCGCGCGAAGCGGCTGGGCCTTCAGGACGCGCCGGTGCGGCTGGGCGCGGAAACCGCCCTGTCGGACATCCTCGCCACGCTCGACGCCGAACGCCCCGGCCTTGCCATCATCGATTCGATCCAGACGATGTGGTCGGACACCGCCGACAGCGCGCCGGGGTCCGTGACACAGGTGCGCGCGGTGGCCCATCAACTCACCGCCTTCGCCAAGCGGCGGGGCACGGCGATCATCCTCGTGGGGCACGTGACGAAGGAGGGGCAGATCGCCGGTCCCCGCGTGGTCGAGCACATGGTAGACACGGTGCTGCACTTCGAGGGCGAGCGCGGGCATCAGTTCCGCATCCTGCGCGGGGTGAAGAACCGCTTCGGCGCCACCGATGAGATCGGCGTCTTCGAGATGACGGGACAGGGACTGGCCGAGATCGCCAATCCCTCGGAGCTGTTCCTGTCCGAGCGCGGCCAGCCCGCACCCGGCTCGGTCGTCTTCGCGGGGATCGAGGGGTCGCGGCCGGTGCTGGTGGAGCTACAGGCCCTTGTCGCGCCCACCCCGCATGCCCAGCCGCGGCGGACGGTGGTGGGTTGGGACGGCGGGCGGCTGGCGATGATCCTCGCCGTGCTCGAGGCGCGCTGCGGCATCCCCTTCGCGGGTCTCGACGTCTATCTCAACGTGGCCGGCGGGCTGAAGATCGCCGAACCCGCCGCGGATCTCGCGGTGGCCGCGGCGCTGCTCTCGGCGCGGGAGGGCGAGCCGCTCGCACACGACACGGTGGTCTTTGGCGAAATCAGCCTGTCGGGGGCGCTGCGCCCGGTCGGCCAGACCGAAAACAGGTTGAAAGAGGCGCGAAAACTTGGTTTCACCGCGGCCATCCTGCCCAAGGGCGGCAAGCCGGGGCCAACCGGCGGGCTCGGACTGACCCGGATGGGTCAACTCGCGGATCTTGCGGGCGGGGTGTTCGGCGCCGGCTGACGGTGCCGCGGGGGCGGGCAGAGGGGCGAACAGGCGCACATGGAAGGCTTCACCCTCATCGACGGCGTGGTGGCGCTGGTTGTCGTCCTCTCGGCGCTTCTGGCCTATGCGCGCGGCCTCGTGCGCGAGCTGCTGGCCATCGGCGGCTGGATCGCGGCCGCGTTCGTCGCCTTCATCTTCGCACCGCAGGCCACACCCCTGATACGCGAGGTGCCGGTGCTGGGCGAGTTTCTTGCCGACAGCTGCGAACTATCCGTGATCGCGGCCTTCGCTGCCGTCTTCGCCGTCGCGCTGCTGGTGGTGTCGCTCTTCACGCCGCTGTTTTCCTCGGCCGTGCAACGCTCGGCGCTGAGCGGGATCGACCAGGCGCTGGGATTCCTCTTCGGCGTGGCGCGCGGCATCCTTCTGGTGGCGCTCGCCTATTTCGTCTACCAGACCGTCGTCAGCACGCAGCAGGTCGCGATCGTCGACGACAGCCGCTCGGCACGGGTGTTCACCCGGCTGGCCGCCGAGATCGACACGCGGAGCGATCCCGACGCGGCCCTTGGCTGGATCACCCGGCAGTACGAGGAACTGGTGAGCGTCTGCGACACCCCGGCCTGAGACGGGCGGCGGCCGCCCCGGCGCACAGGATCATGATCCCTTGATGACATCGGGGCACGAAGCCCTTATGTGATTGCAGGACACTTCCCCGGCACAGAATCGGAGCCCGTCGGCATGCCCGACCAGCCCCCCGCCTTCCGCGCACACCCTTTCGACGACGACAAGCTCCGCGAAGAGTGCGGCGTCTTCGGCGTGCTGGGCGCGGCCGACGCGGCGAACTTCGTGGCCCTCGGCCTGCACGCGCTTCAGCACCGCGGTCAGGAGGCCGGAGGCATCGTCACCTACGACCCCGATCAGGGCTTCAACTCGGCCAGGCGCTTCGGCTACGTCCGCGACAGCTTCACCTCGCCCGACGTGATGCAGACCTTGCCGGGCAGCCTCGCCATCGGGCACGTGCGCTACTCCACCTCGGGCTCGAAGGGCCCGAGCCAGATCCGCGACGTGCAGCCCTTCTTCGGCGAATTCTCGATGGGCGGCGCGGCGATCGCGCACAACGGCAACATCACCAATGCCGTGGCGCTCCGGCGCGAGCTGATCGAGCGCGGCTCGATCTTCCAGTCCTCCTCCGACACCGAATGCATCATCCACCTGATGGCGCGCTCCCTGCAAAAGGGCATCCCCGAGCGGATGGAGGACGCGCTGCGCCGGGTCGAGGGCGCGTTTTCCATCGTCGCCATGACGCGCACGAAGCTGATCGGCGTGCGCGACCCGCTCGGCGTACGCCCGCTGGTGCTGGGCCGCGTGGGCGACGGCTGGGTGCTCTCGTCGGAGACCTGCGCGCTCGACATCATCGGTGCCGATTTCGTGCGCGAGATCGACCCCGGCGAGATGGTGGTCATCACCCAAAAGGGCGTCGAGAGCCTGCGCCCCTTCCGGCCGGCACGCCCGCGCTTCTGCATCTTCGAGCACGTCTATTTCTCCCGCCCCGATTCGATGATCGGCGGGCGCTCGGTCTATGAAACCCGCCGCCAGATCGGCGTGGAACTGGCGCGCGAGGCGCCGGTCGAGGCCGACCTCGTCTGCCCGGTGCCCGACAGCGGCACGCCCGCCGCCATCGGCTACAGCCAGGAATCGGGCATCCCCTTCGCCATGGGGATTGTGCGCAACCAGTACATGGGCCGCACCTTCATCGAGCCCACCGAGCAGATCCGGAACATGGGCGTGCGCCTCAAGCTGAACGTCAACCGCGCGCTCATTCGCGGCAAGCGGGTGATCCTGGTGGACGATTCGGTGGTGCGGGGCACCACCTCGCGCAAGATCAAGGAGATGGTGCTCGACGCCGGGGCGGCAGAGGTGCACTTCCGGATCGCCTCGCCGCCGACGGCCTGGCCCTGCTTCTACGGCGTGGACACGCCCCAGCGCGAAAAGCTTCTGGCCGCCAGCATGTCCGAGGAAGAGATGCGCAGGCATCTGGCCGTCGATTCGCTGCGCTTCATCTCGCTCGACGGGCTTTACCGGGCGGTGGGCGAGGCCGCGGGCCGCAACGACGCCGCCCCGCAATACTGCGACGCCTGCTTCTCGGGCGAATACCCTGTAGAGCCCTCCGACATGATCGAGCAGGGCTTCGCGATGAAGGCCGCGGAATAGGAAACGGCCCCCGAAGGGGCCGCTCCTCCGCCCTGTCGGGCGTCCTCGCTCAGCGGCGCGCGGCGCCCAGCGCCTTCCAGCCGCCCGCGACGGTCACCGCGGCGATCGCGCATTTCACCGCATCCCCCGGCAGGAAGGGCAGCGCGCCCGCGGCGACGGCGGCCGAGAGATCAAGGCCGAACGCCAGGTGCAGCCAGGCCACGCCCGGCACATACAGCAGCGCGGCCGGGATCGCCGATGCCGCGAAGAGCCGCAGCAGGCCCCCGTCGAACCCGCGCTCGGCAAGCCAGCCGGTCAGCCAGGCCATCGCCACGAAGCCCCACAGGAAGCCTGCCGTGGGCCCCACGAGGTGATGTGCGCCGGCGTCACCGCCGGAAAATACCGGCAGGCCCGCCGCGCCCTGCGCGAGATAGGCCAGCACCGTCAGCGCCGCGAGGCGCGCGCCGAAGGTCAGCCCGATCAGCGTGACGCCAAGCGTCTGCAGCGACATCGGCACAGGCACCATCGGCACCTCGACCTGCGACAGAAGCCCCAGCGCAACGGAGCCCGAAAGCACCAGCAGCGCCTGGGTGGTGAAGGAACGGTGGCCGAGCGCGGCCTGGGCAAGTGTCACGGTGCTCTCTCCAGATTGACTGTCCTGCGCGACAATTTCCCTCATCACGCTCCGAAAGAAAACCCCCCGCAGGTTCTGCCGCGGTCGTCTTGCCGGCGCGAAACGCTGGCTGAGGCGACGAAGCCGCCAATGGTGGCTGGAAGCCCCGCCTGGCCGCTTGCCACCGGCGCCGCGCCGTGGAATGAGCGCACCATGACCGAAGACCGTCCCCTCGCCCTCGTCACTGGCGCCTCACGGGGCCTTGGCGCCGCGCTGGCCGAGGCGCTGGCCCCGACCCACCATGTGCTCGCCGTCGCCCGCACGCAGGGCGCGCTCGAGGAACTCGACGACCGCATCCGCGCAGCCGGCGCGCAGGCCACGCTCGCGCCGATGAACCTTACGCAACCCGATGCCGTGGCAGGGCTTGCGCGCGGGATCTTCGACCGCTGGGGGCGGCTCGACCTCTGGGCGCACACGGCGGTCGAGGCGCCGCCTCTCTCGCCTGTTCCCTCGATCGACGACAAGGGGCTGGCGCGGGCGCTGGCCACCAACGTGACCGCCACCGCCGCGCTGATCGCCGCACTCGCGCCCCTGCTGGGCACCGAGGGCCGTGCGCTCTTCTTCGACGACCCTCGGGCGGGCGAGAAGTTCTTCGGCGCCTATGGTGCCACAAAGGCCGCCCAGATCGCGCTGGCGCGGAGCTGGCAGGCGGAGGGCGCGCGCATCGGGCCGCGGGTGCACATCCTGTCGCCGCAGCCCACCGCGACGGCGTTACGCGCGCGTTTCTACCCCGGCGAGGACCGGGCGAAACTGGCCGACAGGCACGAGGAGGCGCGCAGGCTTCTGGCCGAACTCGACTGAGCGCGGTTTGCTTGCCGCGCCCCGCGCCGTTCTCTAGGAGAGGGGCCGGGGCAGAGCGGGGCGATCCATGCGCATCCTTGTGACGAACGACGACGGCATCAACGCGCCCGGTCTCGCCGTGCTCGAACGGATCGCCGCCGAGATCGCCGGGCCGGAGGGTGAGGTCTGGGTCGTGGCACCCGCCTTCGAGCAGTCGGGCGTCGCGCACAAGATCAGCTACACCCACCCGATGCTCATCGCGCAGATGGGCGAACGGCGCTACGCGGCCGAAGGCAGCCCGGCAGACTGCGTGATGGCCGGGCTTTACGACGTGCTCGACGGCGCGACGCCCGATCTTGTGCTCTCGGGCGTGAACCGGGGCAACAACTCGGCCGAGAACGCGCTCTACTCCGGCACGCTCGGCGGCGCGATGGAAGGGGCGCTGCAGGGCCTGCCCGCGATCGCGCTCTCGCAGTTCTACGGGCCGCGCGTCGCGCATCTTGAAAACCGCTTCGACGCGGCGGAACGCCACGGCGCCGAGGTCGTGCGGCGCATCCTTTCCGCCATGCCGGAGGAGAGCGCCGATTACCGCCTGTTCTTCAACGTGAACTTCCCGCCGGTGCCGGCGGACGAGGTGCAGGGCCTGCGCACCGCCGCGCAGGGCTTCCGCCGCGGCACCAGCTTCCGGACGGAGCCGCATCTGTCGCCCTCGGGCCGCCGCTTTTTGTGGATCCGTGGGGTCAACCAGCAGGTGCCGACCGCGCCCGGCACCGACGCTGCCGTGAACCTCGAGGGCTGGATCTCCGTCACGCCGATGCGCGCGGATCTGACGGCCCACGACGCGCTCGACCACTTCAGGGAGAGGCTGTGACCGGCGACGCGCCCGACGATCCCGCGGAGCGCAAGATGCGCTTCCTCTTCGCCCTGCGCTCACGCGGGGTAACGGACAAACGCGTTCTGACCGCGATGGAAAAGGTCGATCGCGGCGCCTTTGTCCGGCATTACTTTCACGATCGCGCCTACGACGACATGCCGTTGCCCATCGCCTGCGGCCAGACGATCAGCCAGCCCTCCGTGGTCGGCCTGATGACGCAGGCACTGAACGTGACGAGCCGCGACAAGGTGCTCGAGATCGGCACCGGCTCGGGCTATCAGGCAGCGGTACTCGCGCATCTCGCGCGCCGGGTCTATACCGTGGACCGGCACGCACGCCTCGTCCGCGAGGCGCGCGAGATCTACGCCGCACTGGATTTCACCAACATCACGGCGGTGATCGCCGACGGCAGCCACGGTCTGGCCGATCAGGCGCCCTTCGACCGTATCCTCGTGACCGCGGCGGCCGAGGATCCGCCAGGCCCGCTATTGGCGCAACTCAAGATCGGCGGTATCATGGTCCTGCCGGTGGGGCAGTCGGATGCCGTCCAAAGCCTGATCCGCGTGACGCGGACCGAATCGGGCTACGATTACGACGAACTTCTGCCGGTGCGGTTCGTGCCGCTTGTCGAGGGGCTCGGACGCGAGGAGTGAGGCGGACGAGTGCCGCGCGTGCAACAGACGTCCCGTCACAAGGGGCGCGTAACGAGGGAATGTCGAGCCATGCGTGTCCCTGCCCGGACCGGCGTGCGCGTGTTGTCGGGAACCGCCGCGCTGCTTGCGCTGACCGCCTGCACCGAGCCGATGGATTTCGACCTGCGGCCGAGCGACATCACCACCGCCGAGGCGGCGAGCCGTGCGGTGGCGGACCGGCCGGAGCCGGACCGCCGCGGCGTGATCTCCTATCCCAACTACCAGGTCGCCGTGGCGCGGCGGGATGACACGCTGGGTGACGTGGCGGCACGGGTGGACCTGCCGGCAGGGGAGCTTGCGCGCTACAACGGCGTGCAGCCCGACACGCTGCTCAGGCAGGGCGAGATCATCGCGCTGCCACGGCGCGTGAGCGAGCCCGCCGGAGCGGAACCGGCTGCGACCGACCGCCGCGGCGAGCTCGATGTGGCCGCGCTCGCCGGCCCGGCAATCGACGGCGCGGCCCCCTCGCCGGTCGAGACGCAGCCGCTGCCCGCGGCCGAGCCTGCGCCGTCCCGGCCCGCATCGGAGCCGGAGGACGAAGAGCCGATCCGCCATCAGGTCGAGCGGGGCGAGACCGCCTATTCCATCGCCCGGCTCTACGATGTCTCCGTGCGCTCGCTGGCGGAGTGGAACGGCCTTGGCCCGGATTTCGGGGTGCGCGACGGGCAGCACCTGCTGATCCCCGTCGCCCAGGAACCGGCCCGCCGGACCGCGGCCGAGACCGAACGCGAGACGCCGCCGCCGGGCACGGGCTCCCCCACCCCGCCGCCGCCCAGCGCAACGCAGCCACTGCCCGAGGACGATGCGACGCCCGCCGCGGAGCCCGCGCCCGCCCCGCCCTCGCCCGAGCTGGGGCGCGAACAGACCGAAGCTGACACGGCGCCCCTGTCCATGCCGGTGGATGGCCCGATCATCCGCGAATTCGCACGGGGCAGGAACAACGGTATCGCCATTGCCGCCGACCCCGGGACGCCGGTGCGCGCCGCCGCCGCCGGACAGGTCGCCGCCGTGACCGAGACGACCGACGAGGTTTCCATCGTCGTGATCAAGCACGAAGACAACCTGCTCAGCGTCTACGTGAACCTGCAGGACATTGAGGTCGCCCGCGGCGACCGTGTCTCTCGCGGCGACCGCATCGCCGCCGTGGCGCCGGGATCGCCGTCGTTCCTGCATTTCGAGGTCACGCGCGGGACCGAGCGGGTGGACCCGATGCCCTTGCTGAACCCCTGACTTACGGGTCCGGCCCTGGGGGTTCCGACTTCTGCGTCCGTGATTTCGGGCTCTTGATGCCCGGAATGGCGGCAAGGCCGGCATCCTTGGCATCGCGCCGCCGCCCGAGCCAGTCGATCGCGACATGCAGCGCCCCCGCGACGAGAAGAACCGCGGGCCAGCCGAAGGCGACCATCACCGCCGTCAGGATCCCGAACAGATTGACGAAGAAGAGAACGAGACAGGTTCCCGTGTAATCCTCGACACGGCCAGGGGGGCTGTCGCGCATCGCTCGGTCCTTTCGCTTGGCTCGATCCTTTCGCTTGCCCGCGCGAACGATAGCGCGATGGCACGCCCGCGCCAGGCCCCGGCGCCTTGGCTCCCACCTGCCTTTTCCCACGCGCGCTGCCGTCCTATGTTCCGATCGGCAAACGGAAGGGGATTGCATGAGCGGCACGGAACGCAGGGTGCTCAGGATCTCGGGCGACGAAGCGCACGATTTCCTGCAGGGGCTGGTCACCAACGATCTGCGCAAGCTGGACGAGGGGCTCGTCTACGCGGCGATGCTGACCCCGCAAGGCAAGTATCTGGCCGACTTCTTCCTGGTGCCGGAAGGCGACGGCGCGGTGCTGCTGGACGTTGCCGCGCCGCTGGCGCCGGATCTGGTCAAGCGGCTGTCGCTCTACAAGCTGCGCGCGAAGGTCGCAATCGACGAGACGGACCTGAAGGTGCGGCGCGGCACCGGCCCCGCGCCCGAGGGCGCCTTTTCCGATCCCCGCCATCCCAGCCTGGGCTGGCGGCTCTACGGCGCCGAGGGCGGCGACGACGGGACCAACTGGGAGGTATTGCGCGTCGCGGCCTGCGTGCCGGAAACCGGGGTGGAACTGACCCCTGACACTTTCATCCTGGAGGCCGGGTTCGAGCGTCTGAACGGCGTGGATTTCCGCAAGGGCTGCTACGTCGGCCAGGAGGTGACCGCCCGGATGCACCACAAGACGGAACTGAAAAAGGGCCTCGCCACCGTCGAGGTCGAGGGGGCGGCCCCCGTGGGCACGCCCATCGAGGCCGGCGGCAAGGCCGCCGGAACCCTCTATTCCCAGGCCGGCGGGCGCGGCATCGCCTACCTGCGCTATGACCGCGCGGGAGAGACGATGACCGCGGGCGATGCGCGCGTGCGCTGGCACCCGTGAGGCCGTCCGCGCGAGCCCGGGTGTCGCGCTAGGCCGGCGCCCGGCCTGCGGCCACGACGCGCAACTCGGTCTGCCATCCGGCGCAGCGCCGTGACAGGCCCGCGGGCAACGGCCCGTCGGTATAGATCGCATCGAGATCGGCCAGCGAACCGATCCGCGCCGGGGCCGAGCGGTGGAACTTCGAGGCGTCCGCCACCAGCACCCGGCGGCGCGACTGGCGCAGCACCGTGCGGCTGACCTCGACCTCGGCGATGTCGAAGTCCAGGATGTCGCCATCCGCGTCCAGCGCCGAGCAGCCGATCACCGCGATATCGACCTTGAACTCGGCCACCGCGCGGCTGGCCAGCGGCCCCACAAGGCCCCCGTCGGCGCGGCGCAGCGTGCCGCCCGCGACCGCGATCTCGCAGTCGGGATTGGCCAGCAGGATGTTGGCGGCATTCAGATTGTTGGTGACCACCATCAGGTCACGGTGCCGCAGCAGGTGGCGCGCCACGGACTCCGTTGTCGTCCCGATGGCAAGGAAGACCGAGGCGCTTTCGGGGATCTCTGCCGCGCAGGCGGCGCCGATCGCCTCCTTTGCCCCGGCGTTGAGCGCGCGGCGTTCCTCGTAGCCGATGTTGGCCACGCCGGAGGGCAGAACCGCGCCGCCGTGCACCCGCTCTAGCCTTCCGGCATCGGCAAGGTCCGACAGATCGCGGCGGATGGTCTGGACAGTCACGCCGAAACGCTGGGCAAGGCCCTCGACGGTCACCTTTCCCTCGCGGCGGGCGATCTCGAGGATCTCGCTGTGGCGGAAGGTGCTGGACATCGGGGGCGGCCCAGCCGGCGAGCGCGCTCAGGCGCGCTCGGCGTATTCCATCGTTTCGGTGTTCACCACGATCTCTTCGCCCTGCGCGATGAAGGGCGGCACCGTGATCCGCACACCGTTGTCGAGCACCGCGGGCTTGAAGCTGTTGGCTGCCGTCTGCCCCTTCACCACCGGCTCGGTCTCGGCCACGGTGCAGGTCACCTTCTGCGGCAGCGTCGCGCTGAGCGCCTCGTTTTCGTAATACTCGATCTGGATCGTCATGCCGTCCTGCAGGAACGGGCGCCGTTCGCCCAGGATCTCGGCGGGCAGCTCGATCTGCTCGAAGGTGTCCGCATCCATGAACACCAGCATCCCGTCGTTTTCGTAGAGAAACTGCTGGTCCTTCTGCTCGAGGCGCACGCGTTCGACCTTGTCGGCGGAACGAAATCGCTCGTTGAGCTTTGACCCATTACGAAGGTTGCGCATCTCGACCTGGGCAAATGCGCCACCCTTGCCGGGTTTCACATGCTCGACCTTCACGGCCACCCAGAGGCCGCCGTTGTGCTCCAGCACATTGCCGGGGCGGATTTCATTGCCGTTGATGCGAGGCATGATGCGAAACCTTGACGAATGGTTGATCGAGACGCGGGCGTTCCTATATCTCGCGTCACGACCTGTGACAACCCGGCGTATTTCGTGTATCCGGCGGGACAAGCCATGCACGTAACGCATGACAGACTTGCAACGGTAGGGTATCCGAATCGTCCCAAGTGCGCGATAACCACCGGCACGCCTACCACGCAAGAGCAATAACAAGGACGACGAGATGAAGGATTTCGTTGACGGCACCGCGTTCAATGCAGAGCAGGGCATGCGTGCGCGCAAGCTTTTCGCCGCTGTCGTGCTGGCCGCGCTTGACGACGCCATCGCCGACGACAAGAAGTACGGCAACGGCCCGGACCAGATCGCCCGCTGGGCGCGTTCGCGCGACGGGCGCGAAGTTCTGTCTTGCGCCGGCATCGATCCCACCGAACGTGTCGTCAACGGTCTGATGGAGTTCGTCTCCCGCGGCGTGCGCACCTCGGTCGCACTGTCGCGCGAAGAGAGCGAACGCCGGAACGCCGCCGCGGCTGCGGAGCGTGCAGAAGCGGCCTGACGTCCTACGGAAACCGGAGAAAGGCGCGCCGCCATGGCGCGCTTTTTTTGTCGAGGGATGCCTGCCTAGTCGAAGAGCTGCGCAGTCAGCGCGCGATGGATCTCGCGCCGCACGAGCTTGCGCACGTTGCGCGTGATGCGTTCGCCCAGTTCGCCCTGCAATTCCTGGCGCACGATGCCCGCCACCAGGTCGCGCAGCATCTCCTCATCCAGGACTGCCGTCTCGGGCTCGGACGCCGCGTCGGACCGCTCGCCGGGATGCGCTGCGCTCTCGTCGTCTTCCGCCTCGGGCCCGCTCGTCGCGGTGAAGGGGGGCTCGTCCCCCTCGTCGGCCTCCCATCCGCCGTGCATTCCGATCATCGCCTCCAGCTCGGCGATCTTGTTCTCGAGCGAGACGGTTCGCCCGGTCACGTCCGCGGCGGCCTCTGCGCCGTTCTCCGGCTGTCGTGGCCCGGCCGATTCCATGGCCGCATCTGGAAACGCGGCTTCAGACCCTGCATCGCCGCCGGCGGCATCGGCAACCGGCGGGTGCGGCGCCTCCGCGGCCTGCGGCCATGACGTGGCCTCCAGCGGGAGCGGTTCGGCATCGCTCATCCTGCGCGCCTGCGGATCCCTGCCCGGCTCGGCGGGCTCGACGCCGTCTCTCGGCGCCGCCGGGTCCGGTGTCGTATCCGGCGACATCTGCGCAGCCCGCGCCTCGGCCTGCTCCGGGCCTTCTGCCGCCGGTCGCGCGTCCCCTGCCGCACCCGCGTCGGAGACGTGGCGCGCGCCATTGGGCAATGCGTCCTTCTCGCCCGGTCGATTAAGGGCACGGGCCGGCGCGGCCTCTTCGGTCGCCGTGTCGACAGGATCCGTGCCGCGCGCCTGCCCTTCAGGCTGCGATGTGCCCCCGCCTCCCTGGCGTTCCGGGTCCACGGGACGTTCCGCCCCCGTATCGGGAACTGCCGAAGCCCGCTCTGCGCCATCCGGCGATGGCCGATCGTGAACCCGAAGCGCCGGCGTCAGCACCAGCTTGTCGCGCGCGCCTGCATGGCCGGACCCGCGCGACGGCTCGGCCGGGGAGGTCCGGTCTTCCGCGACCAGACGCCGGATCGCGGCGAGCACGTCCTCGAGCTCGGACTGGGTGACGGAATTGCTCATCTTGCGCGTTTGCCGCTCTTGCCTCGTTGGAAAGTCTAGACCGGCCCCGCCCGTCGCACAACAGGTGCAGCGGCTGCGCGGCGGATCGCCTAATCCCTGCCGATCGACTGCAGCACGCGGTCCAGCGCCTGGCCCTGCGGCGAGTTCACCGCAGGCGCAGACTTCACAAGGTTGTAGTACTCCGACGGATCGTAGCGCGGCACGGACAGCCCAAGGTGCTCTGCGGTCATCAGGCCGGTCGCAGCCAGCAGCGAATAGGCCGCGATGTATTCGTCCGCGCTGGCCGAGATCAGACCCGCCCGCGCGTCGAGCAGTTCCTGCTCGGCATTGAGCACGTCCAGCGTGGTCCGCGCCCCGAGCCTAGCCTCCTCGCGAATACCGTCGAAGGCGACCTCTGCGGCGCGGATCTGCCGGATGCTCGCTTCTCGCGCGGCACGAGCAACCTGCAACTGCGCCCAGGCGTCGCCGGCCTGCTGCGCAAGCTGATCGCTGATGACGATCAGGTCGGCCCGCGACGCATCCCGGCGGGCCTGCGCCTGGCGCACGAGCGACGAGAGCTCGCCGCCCCGGTAGATCGGTCCGCCGACGCCGAGCGAAATCTCGCCGCTGCGTGTATAGTCCGGCCGATCGTATGTCTCCGTCAGGCCAAGGCGGCCGCCCAGGTTGACCGTCGGCTGCATGGCAGCCCTGGCCACCGCCACGTTGAGTTCCGCAACGGTCACTTCGCGCTGCGCCTGCAGGATTTCCGGATGGCTGCGCACGGCAAGCGACCGCGCCTCCGCCGCGCTGGACACGGTCTGCGGGACGCGCCCCGGCTCCGGCAGGTTGCCCGGACGCATCCCGACAACCGCCCGGTATTCCTCGACCGCTTGCGCCAGGTTCCCCTGTGCGAGCGCGAGGTTGGCGCGGGCGCCGGCGAGGCGCGCCTCGGCCAGCGAGACATCGGTGCGGGTGACCTCGCCCACCTCGAAACGGTCCTCGGCCGCGCGCAGCTCGCGGGTGATGAGCCGCATGTTGTTCTCGCGAAGCGCGACGTTCTCGCTTTCGCGCCGGACGTTCATGTACGCCCGCACCGCCCGCAGCAACACCTGCTGCTCAACGGCGACCAGCCCCTGGCGGGTGGCAAGCACCGTTTCCTTGGCGGCATCGATGCGCAGCCGGGAGCGCCCGAAATCGTAGAGCAAGAGATCGAGATCTATCCCGACCGTCACGTCGTTCGTGGCGAAACCCTGCGCCTGATCGATGGCGACGCCCGGCGCCTGGCTGGACGGCTGGGCGGATTTGCGCTCGCCGAACTGGCGCCGCACCCGTGCCGACCAGCTGATC